>JAFMKX010000001.1:94129-117237 GCA_017852615.1 Pontimonas sp. | reverse complement strand
CAACGCACAGACCCCAACGCCCTGGTGATTTATGACGTCCCGCTCCTGGCAGAAGCCAGGTCGCCCTCGGAGTTTGATCTTGTGGTCGTCGTGCATACGCCAGCCGAGGAGCGGGTCTCCCGCTTAGTGCATTTTCGTGGTTTGGACCCAGAAGCGGCTCAAGCGCGCGTGGATTCCCAGGCCAGTGACGAGCAACGCCTTGCTCTGGCTGATGTGGTGCTGGATTCCTCCCGGAGCATTGAGGACACTCGCGCGGCGGCCCGTGAATTGTGTGAGGAATTGGAACGAGCGTGGCCCGATCGCCTCGATACGGTTGCTCGGTCGTTTCCGAGAAAGGCCTCCTAGGCTAGCTTCATGGACGCTACTCGCGCTTTTCGGCCCTTCGAGGTGGTGAGTGAGTACACCCCCAGCGGCGATCAGCCCAAGGCTCTGGATCAGCTCGAATCGCGCATCAGGGCCGGTGAATCTGATGTGGTGTTGTTGGGAGCAACCGGCACGGGAAAATCCGCGACGACGGCCTGGCTGATTGAGCGACTTCAGCGACCCGCACTGGTCCTCGCCCACAACAAGACCCTCGCCGCCCAGTTGGCCACGGAGTTGCGAGAGATGTTGCCCCACAACGCGGTGGAATATTTTGTGTCCTATTACGACTACTACCAACCAGAGGCGTATGTTCCCCAAACCGATACGTTCATCGAAAAAGACAGCTCGGTCAATGCTGAGGTGGAGAGACTCCGTCACTCCACCACGAACTCACTGCTGAGTAGGCGTGATGTTGTTGTGGTCTCGACAGTGTCCTGCATTTATGGTTTGGGAGCGCCTGAGGATTATTTCGAGGCGATGATTGCGCTTCAGGTCGGACAGAAGATTTCTCGTGAAGCGTTGATTCACGCTTTCGTCCAGATGCAGTACGAGCGAAACGACGTGGCCTTTGAGCGCGGAACCTTCCGAGTGCGCGGGGACACCATCGAGATTATTCCCGTCTATGAGGAACTCGCGCTGCGCATTTCGATGTTTGGCGACGAAATTGAATCACTGAGTACCCTGCATCCACTCACCGGGGAAACCCTCAGCCAGGAAGAGACTCTCAGTGTCTTTCCCGCCACGCACTATGCAGCGTCGCCCGAGGTGATGAAACGAGCGGTGGGGGCTATTCGCCTGGAGCTCGAGCAACGCGGGTCGGAGCTAGAAAAGGCCAACAAGCTTCTGGAGGCCCAACGCATCCGGATGCGCACCAGTTATGACATCGAAATGATGGAGCAGCTGGGCTTCTGCTCTGGTATTGAAAACTATTCGCGCCACATCGATGGTCGGGAACCCGGTGAGGCTCCCAGCTGTCTCCTGGATTACTTCCCCGAGGACTTCCTCACTGTCATTGACGAATCCCACGTCACGGTTCCCCAAATTGGCGGGATGTATGAGGGCGATGCGTCTCGCAAGAGAACCCTGGTCGAACACGGTTTCCGTTTACCCAGCGCCATGGACAACCGGCCTCTGAGGTTTGATGAGTTCCTCGAGAGGTCGGGCCAGAAACTCTATCTCTCGGCTACCCCTGGCCCCTACGAGCTCGGTATGGCCGATGGTGTGGTGGAGCAGATTATCCGGCCTACCGGACTGGTGGACCCCAAAATTGTCCTGAAGCCCGTCGAGGGTCAAATCGATGACTTACTCGAAGAGATCCGGCTTCGGGTTGAGCGCAAAGAGCGCGTCTTGGTGACCACCTTGACCAAGAAGATGTCCGAGGATCTCACCGATTACCTCGATGATGCCGGTGTGAAAGTCCGCTATTTGCATTCAGACGTCGACACACTGCGACGGGTCGAACTTCTCACGGAGCTTCGAGCCGGAGTCTTTGATGTCCTGGTGGGAATTAATCTGCTGCGAGAAGGTCTGGACTTGCCCGAGGTGTCCCTGGTGGCGATTTTGGATGCCGATAAAGAGGGCTTTTTGCGCTCAAGTACCTCGTTGATTCAAACCATCGGGCGAGCCGCGCGTAACGTCTCGGGGGAAGTGCACATGTATGCCTCCCGCGTGACCAAATCGATGGCCCACGCGATTGCCGAAACCGACCGGCGCCGGGAGCGCCAGGTGGCGTACAACACCGAACACGGCATCAGTCCCACACCTCTGCGCAAAAAGATTGCCGACATTACCGCGGTCCTTGCTCGGGAAAAAGCCGATTCGGAGGCTTTGCTTGCCGGAGTTTCGCCCAGTGCCGGGGAGGGCTTTGTTCGTCCGGCTCTTCGGGGTGGGAAAGAAGAGCTAACGAGCCTGATTGCCACCATCACCGAGCAAATGATGCAGGCCTCAGGCGAACTCAAGTTTGAATTGGCCGCGAAACTACGCGATGAAGTGCACGAACTGAAACGTGAGCTTCGGGAAATGAGTAACGCCACGGCGTAGGGGCGTCCTGGGCCTGCGCTCAGACATCACTGCCTACACTGGAGCTCGTGCCTATTGAGACTCCCACCGGTGATTCGGTGTTACATGTCAAGGGTGCGCGTGTTCACAACCTCAAGAACGTTGACGTTACGATTCCTCGGGATTCTTTGGTGGTGTTCACCGGCTTATCTGGGTCAGGCAAGTCGTCTTTAGCTTTTGACACGATATTCGCCGAAGGTCAGCGACGTTACGTCGAATCTCTCTCGGCCTATGCCCGCCAGTTCCTGGGCCAGGTAGATCGCCCGGACGTCGACGTGATCGAGGGACTAAGTCCCGCTGTGTCCATTGACCAAAAATCCACCAACCGTAACCCCCGTTCCACCGTGGGGACCATTACCGAGATTTATGACTACCTACGGTTGCTATGGGCGCGAACTGGTGTTCCTCACTGTGTCGTGTGTGGAAAGCCGATTCAACGCCAAAGCGTTCAAACCATTGCCGACACCATTATGAAGAACTCGGAGGGGTGGCGCTTTCAAGTCCTCGCCCCGGTCGTGGCGGGTCGTAAAGGTGAGTTCGTTGACCTCTTGAGAAGTCTCAATTCCCAGGGCTATGCCCGAGCCCGCATCGACGGGGAAATCGTGACCCTCAGCGATGCTCCCGCGCTGGCCAAAACTAAAAAGCATGACATCGAGGTGGTTGTGGACCGCCTGGTGATGGGACCAGACGTCCTGGGTCGACTGACAGACTCTCTGGAGACGGCCCTGAAACTTTCCGATGGCACGGTGAGCGTTCACTCCGTGGATGACGACGAGTACCAAACCTTTAGCGAAAAACTCAGTTGTCCGACCGGCTGCACCGTCTCCCTGACTGAAATCGAACCCCGAACGTTTTCCTTTAATTCCCCCTTTGGTGCGTGTCCCGAGTGTTCGGGTCTGGGATTCACCATGTCGGTAGATCCCAACATGGTGATTGGCGATCACCAGCTCAGTATCGCCGCGGGTGCCATCCGGCCGTGGACGCAGGGTGGCAAGGGCCTCTATGGCTATTTCCGGAATCTGCTCACAAGCCTTGCGGAGGAACTCGACTTTTCTCTGGATACACCGTGGGAAGAGTTATCCGCGGACATTCAGGCAGCCGTCCTGGAGGGCAACAACTTTGAGCTGACGGTCAAATATCGCAACCGATTCGGTCGAGATGTGAAGTACTCCAGCGGTTTTGAGGGAGTCATTCCCTATATCGAGCGCAAGTATCACGAAACGGATAGCGAATGGAGCAAACAGCGCTTCGCTGACTACCTCCGCGAAACCCGCTGTGTCGCGTGCGCCGGTAAGCGGTTGAAACCCGAAATTTTGGCTGTTCTCGTCGCCGATCATTCGATTTCCGATGTTGCGGACATGAGCCTCGCGCAGGCCCATGCCTTCATGACCTCACTCACCCTGTCTTCCCGGGATGAAGCGATTGCTGCCCCGATTCTTCGAGAAATCTCCGCTCGTTTGGAGTTCTTGTTGGAAGTCGGCCTGAACTACCTCAGCCTGTCCCGTTCCGCGGGCTCTCTCTCCGGGGGAGAGGCTCAGCGCATTCGCTTAGCGACACAAATTGGTTCTGGTCTCACCGGTGTGCTCTATGTCCTCGATGAGCCAAGCATTGGACTTCACCAACGAGACAATCGCCGACTTATCGAAACCCTGATCAAGCTGCGTGACCTTGGCAACACTCTCATCGTTGTGGAGCATGACGAAGAAACCATCCACACCTCCGATTGGATCGTCGATATTGGTCCCGGCGCTGGCGAATATGGCGGGGAAGTGGTGCACTCGGGCAGTGTCGCCTCCCTGTTGAAAGAAAAGCGCTCGATCACAGCCGGCTATTTGAACCGCACTGAGAAGGTCGTGACCGAGCGACCTCGACGGACCGTGGACACAGCCCGACAGCTTCGTATCGAAGGTGCCAAGGCAAATAATCTCCACGACATAGACGTCGATATTCCCCTGGGTGTTTTCGTGGCGGTGACGGGCGTGAGTGGTTCAGGTAAATCCTCCCTGGTCAATGACATCCTCTATCGCTCGCTGGCTAACACCCTCAATGGGGCACGCCATGTTCCCGGGCTTCATACCCGCATCAAAGGTGTCGAGCATCTCGACAAGATTGTCCACGTCGACCAAGCACCCATCGGCAGAACCCCCCGCAGTAATCCTGCGACGTACACAGGAGTCTTCGACAAAATCAGAACCCTGTTTTCCGACACTCCCGAAGCGAAAATGCGGGGATACCAGCCGGGGCGATTTAGCTTCAACGTCAAGGGTGGCCGGTGTGAGAACTGTTCCGGTGATGGAACGATCACTATCGAGATGAACTTCCTCCCCGACGTCTACGTCGATTGCGAAGTCTGTCATGGCGCCCGCTATAACCGAGAAACCCTCCAGGTCCATTACAAGGGCAAAACGATTGCCGATGTCCTGGATATGCCGATCGACCAGGCGGCGGAGTTCTTTGAAGCCATTTCCTCCATCCACCGATACCTCCAGACGCTGGTGGACGTTGGACTTGGCTACGTCCGGCTAGGCCAAGCCGCTACGACCCTTTCCGGGGGCGAGGCGCAACGCGTCAAGCTCGCCACTGAGTTGCAGAAACGCTCCACGGGGCGCACCATTTACGTGCTCGATGAACCCACGACGGGCCTGCACTTCCACGATGTCAAGAAATTGCTAGACGTGCTCCAGGGGCTTGCGGATAAGGGCAACACCGTCGTGGTGATCGAGCACAACCTCGATGTGATCTCCTCAGCGGATTGGGTTATTGACCTGGGCCCAGAAGGTGGTGCCGGAGGAGGCCTGGTCGTCGCGCAGGGAACACCAGAGAAGATTTCGAAGAACAAGGCTTCTCATACCGGGGCCTTCCTCGCTGAGGTTATGGGGTAGCTTCCTATGCCCCAGCGTCATCCCTGGCAGCCTCGCACCGCCGATATTCCCTCCCAACCGGGTGTTTATCGTTTTCTCGATGCTCGCGGGCGGGTCATCTATGTCGGAAAGGCCAAAGCGCTTCGCTCCCGGTTGACGAGCTACTTCCAGAAACCTGAGGCGTTACACGAGCGCACCCGCAGAATGATCGGCCATGCAGCCTCGGTGGATTGGACGGTCGTTCCGACCGAGCGCCAGGCGTTGCAGTTGGAATACTCCTGGATCAAGGAGTTCCAGCCAGAGTTCAATATCCGTTTCCGCGATGACAAGGCCTACCCGTATTTGGTGTTGACCCTGGCTGAGGACGTCCCACGGGTTTTCCTGGCTAGGCGCAAAGGCATCAAGGGTGCACGCTACTTTGGTCCCTTTCCCAACGCCGGAGCACTACGGGACACGTTATCGACGATATTGAAGGCATTCCCCGTTCGTTCGTGTTCCTCGAGTGCGTATGCGAAGGCACAACGCGCCCAGCGACCCTGCCTTCTAGGGGATATCGGCAAGTGTGCCGCGCCCTGTGTTGAGAGGGTGACTCCGCAGGAGCACAAAGCTCTCGCCGTCTCACTTGCCGCCTTTATGTCGGGGCACGACGACCAGGTGGCAGCAGAGTTGACCTCGTCCATGGAGGCTGCTGCCCAGGCTTTAGAGTTTGAACGTGCAGGTCGTATTCGTGACCGAATAGAGGCCATCAACACGATTTTGATGAAGAACACCATGGTCGTCTCGGACGATATTGATGCCGATATTTTCGGTCTCGCAAGCGACACCCTGGTTGCGGCTGCGCACGTCTTTCGGGTCCGTGGTGGTCGAATCCGCTCGGCTAAAGGATTCGTCGTTGACACTCCCGAGGATAACGAGGGCATCAGCCTGGTCGAAATGCTCCTTCGCGATGGGTTTGAGGACGGTCCACCCGCGCGGTTGGTCGTTGTTCCCGAGCTTCCGGCCCTACCCGGTGTGTGGGAGAAACAACTCAGTGATGTGCGCCACGAAGCAGGGGACAAGGGATTGGTGAAGATCCGCACCGCTAAACGTGGGGAGCTCGCCGAACTCGCGCAAACGGTGGGTCTTAACGCGAGCCAAACTCTCACCAGCTATCTTTCGCAGCGCACGAGTGACCCCTCGGCTCGCTCGCGCGCGTTGGGGGAAATTCAGACCGCTCTGGGGCTCGAGGAAGCTCCTCTTCGCATGGAGTGCTTCGACGTGTCTCACCTGGGGGGAGACAACCCGGTGGCCTCCATGGTGGTGTTTGAAGACGGCCTGCCAAGACGGGAGCATTACCGGCGATTCGCCATGGTTGATGTGCGCGATGACACCGAAGCGATTTACCAGGTGATTGCTCGACGGGTCCAGAGGCTTTTGGCTGACTCAGACACTTCAGAATCGGCGCGAGGCTTCTCCTACCCTCCCGGTTTGATTGTCGTCGATGGCGGGTTGCCCCAGGTCAACGCTGCCCACCGAGCGTTGAGGGAATGTGGCGTGGACATTCCGGTGTGTGGATTGGCGAAAAAGCTTGAGGAAGTCTGGCGCCCCCACGAATCATTCCCGGTGATCCTGCCGCGAAATAGCGAAGCTCTCTTTCTGCTCCAGCGCGCTCGAGATGAAGCCCACAGAGTGGCCATCACCTATCAGCGCAGCACGCGAAAACGAACTCTGCGCAGCGAGCTTCTCGACATTCCCGGTGTAGGAAAGTCCTCAGCGTCACGTCTGCTGAAGCATTTCGGGTCGGTGGCGAAGGTGAAGGCGGCGAGCTTGGAAGACTTGGTGGCTGTTCCTGGCGTAGGAAAAATTATGGCGACCACGATCTACGAGTCTCTCCAGGCACCAGCGAGCCCACCCGTTACTATGGGCACAGCGTCCCCTCAACAATGAAAGCCGCGCGGTGAACACAGAGACCAGAATCCTTATCGTCACAGGGATGTCGGGAGCGGGTCGCTCCACCGCGGCTAATGCTCTGGAAGACCACGACTGGTATGTGGTGGACAACCTTCCGCCTCAGATGCTGCGCCCCCTGGTTGACTTGGCAGAAGATCCTGACAATGGCATGCCCAGACTGGCAGCCGTGATGGATGTCCGAGGTGGGTCCCTCTTTTCTGATGCCACCGATGTCATCGTCGCGCTGTCCCAAGAAAGCAACGTTCAGGTGGTGTTTCTCGATTCCACTAATGACGTGCTCGTTCGTCGATTTGAGCAGGTGAGGCGCCCCCATCCCCTCCAGGAAGATGGAACGCTGCTCGATGGGATCGAGAGAGAACGCGCTCTGATGCAAGAAATTCGTGAGCGTTGCGACTTAGTAATCGACACCTCTGAGTTGAATATCCACCAGCTCTCCACAGCGATCTCGGGAATTTATAGCGAACCCGGGGCTACCGCCACCAAACTCACGATCATTAGTTTTGGTTTCAAGTACGGACTTCCCTCCGACGTCGATATGGTCGCGGATATGCGTTTTCTCCCCAATCCCTACTGGGAAGAGACGTTGCGCGCCCACACGGGCCGAGATGCAGCAGTGGGGGACTATGTCACCGGAAACCCCTTGGCACAGGAGTTCATGACGCATTTCGAACCCGCTTTAGATACCGTGCTTAAGGGCTATCTCAGCGAAAATAAGACCTATGCAACCCTTGCGATAGGGTGTACCGGTGGCAAGCACCGCTCAGTCGCCATGGCCGAACAACTGGCCCAAAAACTGAGCACCAGGGAAGACTTGCAGGTCACGGTGAAACACCGAGATCTCGGGCGCGAATAGGGTAAGGGTCCACATGCACTCATTGACCATTGCGGTAAAAGACGAACTCGTCTCCGCGGTCAGTGATTTGACTAGCCAGCGAGTGGCGGAACTCTCCACCATTCTGCGTTTCGCGGGGGGATTACATGTCATCGGCGGCAATATTGCCGTCGAAGTGGAACTGGATCACCTAGAAACCGCGAAGCGTGTGCGACGCGATATTCGGGATATTTTTGGCATGGCGACCGATGCCGCCGTGATGCAGCCCTCGGGAAACCGCACCTACCCGTTGTATGTCGTGCGGGTGCGCCAAGGCGGAGAAACACTAGCCCGTCAGACAGGGCTTCTCGATAGTAAAAAGCGGCCTGTTCGAGGTCTGCCCAACAAGCTGACCACCTCACCGATGGGCGATCTGGCGGCCATTTGGCGCGGGGCGTTCTTGGCCAGTGGTTCCATTAGCGAACCCGGTCGCTCGGCAGCCATCGAAATCGTTGCCCCCACAGGCGAAGCAGCTATGGCCATGGTGGGCATTGGCGCTCGCATTGGGATCGCTTCTAAGGCGCGCGAAGTGCGGATGGCCCATCGCATCATGGTGCGCGATGGGGAAGCAATCAGTGAACTTCTGACCACCATGGGTGCCCCCGGCGCGGTGGCGGAATGGGAAAAGCTGCGCGAGCGGCGCGAAGTTCGAGCCACAGCGAACCGACTGGTGAATTTTGATGATGCCAACCTGCGACGCTCTGCCCAAGCTGCGGTTGCTGCTTGCGCCCGAGTCGAGCGAGCCCTGGAGCTTCTCGGCGAGGACATCCCGGAGCACCTGCTCTATGCGGGAAATCTGCGCCTGGGTTTCCGCGATGCCAGCCTCGATGAGCTCGGACACCATGCTGATCCACCCCTGACCAAAGACGCCGTGGCCGGTCGCATCCGTCGTCTCTTGGCGATGGCGGATAAGAAGGCGGAAGACTTAGGAGTTCCGAACACACTCGATAGCGTTCCTGATGAACTCGAGGGGCTTTAACAGGACCAGGTCACGCGGGCGTTTAGACTAGGCACACACCTATCGCCCTGTTGGAGGATTCCATGTCGACCTACACCCTGCCCGATCTGCCCTACGACTACTCGGCTCTGGAGCCCCACATCAGTGCGCGGATTATGGAACTGCACCACTCCAAGCACCACAAAGCGTATGTGGATGGCGCAAACAATGCCCTCGCTGCGATGGCTGAGGCCCGCGACACGGGTAATTTTGCCAACATCAACCGTCTCGAAAAGGACCTCGCGTTCCACCTCGGCGGTCACGTGAATCACTCCATTTTCTGGACCAATCTCGCACCCGGAGCTGGGGGGACACCCGAGGGTGAAGTCGCGGCTGCCCTGCAAGAGTTCTTTGGGTCCTTTGATGCCTTCAAAGCCCACTTCAACGCGGTTTCTCTGGGAATCCAGGGCTCTGGTTGGGGCGTCTTGGCCTGGGACCCTGTGGGCGCTCAGCTGGTGATTCAACAACTGTTTGACCAGCAGGGCAACACCGCACAGGGAACTATTCCCATCCTCCAGTTGGATATGTGGGAGCACGCTTTCTACCTCGACTACCAAAACGTCAAGGCCGACTACGTCCAAGCCTTCTGGAACATCGTGAATTGGGAGAATGTGTCCCAGCGCTTTGACGCGGCACGCTCGGGTGCTGCGTCAACCCTGCTAATCTCGTAGCGACGATATGAGTGGCTGCGGGTGCGAACACCCGCTCAGACTCTTCAACACGAGGACATAAGGGGATAGTTGTGGTCACAGTTGCCATTAATGGTTTTGGTCGTATCGGACGAAGTTTCTTCCGTGCAGTGTTAGCTGGTTCCAACGACGTCAATGTCGTGGCCGTCAACGACCTCACTGACCCCAAAGCATTGGCTCACTTGCTCAAATATGACTCGGTGGGTGGACGCTTGCCCGTCAGCGTGGAGGCCGGCGACGGCGCGATCATCGTTGATGGCAAGACCATCACGGTCTATGCCGAGCGCGACCCCGCCAAGTTGCCCTGGGCGTCGCTGGGCGTGGACATCGTCATCGAATCCACTGGTTTCTTCACGGATGCTGACAAGGCCCGGGCCCACCTCGATGCGGGTGCCAAAAAGGTCATTATTTCCGCTCCCGCTTCGGGTGAGGACATTACCGTCGTGATGGGTGTCAACCACGAGGATTACGATCCCGCTGCACACCACATCGTCTCCAACGCGTCGTGCACCACCAACTGCCTTGCCCCAATGGCCAAGGTTTTCCACGATGAATTCGGGATCGAACGCGGTCTGATGACCACAGTGCACGCGTACACGGCCGACCAGAATCTCCAAGATGGTCCCCACAGTGACCTCCGCAGGGCCCGCGCCGCCGGGATCAACATTGTCCCGACCTCCACAGGTGCTGCTAAAGCGATTGGTCTGGTCTTACCGCAGCTCAAAGGCAAGCTGGACGGCTTTGCGCTTCGCGTTCCCGTACCCACCGGTTCGATCACTGATTTGACCGTCGAAGCATCTCGCGAGGTCACCTTGGAAGAGGTCCAGAGTGCCTTCAAGAAGGCAGCAGACAAGGGTCCCTTCGCAGGAATTCTTCGATACAGCGAAGAGCCTTTGGTTTCTAGTGACATTGTCGGGGATCCCTATTCCTCGGTGGTCGATGCCGGATTGATTCGTGTGCTGGGCAACCAGGTCAAGATGAGCTCCTGGTACGACAACGAGTGGGGTTACTCCAACCGCCTGGTGGACCTCGCTGGTTACATGGCAGCAAGTCTCTAATCGGTGGCGCTACGCACACTGACTGATGCCTCTGACCTCGACGGTCAGGTGGTTTTCCTCCGAGTCGACGCCAACGTTCCCCTCGATGGTTCCACGATTACCGATGACGGCCGGATTAGGGCATTTTTGCCCACCCTGGAGTGGCTTACCAGTAGGGGGGCGGCCGTGGTCCTCGGTAGCCACCTCGGTCGACCCACCCGTCCCGGTGACACCCACCTGAGTCTTGCTCCGGTAGCTGCCCGAGTCAGTGAACTCTTGGGCACAGATGTTCCGTTATTGCCCGGTGTGACCGGCGACGCCGTATGGGAGGCCCTGGAAGGCCTTCTGCCCGGGGGAGTGTGTCTGCTGGAGAACCTGCGGTTTGACCCTCGAGAGACGTCTTCAGAGGCTGCGCAGCGGCTTTCCTTAGCAACCGAGTGGGCAGAACACGTGGATGCCACCGTCGTCGATGGTTTTGGCGTCGTGCATCGCAAGCAAGCCAGTGTATTTGAGCTTCCGAGTATCACCAGCAGCTTTGCGGGATTGTTGGTGGAAAAAGAAGTCGAGGTGGCGACTACCCTGATGCACCACCCCCAGCGCCCTTACACCGTGGTGCTGGGTGGGTCGAAGGTTTCGGACAAACTTGGCGTGATTGAGGCTTTGTTGCCTCGCGTTGATCGCATTCTTATCGGCGGTGGCATGGTCTTCACCGTCTTAGCCGCCCAAGGCCACGCAGTGGGCGCCAGCCTTCTCGAGGCCGACCGCATCGAGACGGTCGTGGGTTTCCTTGCCCGGGCTCGTGAGCTCGGCGTTGACATCGTGGTGCCCACGGATATCGTGATGGCCGAATCCTTCTCCCCGGATGCCCAGAGCGTGGTGTTGGGAGTCGACGAACTGGAGTCTGGCCCCGCCGGCGCCCAGGCGATGGGCTTAGACATCGGGCCGCTCAGCGCCGGGACGTTCGCCGAGTTGATTTCGGCATCTCACACTGTCTTTTGGAATGGCCCTATGGGTGTGTTCGAGTTCCCCGCTTTTGCGCACGGAACACAGGCGGTGGCGAGTGCTCTGACCACGGTCCAGGGTTTGTCGGTAGTCGGCGGAGGTGACTCAGCGGCAGCGGTTCGAATCCTAGGTTTCTCAGATGACGCGTTCGGTCACATCTCCACCGGCGGTGGCGCGAGCTTGGAATTTCTTGAAGGTAAAACGCTTCCTGGATTGGAGATACTCGGATGGACACCCTAAGACGACCGCTTATTGCTGGTAACTGGAAAATGAACCTGGATCATTTGCAGTCGATTGCCTTTGTCCAGAAACTCGCGTGGGCGCTGAAAGACGCAAATTATCAGGCCAACGAGGTGGAAATTGGAGTATTCCCTCCCTTTACCGACCTGCGCTCGGTCCAAACGCTGATTAACGCCGATAGCTTGCCCTTCGCCCTGGGTGCGCAGGATCTCTCGATGCATGACGAAGGTGCGCACACTGGCGATATTTCCGGAGCGTTCTTGCGCGCTCTCGAGTGCGAGTACGTCATCACGGGGCACTCGGAACGACGCGCTGATCATGGTGAGACCGACGAGGTGGTCGCTGCGAAGACCCACGCCGCCATCAAGCATGCGTTGGTGCCCATTATCTGTGTGGGGGAGAGCGCGGAAGATCTCGAACTGCACGGTGCGAGCAAAGTTCCCTGCGACCAACTCAGGGTGGTCTTGGCCTCGTTAGCGCCCACCGATACCTATGTCGTGGCCTATGAACCCATTTGGGCGATTGGCAGTGGCCAAGCAGCGACGTCCTCGCAGGCCCAGGATGTTGCCCGTGCTCTGCGGGACGTCATTCGTGAACTCCACGGCGACTCCGCCGCAGATTCCACGCGGATTCTGTATGGCGGTTCCGTGAAATCGGGCAACATCGCCGGGTTCATGAAGAAGGACGACGTGGATGGTGCCCTAGTGGGGGGTGCCAGCCTCAGCGTGGATGAATTCTCAGCGATTGCTCGTTTCCCGCAACACGTCACGCTGGACCAGGAAAACTAGTACACCGTCTATAGTGGTCTAGTTACCGGGAGGTTTTTGTGGAAATTCTGCGCGTCGTATTTCAAGTGCTCTTAGCGCTCACCAGCATCCTCTTAACCCTCATGATTCTGCTTCACCGCGGACGCGGTGGCGGACTCTCGGACATGTTCGGCGGTGGAGTGTCGTCAAACCTGGGTTCTTCCGGTGTTGCCGAGCGCAACCTTAACCGCATCACCATCGTGGTCGCCCTGGTGTGGGTTTCCAGCATTGTGATTCTTGGTCTTTTTACCCGTTTCGATATTTAGGGAGCAACCTTCGTGGCATCAGGTGGAAGTGCAATTCGCGGGACCCGTGTGGGTTCTGGACCCATGGGCGAGCAAGACCGCGGCATCCAGGCAGAGCGCATCGCGGTCTCCTACTGGGACGCCATGGGCAACGAAACGGTTCGGTATTTCTCGGCACAGGTTGAGCCAGAGGACATTCCCGAAACCATTGACTCTCCCACCACCGGTCTTCCCGCTGGACGCGACAAGGCTAATCCTCCTAGCTTGCCCATTAACGAGCCTTACAAAACCCACTTGGCCTATGTGAAGGAACGCCGAACCGACAAAGAATCTAAGCAGATTCTTGAGGATGCGCTGCAGCGGTTGCGCACCAAAAAGGGTCGGATCTAGCTCTTCAACGCCCTCACAAGACGCTCCTTAGCCGAAGCGTCCACGGTGATGCTCACCACAGGTTGTGAGCTCTGCGCTAGTACGTCGGCATCGCCGTGTGCCTGGGCCAGGAGAAGCTGACCAAAGTCAAAATCGCGCCCCGGAATCGCCAGTGTGTGCTCAGGTTTTTCTATCACCTGCAAGAAGACACCCTCGGCTGGGCCGCCTTTGTGGAGCTGTCCCGTGGAGTGGAGAAAACGGGGACCAAAACCCAGGGTTACCGGTCTACCCGTGGCGGCCTCGAGGGCATCGCGCACGCCCCACCAGGGTGACTTGGGTGATTGAGGTCCAAAAATACACAACGCCAGATACGATTTCTCGCCCAGAGCGTCCGTGACAAAGCTCGCAGCGTCCATGGCTGTGGTTACTTCAGCCAATCCTGGTTGGTTACTCCACACACTCATTCCCTCGGCGAGCATTTCTTCACGCGGGGTGGGATCGGGAGCCTCCAGTAGGCCGCGCGCGGCAACCTTCGCGCTTTCCACATTGGGCTGATCAAAAGGATTCACCCCGAGGAGATGACAAGCCACCGCCGTCGCGCACTCCCACAGCATCATGGCCCCGGCAAGATCGCCGGATACTTCCACCGACGCACCGGAACCAGCATCACCGATGGTGAGTCCATCTGGAATGTCGCTCAGACCACACCCGACAACGGGAAGAATTCCCAGGCCACCTTTACCGGTGGACTCAGCAACCAACTGTTCAATCCAGTCGCCCAAGCCTGGCGCGGACTCCCACGTAGATAACAACAACTTGTCGACCACCGGGTTATCCACCGCAATGGCGCTCCCCAGAATCAGAGCGGGATTACCACTGCCTTCGCTGAGGCATTCCAGCCTCGCTGCCTCACCGGATTCCAGGAAAGCGAGGATGTCGACACCCGCGAGGCCCGCGGGCACTAGACCAAAAGGACTCAGCGCAGAGAAACGCCCACCGATCGTGGGATCGCCGAGGAAAACCCGGTAGCCAGCCTCGATAGCCTGGTGATGCAGTGGCGAGTCGGGGTCGGTGACCACGACGAGGTGGTCACGTGGTTCGAGTCCTTGGGTCGCTAAAGCCGCCTCGAAGGCACGCCTCGCAGAATCTGTTTCCAAGGTGCCACCGGATTTTGAGGACACCACGATGGTGGTGTGAGCCAGAGTGTCCACCAGCAGGGGGACGAGGCTATCAGGGTGGGTGGAATCCACGATGTCGATTTCGACCCCTGCATGGGCCGCCATGACCTCGGGTCCTAGAGAGGACCCACCCATTCCACACAGCACTACCCGAGTAATCCCCTGGCCGGCCAATTCTTCCCGCAGCGCCACCACCTCACGGGCAAGGGGCTCCCATCGAGACAGAGGTTGGACCCAGCCCAAACGAATAGAGGCCTCAGGGACCGCTTCAGGCCCCCACAAGGTGGCATCCCCGCTGGCAAGGGCGCTGGCGAAACCGGCGTTATCCAGACGTGAAATCAGCGGAGAGCATTGTGCTGCGAGCTCGCCGGTAAGGGAGACGGTGAGGCTCATGCAGCCTGTTCCATGGCGGTGGACACGGTGGCAAGAAGTTCCTTCCACGAGACAATGAACTTCTCCACGCCTTCTTTTTCGAGGGCATCGGTGATTTCGGTGAGAGAAATACCCAGGGCCTGGATTCGTTCCACGACTGAGCGGGCTTCGTCATAAGAACCGGTGACGTTATCTTTCTGAATCACTCCCGATTTCTCGGTCGCCAGAAGTGTCTTTTCGGGCATGGTGTTGACTGTTTGTGCGACCGCGAGCTCCGTGACGTAGTAGTCCTGGGGGAGTGCGGGGTCCTTCACGCCCGTCGAAGCCCAGAGGGGCCGTTGGGGATTCATACCCAAACGGACCATGGACTCGATTTCAGGCCTCGCGTGGGAGGTGGTGAACAGCTCATAGGCCAAACGGGCATTGGCAATCGCCGCTAAGGACTTCAAGGACTGTGCCTCGGGGGTGCCCACCGCGTCCAGCAACGGGTCTATCGCACTATCCACACGGGACACGAAGAAGGAGGCCACGGAGTGGATAGTGGAAATCTCGAAACCTCGATCCTGGGCCAGCACAATTCCTGCACAGTAGGCATCGATCACCTGGGCATAGCGCTCCAGACTAAAAATCAGGGTCACATTGACACTGATGCCCTCGGCCACCACCGCGGTAATGGCGGGCAGGCCAGCGAGCGTGGCGGGAATCTTGATCATCAGGTTTTCTCTGCCGACTTGTTTCCACAGCTTCAGAGCCTGATCAATTGTGCCCTGGGTGTCGTGAGCAAGTTCCGGGGAAACCTCGAGAGAGACCCGACCATCGACTCCTTTCGAGCGGATGAATTCTGGGCCCAGCACGTCACACGCGCCCTGAACATCGGAGACCATAATCGTGAACACGGCATCTTCGAGTGAGCTGCCCGCTTTGGTGAGCTCAGCGATGTCGCTGGCATATGAATCGCTTCCGGCAACGGAGCCCGCAAAGATCGTCGGATTGCTGGTCACACCCACCACGTGGTGGGTGTCCATGAGGCCTTGGAGCGAGCCCGTTGTCAACCGGTCTTTGGAGAGATCATCGAGCCAAATGCTGACGCCGAGTTTCTGCAATTCCGCTGTGGGGGAGGTGGTCATGGCTATGCCTTTCGAGTGCGAGCGAGCGAGGAGTGGGCGGCATCTATGACGGCCTGAGAGGTAATGCCAAATTCGCGATACAACGTGTTGCCATCAGCGGAGGCACCGAAGTGTTCCAGCGATACGCATTCGCCGGCATCGCCCACATAGCGCTGCCAACTGAGCGAGAGACCTGCCTCAACAGAGACCCTGGCCTGAATCGCGGCCGGGAGAACTGATTCCCGATAGGCCTCTGACTGTTCTTCGAACCATTCAAGACAGGGCACCGAGACAACCCGAGTCGAAATACCCGCTGCTTCGAGTCCGGTTCGCGCCTCTAAGGCCAGAGCGACTTCAGAACCCGTGGCCATCACAATGACCTCAGGAGCATCGCCCGATCCCTCTTGCAACACATACGCGCCCTGTGCGGTGTGCCGAGCGTGGGCGAGTGTCTCACGGGAGGCTTCGCCCTCGCCGCGCTCCAACACGGGAACACCCTGGCGGGTCAAGGCAATGCCCGCAGGATTGCTATGACGCTCCATCATGGTCTTCCAGGCCCACGCGGTCTCGTGGGCATCGGCCGGTCGAACAATGTCTAATCCCGGAATCGCACGTAGCGTCGCTAGCTGCTCTACCGGCTGATGGGTGGGTCCATCTTCACCCAGGCCGATGGAATCATGGGTCCACACGTAAATAGTGGGAACCCCCATCAAGGCGGCAAGCCGCACTGCAGGGCGCATATAGTCACTGAAAATCAGGAATGTTCCCGCAAATGGTCGGGTAGGGCCGTGTAGTGCAATTCCGTTGAGAATGGCGCCCATCGCGTGTTCCCGAATACCAAAGTGCAGGACACGACCCTCAGGAGACGCCTTCCAATCGGAGGTGGAGTGGTGCTTGGGCGCAAATGAGAGCGCACCTTTAATCGTGGTGAGATTCGACTCGGCCAGGTCAGCAGAGCCACCCCACATTTCGGGCAATACGGACGCGAGCGCGTTAATCACGTCTCCCGACGCCTGTCGGGTAGAAAGCGAGCTCACTCCCTCGAAACTGGGCAGCACCGATTCAAGATCGGGGAGTTCCTGGGCCTGGAGGCGTGCCAGTAGCGCCGCTGCCTCGGGATTGGCGCCCTGCCAGGCCTCAAAGCGTTGATTCCACTCGGCCCGGTGCTCACTCGAGCGATCGCGCAGACCCCTGGTGTGCTCAATCACGTCAGTGGGGACCACAAACGACTCCTCGGGGTTCATTCCCAGAACCTTTTTCACACCCGCCACTTCGTCGCCACCCAGGGCGGAACCGTGAATCTTGCCGGTGTTTTGCTTAGTGGGCGCTGGCCAACCAATGACGGTCTTGATGGTGATGAGCGAGGGCTTTCCGGTCTCTTTCTTCGCAGCAGAAATCGCTGCCATGACCGCGTCGACGTCCTCCGAGTAGTTATCTTGGGAGCCGAAATCTACGGTGTGCACATCCCAGCCATAGGACTCATAACGTGCCGATACGTCTTCGGAGAAGGCGATGTCCGTTTCACCTTCGATGGAAATCTGGTTGGCGTCATAGAACACGATGAGGTTGCCCAGTTCTTGATGCCCAGCTAGGGACGCCGCTTCTGCGCTGACACCCTCTTGGAGGTCACCATCTCCCGCGACAACATAGATGAAGTGGTCAAAAGGGGAGCTCCCGGGTGCCGCAGTGGGATCGAAGAGCCCGCGCTCAAAACGCTGGGCGTAGGCAAATCCAGTGGCGGAAGCAATGCCCTGACCCAACGGGCCAGTGGTGATTTCAATGTGGTCCGTGTGACCGTATTCCGGGTGTCCCGGGGTCTGAGAACCCCAGGTCCTCAACGCCTTGAGATCCTCAAGCTCCAGACCTAAACCGCCCAGGTAGAGCTGAACATACTGGGTCAATGATGAGTGACCAGCAGAAAGAATAAAGCGGTCACGACCCAGCCACTGAGGGTCCATAGGATCCACGTGCATGACCTTTTGGTAGAGCAAATACGCCAGGGGCGCGAGACTCATGGCTGTTCCAGGATGACCGTTTCCGACCTTCTCCACGGCGTCAATGGCCAAGACCCTGGCTACATCAACTGCTTTTCTGTCCAGGTCGTCAAAAACTGAAGCCATAGCTGTTACAACTCTTTCTAAGCGTCTCGCGAATCATCGACGACGGGCAGAGGACCTCACGAGCCAGCGCCAGCCAGGGCAAGTATATCGAGGCCCTCGCCCGGGACTGGGGCGAAACGCTCTCAGCCATTCTCGGGACCGGGGCCAGTAGACTACCGACGTCTTTCATCGCAAGGAATCCATGTCGTCAAGCGTTTCTGCCACTGCGGCCCCTGCCCACAGCACAGGGTCCGTGGTCAAGGCCTACGTTGCCCTGACTAAACCGAGGGTTATTGAACTTCTTCTCGTCACCACGGTTCCAGTCATGGTGCTTGCTGAGCGTGGCCTGCCTCACGCATGGTTGGTGATTGCCACGGTCCTGGGTGGAGCATTGAGTGCGGGAAGTGCCAATGCCTTCAACATGGTGATCGATCGCGACATTGACCACCTGATGAATCGGACCCAGTCGCGACCCTTGGTCACGGGCGAGGTGAGCCCGCTCGCCGCCTTGATTTTCGCCACCACGTTAGGTGTCGGCTCGGTGGTGTGGCTATGGGTGTTCACCACCCCACTGGCAGCGCTACTGTCCCTCGGGGCCATCGGCTTCTACGTCGTGATTTACACCCTCTGGCTCAAGCGTCGGAGCGAGCAGAACATCATCTGGGGCGGGATTGCGGGTTGCTTTCCTGTGCTGATCGGATGGGCCGCGGTGACCGGGTCGCTCGCTTGGGAGCCGATGATCCTCTTCCTCGTGGTGTTTCTCTGGACACCGCCGCATTACTGGCCGCTGTCGATGCGCTACCGCGAAGATTACGCCAACGCGTCGGTACCCATGCTGGCTGTGGTGCGATCAGCACCGCTGGTAGGTCTGCAGGTGGTTCTCTACGCCTGGGCCACCGTCGCAGCGTCACTGTTGCTCATTGGGGTCGCACCCATGGGTGTGCTGTATTCCGTGGTCGCCATGGGTTCAGGAGGGTGGTTCATTGTGGAATCCCACCGCCTGTATCAGCGTGCCCTGCGCGGGGAAGACTTAGCACCGATGAGGGTCTTCCATTCGAGCATTACCTACCTGACGTTGCTGTTTCTGGCTGTGGGAATCGATCCACTGCTTCCTTGGTAGGTACCTCACGCCCCGATAAGAGTGCCGTGGACACCAGCGCCAACAAAACAGCAGCGAGAACCATGTGCAGGCCCACCGACCACTCGGGCAGGCCGTTTCTGGCTTGGTAAAGCCCCAATCCAATCTGAACCAGCGCTACTGCTCCGGCTCCGGTGATGCTTCTGCGCAACGTGTCACCAGCAAGCGCCGGTGCGCGAGTAATCGCTATCAAGGTCATGATCAAGCCCAACACCACATAGGAGGGCCAGGCGTGGAAGTGCTGAAGCAGCCAGGAATCAAGGCCATTGCGCGCAGCCCCACCATCGCCCGCATGCGGACCTGAACCAGTCGTCACCACACCCATTACGAGCGAAATGCTCAATACGCCCATCAGAGCTGCGCTGAGACCTCGCACCGCCACAGGCACACCCCAGGAGTCCCGCTTTGGCCCCCGCCGCACCCGATACAACAGAACTGAGGCAAGGACAACCAAGACGAGAGAGAGGACGTAGTGCAATCCGACCACGTAGGGGTTGAGGTTGGTCAGAACCGTCACCCCACCGATAATGGCCTGACCGGGGATGCCAAGTCCCAACAGAATCGAGAGACGAAACAACTCGGGCCGTTCCTTACGAAGCCTGAGGAGAAGAACGAACATCGTGATGGCAATAATCGCCAGCACAAAGGTCAGCAAACGGTTGCCAAACTCAATAATCCCGTGAATACCCATCTCCGGGGTGGAAATAAGCGAGTCCTCGGTGCACCGCGGCCAGGTAGGACAGCCCAAACCAGAGCCCGTCAACCGCACGGCACCACCGGTACCTATAATCACGATCTGGCTCACTAACGACGCCCAGGCCACAACTCGAATCCGACGATCAATGACGCCCGGAAGCCAATTCCACAGTGAATTCACTGGTTAATCCCTTTCGAAGAGGAGCCTTCGCCGATAGACTAGAGGCCTGCCCGGGGTACCGAGCGAGGCTCTCACACCGCTTTTGGAGCTAGTACGTGAGAGTGTAGAAGACGAAGCCTGGCGAGTGCTGAACCTGGGTAACCCACAACGAGCAAGGATGGGACCGACGATGTCTGACGTACTACTCGATAGACCAGAGCTAGAGAGTCTTGGCAACTACGAATTCGGTTGGCACGATGAAGACAACGCAGGAGCCATTGCTAAACGCGGCCTCTCGGAAAACACCGTCCGTGAAATTTCGGAACTCAAGAATGAGCCGGAATGGATGCTCACCATGCGCCTCAAGGCGCTTGGAATCTTTGGTAAAAAGCCCATGCCGAACTTCGGTGCCGATCTTTCCGGCATCGACTTCGACAACATCAAGTATTTTGTTCGCTCTACGGAGCGCCAAGCACAAACCTGGGAAGACCTCCCTGAAGAAATCCGAAACACGTATGAACGCCTGGGAATTCCCGAAGCAGAGCGTTCTCGCCTGGTCGCCGGAGTCGCAGCCCAGTATGAATCTGAAGTCGTCTATCACCAGATTCGCGAAGACCTAGAAGAGCAGGGCGTGCTGTTTCTTGATACCGACACGGCACTGCGCGAGCACCCTGAAATCTTCCAGGAGTACTTTGGCACCGTAATCCCCTCAGGCGATAACAAGTTTTCTGCTCTGAACACCGCCGTGTGGTCGGGTGGATCCTTCGTCTACGTCCCACCGGGTGTCCATGTGGAAATCCCCTTGCAGGCGTACTTCCGCATTAACACGGAAAACATGGGGCAGTTTGAGCGCACCCTCATCATCGCCGACGAAGGCAGCTACGTGCACTACATCGAGGGCTGTACGGCACCGATTTATAGCTCAGACTCGTTGCATTCTGCGGTCGTGGAAATCATCGTCAAAAAGAATGCCCGTGTTCGATACACCACCATTCAGAACTGGTCCAACAACGTCTACAACCTCGTTACCAAGCGGGCTATCGCCCACGAAGGTGCCACGATGGAGTGGATTGATGGCAACCTGGGCTCCAAAGTCACCATGAAGTACCCCTCCGTGTTCCTGGTGGGGGAGCGAGCCAAGGGTGAGACCCTCTCCGTAGCGTTTGCGGGTCCTGGTCAACACCAGGATGCCGGAGCCAAGATGATTCACATGGCTCCGTACACGACGTCCTCGATCGTGTCGAAATCGATCGCTCGTGGTGGCGGCCGAGCCGGTTACCGCGGAGAAGTGCGGATGGATGCCAATGCGCATCATTCGGCCAATACAGTGCGATGTGACGCACTCTTGGTCGACACGATTTCTCGCAGCGACACCTATCCGGCCATTGATATCCGAGTCGACGATGTTCAGCTCGGGCATGAGGCCACGGTGTCCCGCGTGAGTGAAGAGCAGCTTTTCTATCTCCAAAGTCGTGGTCTTGCCGAGGATGAAGCCATGGCGATGATTGTGCGCGGATTTATTGAACCCATCGCTCGAGAGCTTCCTATGGAATATGCCCTTGAGCTCAACAAGCTGATCGAAATGAACATGGAAGGCTCTGTCGGCTAAATGACTAAGAGTGCACCGAGCGGCCCCGCAACACTAGAGCCGCACTATTCCAGCGCGGACTCCCTCGTCCCGGTCCAGACCCGTTCCGAGAGGTTTTCTTCGGGCAATGTCGATGACTTTGCCGCGGTGGTCGGACGCGAACCCGAGTGGCGTCTTAGCCCCGTAACGAAATTACGACCACTGATGGACGAGCCCCTGGATGGTTCACGCTATGACCTGGAGGTCTCACCCTCAGCCGAGATGACCTACTCCTGGATCACGCCAGATGAATCCCCCCGGGGAGTTGCTGGGTTACCTGAGGATCGCCTTGCTGCCAATGCCTGGAGTTCCACCCAGGAAGTTTTGGTTATCGAGATAGACGGCACACCGGCAGAGCCACTGCGCATCGACCGCTTGGCTATGGGAGCTGCGGGTAAAGCCGCGCACACCGTGATTCGAGTTCACCCCGGAAGTGATGCGACCTTGATTGTCACCTCGAGCGGCGATGCGTTGCTCGGTGAGAATGTCGAATTCGACATAGCCGACACCGCCAAGCTTCATGTGGTGTTCGTAGCCGATTGGAATGCGGGTTCGATTCAGTACGCTTCCCACTTTGCCCGTGTCGGTACTCGCGCGGTATTCACTCACATCAATGTTTCCCTCGGCGGCGACGTGGTCATCGTCAACCCCTCCACGCAACTCGTGGGGGAAGGCTCCGAAGGCCACCTCTGGGGGGCCTATTTTGCGGATGCTACCCAGCACCTGGAATCGCGGGTCTATGTCCACCACCAAGGGCCACAGAGCGTCTCCAGGGTTACCTACAAGGGAGCCCTGCATGGAGCTGGGGCTCGGACCGTGTGGGTTGGTGATGTGCTCATTGGAGCGCACGCTGTGGGGACGGATTCCTATGAGCAAAACCGAAACCTGGTACTCAGCGAAGGCACCCGCGCAGATTCAATTCCCAATCTAGAAATCAAGACTGGGGATATTGCCGGGGCTGGGCACGCGAGCGCCACCGGGCGTTTTGACGATGAACAACTTTTCTACCTGCAGTCTCGAGGAATTGAAGAACTCGACGCGCGCCGCCTCGTCGTGATGGGATTCCTCATCGATGTCATCTCTCGTATCAATGATCCCGAGCTTGTTGCCTCACTGACCGAGCGCGTGCGCAACAAACTCTCCCTCACAGTGGAGGCCGAATGAGTGCAGTAAAGGTATGTAAAGCGGACGATATTTCCGTCGCTAGTGCCGTCAAAGTGACTATCGATGGTGTGCCCATTGCG
>JAFMKX010000001.1:64969-93894 GCA_017852615.1 Pontimonas sp. | reverse complement strand
CCGACGACAACGCAAAAGGATAGACATGAGCACCCTCACCATCACGAACCTCCACGTTTCCATTGACGGAGAAAACGGGCCTGTCGAGATCCTTAAAGGTGTCGACCTCACCCTAGATCAGGGCCAAACCCACGCCATCATGGGCCCCAATGGCTCGGGAAAATCCACCCTGGCCTACACCATCGCGGGACACCCTCGGTATCACGTCACTGAGGGAAGCATCACCCTCGATGGCGAGGACGTGTTGGCCATGAGTGTTGATGAACGCGCCCGCGCAGGACTCTTCTTAGCAATGCAGTACCCCGTGGAGGTTCCCGGGGTCACGGTGAGCAACTTCTTGCGCACCTCCAAAACTGCCTTGGACGGCAAAGCTCCAGCACTGCGTCAGTGGGTAACCGATTTGCGCGCAGCCATGGACGCGTTGCGGATGGAGCCCGGCTTTGCTGAGCGCAATGTCAATGAAGGCTTCTCTGGTGGCGAAAAGAAACGCCATGAGATCATGCAACTAGAACTTCTCAAGCCCAAATTTGCGGTGCTGGATGAAACAGACTCCGGTCTTGATGTCGATGCCCTGAAAATCGTGTCCGAGGGGGTCAATCGTGCCCTGACGAACACCTCGTTAGGGGTCATTTTGATTACCCACTACACGCGAATTCTGGGCTACATCAAACCAGATTTCGTGCACGTTATTGTGAACGGGAAGATAGTCGAAAGCGGTGGGCCCGAGTTGGCAGACCGTCTGGAAAACGAGGGCTACGACCGTTACGTTAACCAAGCGGCCTAGGCTCACACTCGGGAGGCAATCGTATGGCAACAGTAGTTCTCAGTGATACCAAATTTGATCAGGTTCAAGAAGGCCTGAAAAACGTTATTGACCCTGAACTCGGCGTCAACATCGTGGATCTGGGGCTTATTTATGACCTCTCCTGGGATGACGAAGAGGACGCACTGATTGTCAGTATGACTCTGACGTCCGCGGGATGCCCGTTGACCGATGTCATCGAAGAGGAAATCACTAACTCGATGGACGGCATCGTCGAGCGCTTTCGGATCAACTGGGTGTGGATGCCACCCTGGGGCCAAGAGCGCATCACTGCCGATGGACGTGACATGATGAGAGCTCTCGGATTTTCTATCTAGACCCCAGCTCCTCCCAGTGCGTCGGTCCAGGAACGGTGACGCATGCTTGAGGTAAAGGATCTTCAGATCCGCATTGGTGCTCGAGTCCTACTCGATAACGTGTCCTTTCGTGTTGATACCGGTGACAAAGTCGGACTCGTGGGTCGCAATGGCGCCGGTAAAACAACCCTCACACGGGTGATTTCCGGGGAGCTTCCCGCAACAGACGGCCACGTCAACGTGACCGGTGAGGTGGGATACCTTCCCCAAGATCCCCGCGCAGGTGACCCCGATTCCACAGCTCGCTCACGCATTTTGGATGCACGAGGACTTGGCAGTGTGATGGCTGAGATGGGCGCCGCCACACTCGCGATGGCCGATACCGATGAGGCCGTATCGGCAGCAGCGATGAAGAAATACGGTCGACTCAATGACCGTTTTCTTGCCCTCGGGGGGTATCAGGCAGAAGCTGAGGCTGCGGCGATAGCGTCCCATTTGAATTTACCGCCGGCAATTTTGGATCAATCACTCGGGACTCTCTCGGGTGGTCAGCGTCGACGCATCGAACTGGCCCGAATTCTGTTTCAAAATGCGCCCCTGATGGTCCTGGATGAGCCCACCAACCACCTCGATGTTGATTCCGTGGTGTGGTTGCGGGCCTTCTTGCAAAGCTATCCCGGGGGAGTCATCGTCATTTCCCACGATGTGGCCCTGGTCGAGCAAACGGTGAACAGAGTGTTTTACCTCGATGCCAATCGCGCCACCATTGATATCTACAACATGTCGTGGAAGCACTATCTGCGCCAGCGCGAAGCGGACGAGGAGCGTCGCCGCAAGGAACGTTCCATTTCAGAAAAGAAAGCCACAGCCCTCCAGCTTCAGGCTGCCCGTTTCGGAGCAAAAGCAAGTAAGGCGTCGTCGGCTAAACAAATGCTGGCCAGGGCTGACAAGATGCTTTCTGGTCTGGAAGAAGTGCGCAGCGTCGACCGTGTCGCGAAGTTACGCTTTCCCGAACCAGCGCCGTGTGGAAAAACACCTCTCTTTGCCCACAACCTCTCGAAAAGCTATGGCTCTCTGGAAATCTTCACCGCCGTGGATTTGGCGATTGACAAAGGCTCCAAGGTGGTCATCGTGGGTCTCAACGGAGCGGGAAAAACAACGCTTCTTCGCATTCTTGCCGGGGTGGATCAGCCCGACACCGGCGAAGTCGAATCCGGGCATGGTCTGCGGATCGGCTACTACGCCCAAGAACACGAAACCCTAGATATCAAGCGCAGCGTATTAGAGAACATGCTCTCGTCCTCGCCTTCTATTGGAGAAACAGAAGCACGCAACGTACTGGGGTCCTTCCTGTTCTCCGGTGATGACGTCCATAAACCAGCTGGGGTGCTCTCGGGTGGGGAAAAGACGCGGCTATCGTTGGCGACGTTGGTGGTCTCGAAGGCCAATGTCCTACTCCTCGATGAGCCAACCAACAACCTCGACCCGGCCAGCCGTGAAGAAATTTTGGACGCGCTCGCTCACTATTCAGGTGCTGTCGTTTTGGTAAGCCACGATGATGGTGCCGTGATGGCACTCAACCCAGAACGGGTGGTCATCATGCCCGATGGTGTGGAAGACCACTGGAGCGAGGAATACCAGGAGCTCATCGCTCTGGCGTAGCACCTCGTTGCTCCAGCAAAGCGTCTTCTTCCTCGGCGTCGCTCGGTTTCCCCAGTTCCTTTTTCTCCACACCTTGTTCCGTGCGATATTCCTCACGCAGAAGCCAGAAATAGGCGAAGAACCCCATCAGAGCAAACACAAACCACTGAAAGGCATAACTGAGGTGCGGGCCCTCGTCGAGGACGGGCCTCTCCAGCGGCAGGGGAGTGAACTGGGGTGACGGGTCCTCTGTGCTGAGACTCACATAGAACTCCTCCACAATTCTCGAGGCCGTCAACTCTTGCATTGCGGAGAGGTCGATACTCGGTAGCTGTCCTTCCGGAGCTCCGCGCCCCGAGAGTGTGGGTTCTCCGGGTTTCAGGCGCCCCGTGACACTGACTGGCCCCTCAGGCGGTAGGGGAATCCGATCTGGTTGGTCGCTGGCGGAACCCGTGGGAATCCATCCCCGGTCGACGATAATGGTGGCGCTCTGGGTGCGCAGTGGAACGAGGATGGCAAAACCCACCTGTCCTGAGCGTGGTCGCGTGCGCACCAGGATCTGCTCCTCGACCACGTACTCGCCCTGCATCACCACGGGGCGCCACTCGTTATCCTCCGTGAACACCGAGGGGGGAAGAAATTCGCTCAGCTGCGCTACTGGCGCATCGTAGTTGCGCTCCACCTTGTCCATCGCGGACACCGCCTGGTCACGACGGTCCCACTGCCACAAACCTAAGAGTGAGGCGATAGCGGCGAAGGCAACGGCTAGAGCCAGGTATCCCAACCACCGCGAGCTAAACAATAACCGCAGCATGTCAGCCGACCTCCGAGTCCACGGGAGCTATCGACACCGGGAAGCCTCGCTGAGAGAGGTAGCCATCAAAGAAATCCTTGTGGTCATCGCACGACAGCCATACTTTTTTTCGATCAGGCGTGTGGATCTTGGGATTGCGCCAGATGATTTGCCAGGCTGGTTCCTCACGGCAGGCCGTCTTCGAACATCTCAGGGTGTCCTGGGAAGCGCCGGGGATAATCACTCAGGCGAATATACGCCAAGCGAGCCTGGGCGAAGTGGTGCCCCGCCACTGGGCGCTCTGGTGACGGAGTTTGCGACCACCACGGCGAAATACGGCAGGATGACCGCACCGAACGCGGGGAGAAGGAGCCACCAACCCGACACCAGGAAACAGGCGCCGATACAGACCAATCGCAAACCCATCGCGATGGAGTATTTGACCATTCGAGTGTTGCGCTCGCGCTCAGGCGAAAGCGCCAGCGAGGTCACTGCCTGAACTTCTTTCATGGTGGCTTCATCGTAGAACAGCCACCTGCTAATAAGCTCTATGTTTATGAGTACTCCCAGGACAGTCTTAGTCACCGGTGGCAACAGGGGAATAGGTTTTGCTATTGCCGAAACCTTCCTTGCCCAGGGTCACCGCGTCGCCGTCACTGCTCGCTCGGGCACTGGGCCGACAGGGAGCCTCACCGTCACCGCCGACGTGACAGATGGGGAATCACTGGATTCAGCGATTGCCGAGGTGGAAGCAGCACTGGGACCCATTGAAGTTCTCGTAGCCAACGCCGGCATCACCAAAGACACCCTGCTACTGCGCATGAGCGATGAAGACTTCGAGGACGTCATCAACACCAATCTGGTGGGGGTCTTCCGAGTGACTAAGCGGTGCATCAAGTCGATGCTGAAAGCCAAATTCGGGCGCATCATCATGATTTCTAGCGTGGTGGGACTCTACGGATCACCTGGTCAGGTCAATTACGCCTCATCGAAGGCCGCACTCGTCGGGTTCGCGCGCTCCCTGACCCGGGAGTTGGGTTCCAGAGGTATCACCACCAACGTCGTCGCCCCAGGCTTTATCAACACGGATATGACGAAAGCGTTGCCTGAGGATCAGCAACAGCAATACCTCAGCTCCATTCCTGCAGGTCGTTTTGCGGAGCCCTCTGAGGTTGCCAGCGCCGTGGCATGGCTAGCCTCTGATGAATCCGGTTATATTTCCGGTGCCGTGATCCCCGTCGATGGGGGCCTAGGGATGGGCCACTAGCCCCAACGCTCAGCCAGTATCCCGAGCACCAGCGACAGATCTGGTTCATTGATGCTTACATCAGCAGCCTGTTGGGCGATCGGCTTAGCCATAAATGCGATACCGACACCCGCCAGGCGCAACATCTCGACGTCATTGCCTCCATCGCCGATAGCCACCGTGTTGAGCAGGTCAATGTCATGTGCCAGCGCCCACTGCTCCAGGGTGCTCGCTTTGGCCTTCGCATCAATGATCGGACCCACCACTTCGCCGGTGAGAACTCCGCCTTTCCATTCCAACCGATTAGCAGCGTGGATATCGATGGTTAATTCATCTGCCAGAGGGTCGACCATGTCATGAAAGCCCCCGGAGACAGCACCCACCAGGTGACCGAGCTCGTGCGCACGGGAAATAAGCTCTTGTGCTCCCGGTGTGATGCGAACTTGGGAAATCGCGTGGGACATCTGATCCCTCGTGACTCCCTTCAAAGCGCCCACTCGCTGCCTCAGGGACTGCTCAAAATCAATTTCTCCCCGCATCGCCGAGGCCGTAATCCCCGCAACCGTGTTCGCAACATCCTCCGAAATTGCCGCCGCGAGTAAATCGATACCCTCGTCTCGGGTGAGGGTTGAATCCACGTCCAACACCACGAGAAACCTCGGGCCGCTCACGCCGTAACCACTACTCCTTTAGCGACCACCGTCACACCGCTGGGAGAGATAGTAAAGCCTCGTGCTCGATCCGCGACGGAGTCCACACCCACCTGTGCGCCAGGCTCAATCACCACGTCTTTATCCAGGATTGCGTGTTTGATATGAGCTCCGGCGCCCACCACCACGCGCTCAAACAGTATGGAATCTTCCACATGGGCACCCGAATCAATCTTCACCCATGGACCCAAGACGCTGCCCGATACCGTTGCTCCCACCACATAACAGCCAAGCGACACCGTCGATTCCGACAGCGAACCAGCGTTACCGTTGGCGTCCTCCACGAATTTTGCCGGGGGAGAATTCCACTGTTGCGAGTAAATCGGCCAATCGCTGTTGAAGAGGTTAAAGACCGGATCCTTCGACACAAGGTCCTGGTGAGCTTCAAAGAAAGCGTCAATTGTTCCCACATCACGCCAATAGAAACGATCGCGTTCCTTTGCCCCGGGAACGGTGTTGCGCGAAAGGTCGTACACGCCTGCTGTGCCCTGCTCCACAAACGCAGGGATGATGTTTCCGCCCATGTCGTGTTCTGACTCGACATCTTTGGCATCGCTGCGCACGGCGTCTATCAGGGCGCTCGTGGTGAAGACATAGTTACCCATGGAGGCCAATACCTCATCCGGTGAGTCGCTGAGGCCCGCGGCATCTTTGGGCTTTTCGAGAAAACGAGCAATCATCTCAGGATTGTCGGGATCGGTCTCAATGACTCCGAACTGATCGGAAAGTTCTTTGGGCTGGCGGATTCCAGCGACAGTAACCGAAGCGCCACTGGCGAGATGGGCGTCCACCATTTGTTGAAAGTCCATTCGGTAGACGTGGTCTGCGCCCACGACAACGACCAGGTCAGGCTTTTCGTCGCGAATCAGGTTCAAACTTTGAAAAATTGCATCAGCCGAACCGGCAAACCATCTCTTACCCAGACGCTGCTGAGCAGGCACCGAAGCCACATACGCGTTCAACATTCCGCTCAAACGCCACATTTGGGAAACATGTCGGTCCAACGAATGGGATTTGTATTGGGTGAGCACGACAATCTGACGCAGGCTTGAGTTGATCAGATTAGAAATGGCGAAATCGATCAGACGGTAGTGGCCAGCGAAGGGGACGGCCGGCTTCGCGCGATCTGCCGTCAGGGGCATGAGACGTTTGCCTTCGCCACCTGCTAAGACAATCCCGAACACCTTGGGTGGGGCCATGCCCTCAGCGTAGCCGATGTGGTTAATCCTCACGAGCTTTGAGCTCTCGGTGGAGTATGGTGGGGACAGTTATGGCCACCGTCGCATCCTTCGAATCCGTCGATTTTATTCGCGACTCCCGCACAATTCTTTCCAATATCTCCTGGACTATTGACTCGTCCCAGCGGTGGGTCATTCTCGGTCCCAATGGTGCGGGAAAGACGACTCTCTTGGCGATTTTGGCGTCCTTGGTGCATCCAAGCTCGGGCACGGTCAAGGTTCTCGGCAACGTGATGGGATCGACCGATGTTTTCGAGCTACGGCCACGGGTCGGGTTTGCCTCTAGCGATATGTCCCATCGAATTCCCTTCAACGAAACGGTCACGGATGCCGTGCTCACCGCGGCTTATGGGGTCACCGGACGTTGGCGAGAGGATTACGAAGACATCGATGTTCGCAGAGCCCTGCGAGTGCTCTCTGAATGGCGCCTAGATCACCTCGCTCAGGCCACGATGGGCACCTTGTCGGATGGTGAACGCAAGCGAGTCCAAATAGCGCGTTCCGTGATGACGGATCCCGAGCTCCTTCTCTTGGATGAGCCCGCAGGGAGCTTGGATGTCGGCTCTCGAGAGGACGTCATCGAGATGTTGCACCACTTTGCTTCCGAGTCCAGCTCACCCGCCATGGTCATGGTGACGCATCATGTCGAAGAAATTCCCAGTGGATTCACACACCTTCTAGTGCTGGATAATGGACACATTGTTGCCCAGGGTCCTATCGAGGACACGCTCACCGGTGATGTGATGAGCGAGGCATTTGGTCGGCCGCTGTCGATTACACATAACAATGGTCGTTATCAGGCCACAGCATTGTGAAAATACTGGTAAAGTAGCGCTTTGGTCAGCATTAAGAGACGCTGGCACCGTTTCATCTAAGGACTTATGCAATGAAGGCTGACATTCACCCCGAGTACGCTCCCATCGTGTTTCGCGACTTGACCTCGGGGGAGAGCTTTTTGACTCGTTCCACCCGTACGAGCGACAAGACGATTGAATTCGAAGACGGCAACACCTACCCCGTCATTGACGTGGAAATTTCCAGTGCCTCGCACCCGTTCTACACGGGTAAGCAGCGCATCCTGGACTCTGCCGGACGTGTGGAGAAGTTCAACCAGCGCTTCAAGAACTTCGGCGCCTAAATACTCACAGGCCAATCTCCGCTCGCGCGGAAGTTGGGGTCGCCGTGAGTGCGGCGGTATTTCTGGTAGTTCTCAGCCCACGCTTTAGCCCACTCAATTTGTTGGTCGTGGAGCCAATTGGCATCACCGTCTAGCTCGGCGGCAAACTTCGTGAGGATCGCTTGCGCTACCCGGCCTGACGCAATCGCGTCGGCATCGGCCGTGTGGGCGTCATCAAATCGCACCAGGTAATGCGCGGTCGCCATTTGCAGGGTTCGCTTGCCTTTGCGGTAGGTGTCGAGAGCCCTGTCAAGAACCAAAGGGTCCACAATCGGACGAGGATCGCTCAGGGGGCTCAAACCGTGGCGCACCATTTCGTGGTGAAGGATAGAAAAGTCATAACTCGCGTTGTACGCCACGACCGGTATTCCTCGGGAAAGATAACCACCGAGAGTCGTGCCAATCTCTGCGACAACCTCGTGTGCTGGCCTGCCATCACGGGTGGCAATCTCATCGGTGATGCCGTGAACATCGGAAGCCTGTTGAGGAATCGGGACGCCGGGGTTAGCTAACCAGGAGGCAGCCTCCACCGTGTTGCCCTGCGCGTCGATAAGTCCCACAAAAGCCGTGACGATGCGGGAGGAGCGAGTATCCAAGCCGGTGGTCTCGGTGTCGAAAACTGCGAGGGTGTCACTCCAGTGGGCCATAGTCACAGAGCCTAGGTTACCGAAGCCTTAACGCCGGCAAGAGAGAGCCAGTAGAAGCTTTGTGGCGGCAAAGCCAAGGTGATGTGTCCTTGCTCGCTCGGTGCGGGAAAAGTGCTCCCACCAAAGACGTCTGTCACTTTGTTGGCCCTGAACTCTTCGGGCAGTGTCAGCGACACGGCAAGGGGGTTATGCGAGAACGAATACACACACAACACCGTTTCGGGCCGCTCACCCGGGCGACATTCCGAAGCGGGCATGTCCCGAATAAAGGCCAAAGCACTCGGCGAATCCGTGGGCACCACGGTCATGGATCCCACCCCAAAAACTGGGTGATTCTTGCGCACATGGACCATAGTGCGCACCCAGTGCAGCAACGACGCCTGTTGAGCCAGCTGGGTTTCGACATTCGCCGACTGATAGTTATAGACCAGTGATTGGACCACCGGTAGGAATAGTTTGCCCGCATCAGCAGAAGAGAAGCCAGCGTTGCGATCAGGCGTCCATTGCATCGGGGTACGCGAACTATCGCGGTCCTCCAGCCAGATATTGTCGCCCATCCCTATTTCATCCCCGTAGTAGAGAAAAGGACTGCCGGCGAGCGAGAGTAAGAGCGCGTGTGCCAACTGGAGCTCCGAGCGAGAGTTATCCAGTAGGGGAGCAAGGCGGCGGCGAATGCCGACGTTGACCCGCATCCTCGGGTCATAGGCATACCAGCCATAGAGCGCCTGGCGCTCCTCCTCGGTGACCATCTCCAGCGTTAATTCATCATGGTTGCGCAGGAAGACACCCCAGGCGGCACCCGAGGGCACCTCGGTCGTCTCTTTCAGCACAGCGTTCAGGCTTGCCGTTTGTTGGGAGCGAAGTGCATAGAAAATTCGGGGCATGATCGGGAAATCAAAAGCCATATGGCACTGGGGCTTCTCTTCAGTCCCCAAATACGCGGCGACTTCGCGAGGCCACTGGTTTGCCTCCGCAATCAACACACGGCCGGGAAACTCTGCATCGATAAAGGCTCTGAATCGCTCCAAAAATTCGTGAGTCTCGGGTTCGCTTTCCCCGCTGCCCTCGTCAGATTCGTAGAGGTAGGGCACCGCGTCTAATCGGAAACCATCGACGCCCATGTCCAGCCAGAAGCGAGCAATGTCGTGAATTTCGTCGTGGACTTTGGGGTTGTGGTAGTTCAAGTCAGGCTGGTGAGAGAAAAATCTGTGGAAGTAAAACTGGCGTCGGACGGAATCGAAAGCCCAGTTTGATTCTTCCGTATCAGTGAAAATTACCCGGATTTGTTCTCTGATCTTGTCTGTGTCCGACCAGACGTAGTAGTCTCCATAGGGTCCTTGCGGATCCGAGCGTGACGATACAAACCACGCGTGTTCGACCGAGGTGTGATTGAGGGGTAAATCCATCACGATCCTCATATTCCGGGCGTGAGCCTGGGAGACGAGCTCCCCAAAATCGTCAATCGTGCCAAATTCCGGCAGCACCTGTCGGAAATCAGCGACGTCATAACCACCATCGCGCAGCGGGGACGAGTAAAAAGGCGGCAGCCACAGGGCATCTATGCCGAGCCACTCGAGGTAGTCCAGTTTGCTAATCAGGCCGGGGATATCGCCCACCCCGTCACCATCGGCGTCATAAAAGGCGCGCACCATCACTTCGTAAAACACGGCCCGTCGGTACCACTGGGGGTCATGCTCCAACCCGCGATGAACGGAAGGGGGAGAGAAGTCCACGGGCAGTCCTTTATGGGTTTCGAGCTAGGCGAGGCTTTAGTCTAAAGCGCCCAGCAACAGCCGTGCGGACCATTGACCGGGGACACCCTGTCAGCAGTGACTTATCCGCGCTCTCTGGCCTCAACGGGGTTTTGGTCTTCAAACTCGTCCTGAGCAAGCTGATGTGACGCAATCTCCATGGGGTCATCAAACGCAACCAGTTCCAGCGTGCCAGCAACAAGGCTGAAGCTATGAACAGAACAGTTAGTAATCGGCTCCTTATGCAGGCCAGGGGCTGCATAATCGACCACGCTGCGAATGACCGCTCCGTGAGCAACGGCGACAATATCCGCGTGCGGGTGCCGAATCGCCATGTCGTGAAGAACCCGAACAGCCCGTTGGGTCACCACTTCCCGGTCTTCCCGACCGGGAATATCTGTTCCCGGGGGATAGCGACGGTCTAAGTCAGCACCGCTGGAGCCCTCCGCCTCACCATAGTTTCGCTCAATCAGATCCGGAACGGTGATGGGGGCGGGCATCCCCAGGCGCTGGGCAATAATTCTGGCCGTCTCATCCGCCCGAGACAGCGGGCTAGAGACGATGAGGTCGAAATTGTGACCGACCAGGATGTCGCCCAGGGCAGCCGCTTGCGCGCGACCCGTGTCGTTAAGCGGGATATCGCTGACACCTTGAATTCGGCGTACACGATTCCATTCGGTCTCACCGTGGCGCACAAGAAAAAAACGCGTCATGACACTCCTCGGGGCGCGGCCCCTGTTGCAGTTGCGGCTACGTAGCCTGAGAACGTAAACCCTGCACTATCGAGTCAAGGGTTTCTGACGTTCCACCCTCAATCCTAACGGTTGCCATGCGATCTGCCTTGGTCGGGCCTCTATTGATGATCACGATGGGCTTTTTTCGCTTGTGGGCAAGGGTCACCAATCGCATACCGGTGTTCACCACCAGAGAAGAACCCGCCACTAACAAAGCGTCTGATCGCTCCAATAAACCAGCGGCTTGGTCAAACACCGAAAAGGGAACCATCTCGCCAAAGAAGACGACCTCTGGTTTGAGTAAGCCCTCGCATAACTCACACGGGGGAACAACGAAGTCGGCAGACAACGAGGTTTCCACGTCACCGTCGGGCTTCATCTTCCCCTCAAGCTGCTCTCCAGCGATCCAGGGATTGAGCTGCTCGATGGTGGTAGCAATGGCATCTCGGGTGTAAGCCTGCCCACAGTGAATACAGCGAACCTTGTCGAGTCGTCCATGGAGATCCACCACCCGAAGCGACCCGGCTTTATGGTGCAGCGCATCCACGTTTTGGGTGACCACCCCGGAAAATGCCGATGATTCTTCTGCCCGCGCTATGGCGGTGTGTCCGGCATTGGGCTTAGCGCCAGCGAATCGACCCCAACCCAGGTGGGAACCCAACCAATATCGTTGGCGATAGGACGGCGATTCCAGAAAATTCTGCAGGGTCATCGGGTGTGTCTTGGGCGCACCTTCACCTCGATAGTCAGGAATACCCGAATCCGTCGAAATTCCGGCACCGGTGAGCACCGCCGTTCGTTTACCGTGGAGGGTTTCGATGGCGCGCTCAATAAGCTCTTCTACCTCGGATTGGACGACATCCATCTCTGAGTGAGCTCCCCACCGGTCTTTGTGCGTAATCTGGAGCGTAACGTTCGTTTTTTACGATTATGTTTCGCATTCCAGAAAGCCAGGTGAACGCCCATGCGCTTACAGACTCTGGCTGACCCCGATAACCCTGCGGTTTCGGACTATCGACACCTCACCGATGTCGCGCTTCGCACTGCTACCGAACCGGCCTCGGGGATCTATCTCGCTGAATCCCTCCGAGTGTTCGAGCGCGCTCTCAACGCGGGCCACCAACCACTCTCAGTGCTCACCACACCACGCTGGAGTGACGCGGTGTTGGCCCTGGGGGAGAAGTTTCCGGCAGCTACCAAGGACCTTCCGGTTTATGTAGAAGATGCCGGGATGATCGAATCCATCACCGGTTTCAATGTGCATCGAGGCACCCTGGCGAGTATGGCGAGACCACACTTGCCCACTATCGAATCCCTGCTGAGTTCGGCCACCACCATCGTGGTGTTGGAAAACATCGTGGACCACACCAATGTGGGAGCGGCCTTTCGCTCCGCAGCCGCTTTAGGTGCTGATGCGGTCATTGTTTCTGCTTCCTGTGCTGATCCTCTCTATCGTCGAAGCATTCGAGTGAGCATGGGCACGGTCATGCAGGTCCCCTGGACTAGGGCTGCTTCGTGGGCAGAGCTGGTCCAGGCACTTCACGACCAGAATTTTCATCTCGCTGCTTTGGCCCTGGATGACCAGGCCATCCCGCTGGATGTTTTTGCCGCTCACCCGCCGGAGAAGCTTGCGTTGATCCTCGGCACTGAAGGCGAGGGTCTGACGAAACAGGCACTCGATAGCGCTGATTCTGTGGTCAGTATCCCCATGCACGGCGGAGTGGATTCCCTCAATGTGGCTGCGGCCAGCGCTGTTGCCCTGTGGGCCCTTCGCTAGCGAAAATTCCTCGCCGCATCAGCAACACCGAGGTCTAATGTTTCCACCGCATCCGCCACGATCGAGACGACCCCTTGAGGGCTGCGCTCAAGCAGACCCCGCACGATAATCGCAGCACTATCTCGCAAGAGCGTCCGGTAGCGCTTCCACAAACCAACACCACAGATAACGTTGACCAGCCCGGTTTCATCTTCAACGTTGAGAAACGTAACGCCCATAGCGGTTGCAGGGCGTTGGCGGTGTGTCACAATTCCTGCCACCCAAACCCGCCTGCCTGGTTCATGACTAAGCATCTGCGCCACCGTAGAGACCCCCGATTCGCGAAGAGTCTGCCGGGCATATCGCAGGGGGTGATCCCCTGGGGATGCCCCCGTGAATACCCGGTTTGCCATCATGACCTCCTGGGAGGTCATCTGCTCAAACAGAGGCAATCGAAGCGCAGTGGTGGTGTGAGGAAGATATTGCGGGTGTTCCGTGGCGAGATGGCCAGCAGCCCAGATTCCTTCCCGGCGAGATATTCCACAATCGTCCAAAGCACCGGCACTGGCTAACGATTCCAGGTGGCTGGCGCTCAGTCCCACTCGGCGTGAGAGGTCGGTGGCATCGATAAAGGGCCCGCCAGTAAGGCGCTGCGCCACGATTCGCTCCGCGGTATCAACCCCCACCCCGCGAACACTGGCCAACCCCCACCTGAGCGCCAGATTGGCATCACGACGATGAGTGGTCGTGGGATCCTCACCCTCAGGGTCAAACACAGAAGACGGGGTGGGTTGGTCATAGCGCAGGCAGGAATCACGACCGGTGGGTGTAGCACTCGCACCTTCCCGCGGCTCTACTGATGCTTCGGTGAGCGAATAATTAACCGAAGGCCCCTTGACCACAACGCCGTGGCGTTCCGCATCGGCAACTAACGATGCGGGGGAGTAGAACCCCATGGGCTGCGCACGTAACAATCCAGCAAGAAATACTGCGGGATAGTGCAACTTCAACCAGGAACTGGCATAGACCAGTAAGGCAAAACTCAACGAGTGGCTTTCGGCAAAACCAAAGCTGGCAAAAGCTTGAATCATGCCGTAGATGCGATCTGATGTCGCCGTATCCAAACCGCTCTGTGCCATCCCGTTATAGAGCGTTTCGCGCAGTGATTCGATGCGCTCTAAGCCTCTTTTGGACCCCATCGCGCGGCGCAACAAATCCGCGTCTTCCCCGGTACAGCCGCCCACTGCCATGGCTATTTGCATCAACTGTTCTTGAAATATGGGCACCCCCAGGGTGCGTTCCAAGCATTCTTCTAAAGCGGGGTGGGCGTACTGCACAGGCTCTAAGCCCGCTTTACGACGAACAAAAGGATGGACCGCCCCACCTTGAATGGGACCCGGTCGAATCATGGCTATTTGAATGGCTAAGTCATAAAACCTGCGTGGTTGAAGCCTCGGCAACAGCGCCATTTGTGCCCTGGATTCAACCTGAAAGACCCCTATTGAGTCAGCGCGGCAGAGCATGTCATAGACACCTGCCTCATCCCGAGGCAACGTGGCAAGTTCCCACGTTTCACCCAGGTGTTCTTCCACAAGGTCAAAGGTGTCGCGGATGGCTTCCAAAATGCCCAGCCCCAGAAGGTCGAATTTGACCAACCCCATCCATTCGCAATCGTCTTTATCCCACTGCAACACCGTGCGGTGGGCCATCCGAGCTGGCTCAATAGGCACCACTTCAGAGACCGGGCGATCAGTCAGGACCATGCCACCGGAATGAATACCCAAATGTCTCGGCAAACTCACCGTGCGCTGAGCCAGGTCTGTCACAGCGGTAGGAATCGTGGTACCGGCGTCGTCGTGAGGCACTCCTGAGCGCTCCACCTGGCGAGAAAAAGCATCCTGTTGACCGGGGCTATAGCCCAGTGCGCGGGCCATATCGCGAATGGCACTTTTGCCTTTGTACTCGATCACGGTGGCCACCTGTGCTGCTTGTCGTCGGCCGTAGCGCTCATAGACATACTGAATAACTTCTTCACGGCGACGGGATTCAAAATCGACATCGATGTCGGGCTCTTCGTCTCGGAGAGCCGAGAGAAACCGTTCAAATGGCAGGTTGTAATAAATCGAATCCACGGCGGTGATATCGAGCAAAAAACACACGGCAGAGTTAGCCGCTGACCCTCGGCCTTGGCACAGGATTCCCCGACTACGGGCAAAACGAACAATGTCGTAGACAATCAAGAAATATCCGGCAAAATCCTTTTTCTCTATCAAGTCCAGCTCAGCGTTGATTCTTTTCCACACCGCAGGGAGTGGATGAGGGTAACGACGAGGAACCGCGTCAGTAATCAACTCCCGCAAATAGCTCATCGGTGTGTGTCCGGGGGGACACAAAGACCGAGGCAACCCCGGGGTGACTTTTTTGAGCGAAAAACTCAATTCCGCAGCAATGCGGGCGCTGGCCGTGACCGCACCCGGAAAAGCACTAAAGCGTGCAGCCTGCTGAGCACCAGAGCGCAAATACGCAGCGGGTGAAGCGGGTAACCAGTTGTGCAGCGAATCCATACTGGAGCGTGCCCGAATGGCAGCCATTGCTTGGGCAAGATCAGCTTCTTCTGCAGTGGCGTAGTGGACCATTCCGGTAGCGACCACGGGGAGATGATGGGTTGAGGCAAGGGTTGCTAAGAAATCGTTGTGGACGCTATCCAGGGGGTGCTGGTGGTCATACAGCTCGACGACCACGTTCTCAGCGCCAAAGAGCTCCACCAGACGCTTAAGTTCTGCTTCACTGCGGTCTTGTTCGGTGCGCGAAGGCATCCGGGTATGCGGTAAACCAAAACGCACCCCACCTTTACGGCACCCCGTGAGAATCAACCAGTGGCCTTTACCCCTTTCGGCCAAGGTTTCTATGTCACATGCCAAAGTTCCTTTCTCCGGTGTGGCCAAATGTGCGTCGGTAAGAGCAGAACACAAGCGGTGATAGCCCTCTTCCCCTCGGGCCAACACCAGCAGATGCTGTCCAGGCGGGTCCTCAACATCGGTACGAGCCTGGTGGGGCGCTAACGAAATTTCTGCGCCAAATACAGTGGGCATGGCGTGTGCGGCGGCGGCTTCTGCGAATCGCACCACCCCATACATTCCGTTGTGATCAGTAATTGCAAGGCCTTCTAACCCCAGTTGCGCACCTCGTTCCACTAATTTTTGAGGGGCAGAAACTCCATCCAGGAAACTGAAACTGCTGTGCATGTGCAATTCGGCATATTCCACGTGATCCGAGGCTTCTTCACCCGGGATCAGCTCTGGAGCTTGGTAGGGCTGGCGGTGAAACGAGCGCGTGGGCGAGCTAGTTTTTGAAGACTCTGGAGTGGACGCCTCGGGCGAAACGGGACGAGAAGCGTCGGCGAGGCGGCGTTCGTGCTCTGACCAGGAAATGGGTGGGTTATGCCACCCCATTAGTCATACCGCGCTTCGATATGCCAGTGTTTCGCTTCCGTGGCACTAATTAGCCACCCGATGCCTTCTTCATCAACCACTTGAAGGCGATGGATAAAGCGGCTACTGGCGGGATCCCACCATTTTTCCCACACCGGCCAAGGACCCGCCCACGACCTCAGTTTTCGACGACGCGAACCCGAGACCAGCCAATGTGGCTGCGCAGACAGTTCTGCTGTGTCAGAGACCACAATCTCAGCACCATCGGCACCGATGACGCCCACGGTGTGGGGGGTGGAAAAAACCGTGGCAGGCAGGGGAGAGGGCAACGCCCCGGGAAGTGGTCCAGGGTTTTTTTCCACCGGTGGCGTATCTCCCCAGGGAGTGAGCGCATGGGATTCGTGTGCCACTCGAGCACGTCGCGGTGACGCCGTGAGCACACCACTGGCTCCCACCATGGATTGCACACGAGAGAGCACATGATGCACTCGACTATCGGGTCCGTGCCCCCACAGACCAGGTTCGTGGGCGTAGGCCTCTTCAGGGTCCAGTGCGGCATAACGCACGGCAATAAGACCAGGCGGAAAATCGGTATCTTCGCCGGCACGGTCACGAAAACACTGGTCCAATTGCCATCGGACCCGATCCACTAAATCACTGGCAGAAAAGAAACGAGGATGCACCCAGGTGCGCTCGTGCACGGTGGCATCGTCAAAGCTCAAGGTGACACGCACCTGGGTACACACCCACCCCGCTCTGCGTAGTCGGTCACTGTACTGCTGGGTTGCGGTGCGAATAGCAAACGCAACTTGCTCCGTGAGGGAATAAGGCTCTGGCAGATCAATAGTTTCTTCGGTATCCACCGGTGCATCGTTGAGCGCCAGGGGAGAGCCACCCAGGCCTGTGGCCAAGCGATAGAGCTCTTCGCCCCTGGTTCCTAAACGCTCACGGATCGCCTCGACTCCCAGGGCAACAAAATCTCCCAGGGTGCGCACCCCCAAACGCCCCAACAGCGAGATTGTGGCCTCATCTTCCAAGACGGCGATAGGCATGTCCGCTAGAAATACAGCTGACTGTCCCGGCTCGACTGCTCTCACCGGATACAGCGCTGTGGTGTGTTGAGCAGCAATGACGGCACTAAAAAGATCATCAGCAATCCCTACCCGAGCGGTTGCTAAAGGCTGACTTCGATGCACCGCATCCATCAGCATCCTGGCGGAGGCTTCCTCGCTGCCATAAAAACGGGCAAGCCCTCGAGCGTGGAAAGCGACCAAGCCTGGTGCGATCAACGAGTGCTGGGGCACACACGCAATCAAGTCAATAATGACGCGCTGAAAAGAAGCGTGATCCCGGTGCGCATCACTTGCCGCTAAGACAATGCTGGGACACGTGAGATGGGCATCTCGGCGTTTCATGCCCACACGCACTCCCGCCTCACCGGCTTCTCTCGAGCACTGAGCAATAGCGCCCTTGTGCACAAGAGCCGCGGGAATACCCGGTGTGATCTCCGGGAGAGAATCATCCTGATAGGCAGCCACCAAAGACCACTGCGGACACCACACCACCAGACTGCGTCTCATGAGATTAGCCCGCCTGACGGTGGTGAGCGATATCAATCACAGGAGCATGGTGAGTCTGTTCGTGAGCCCCCCAAGCGTCAATCACCATCTCGCAGGTGCGTACGGGATGCCCATGGCGCGGTGTGGAACTCATGGACATACGATGCTCGTGCAGCATTCCGCTGCCCTGCCTGAGACCACTCCACTGGTGCCGCACTTGAATGCTGGCTTCACTACGCGGCCAGGCATCGCGCACCAAAAGGGTGGCTTCTCTTTCGCGTAAACGTCCCGTGAGCGTAGAAAGCATGCGATCCGATGGCGCCGGTATCGAACCCAACGCCACAATCCCCACCACATCAATCAAGGCGGCCACGACGGCAAACCATTGCTCCCCGGGGTGGGGGACCACTACCAAGCGATCAACATTGACACCCATTTCTGACGCAGCGGCAAGCCCGAGGTCGGGAGCACCCACCACCGCGCACCACGTACCGCTTTGAGAAGGCTCGGCGAGCAAAGCCCACAGCAGAGACGCAGAAGAGTCCACTTGGTAGATAGAGCCACGAGAGAGTCCTCGCTCCGGGAAAAGATTAGCCACCGCTTGGCTCACCGGAAAGACTCGATGCTCGACTGTGGTTTTTTGCATCGCGTGAATACGCTGCTGCAAAGCATGCACCTCAGCGCGCGCTGGTGGCGCGCCTTCCAGAGTGAGTGCGGGGGACATAAAGCTATATTCGAACATTTGTTCGATTGTGTCAACATCCACTGACACCGGGAAACAAAACAGGGCCCTCCACCGAAGTGAAAGACCCTGTCGTCGCGTGCGCGAGGGGGGACTTGAACCCCCACGCCCTTTCGGGCACTAGCACCTCAAGCTAGCGCGTCTGCCATTCCGCCACCCGCGCGCACATCGTGTAAAGATTCCACACGTTGCGACCGAGACACGACATTACCACTAAAGCTCCCACCGCATCGTGTTCTACCCAGTAGCGTTAGAACCATGGGGCTATGGGAAGCGATACTGCTCGGCATTGTTCAAGGTCTCACCGAATTCCTTCCCGTCTCCTCCAGCGCCCACGTGCGGATCGTGGGGGAGTTCCTCCCCAGCGCCACCGACCCCGGTGCCACGTTCACGGCCATCACCCAAATCGGCACCGAGCTGGCCGTATTGGTTTATTTCGCCCGCGATATCGGCAACATTCTTGCTGGGTGGTTTCGCTCCTTGGGGAAAAACCGCTCCTGGTGGCGCGACGCCTCTGCGTTAGATCGCACTAATGCCCGGCTGGGCTGGCTCATCATTGTGGGAACACTTCCCATCGTTGCGGTGGGATATTTTGCGCAGGAATACATTCGGGGCGCTTTTCGATCTCTGTGGCTCGTGGCGAGCGTCCTCATCATCTTTGGCCTGATTCTTGCTGCTGCTGACTGGTGGGGGAAAAGAAACCGCGATTTAAGCACCCTCACCACACCGCACGGCCTGGCTTATGGGATGGCTCAAATGTTGGCCCTTATCCCTGGCGTTTCACGCTCAGGCGCCACAATCGCGATGGGGCGAACCCTGGGATACGACCGCGTCTCTGCCACCCGATATTCCTTCTTGCTGGCCATACCGGCTGTTCTGGGAAGTGGCTTTTATGAACTCAATACCGCTCTGAGCAACCCCGGTGCCTCAGGGCCGTTTAGTCTTTTCGACACAGTTGTAGCCACCGTGATGGCTTTCATGATCGGGTGGGCCGTGATTGCCTGGCTGATGCGCTACATCAGCACCCGGAGCTTTTTGCCCTTTGTGATCTATCGCTTGGTGTTGGGATCAGCGCTCTTAGTGGCGCTTTCTAGCGGTGTTATTGACCCGCTATGACTCGTTAGAGCTTGGCCTGTCGGGGCGGCTTTGGAGATATTTCTCAAATTCTTGAGCAATCGCATCACCCGATGCTTCTGGAGCATCCGCAGCGTCTCTGGCCTGCTCAAGCTGGTCAATATAGGCCGTCATATCGTCATCTTCAGCGGCAAGAGCGTCAATTCCCTCTTCCCACGAGGTCGCCTCCGCTTCTAATTCTTCCCGGTCAGAGACGATGCCCACCATCTGCTCTAAACGCTCCAGCAGAGCCAGGGTGGCCTTAGGCGACGGTGCGGTGTGGACATAGTGGGGCACATGGGCCCACAAGTGCACAGCGGGGATGCCGACTTCTGCCGCCGCCAACGACAACACCGTGAGGACACCTACCGGGCCCTCATACGTAGATTTTTCAATGTCGTATTTTTCACGAATTGCCGCGTCATTACTGGTGGCGGTGACCCGTACCGCGCGCGAATGTGGAACATCAGCCAACATGGCGCCTAAGAAAACAATGCCCTCAATGCCATAGGCCAGTGCGTGGTCGACCATGGCACTAGCGAATGAACGCCACAGCCTGGAGGGCTCTTGGCCGGTCAGCACATAAGGCGATTCGACATCACCAGCATCAGGTCCAAACAAAGTCACATCGGGCCACTTCAAGTAGCGCAGACCATCACTGCCTTGTTCGACCAGGGGGCGAGTGAGTTGGAAGTCGAAATATTCTTCGGGATCCACCTGGGTCAACGCGCTGAGATCACGTTGTTCCACCAGAATGTCGGCGGCATCACTGGCGGCATCGCCGGCGTCATTCCACCCTTCAAACGCGACAATCAGAACTTTGCTGGGGTCGCTCAAAGGTGTTTCGCTCATGCATCCTCCGCTACACCTACACTCTAGCGCTCCTGCGCCAAGGACTAGACTTGCTCGTTGTGGGCACAGAATCTTTACAGGCTGTTTTATTCGACATGGACGGCACGATTATCGATTCCGAGCCCTATTGGATGCGCGCCGAGCGCGAACTCGTCGAGAGTTTCGGGGGCACCTGGAGCGACGAACAAGGCTATGCCCTGGTTGGAAGCGGCTTGTGGAATTCGGCCAGCCTGATTAGAGCGGCCGGTGTCGAGCTCGAACTCGATGACATCGTGCATCACCTCAGCAACCGAGTATTGGAACAAATCAAGGATTCTGTGCCTTGGCGCCCCGGTGTTCGCGAGGTATTGGGCACCATTCTTCAGCGTGGTCTTCCCTGCGCGTTAGTGACTATGTCGTTGCGTAAAAATGCCGAGGCTCTTGCGGAGGCAGTGGCGCAGGAGTTGGGCGCCCCCGTCTTTCACGCCATCATCTCGGGTGATGACGTGAGTGCGCCCAAACCCAACCCAGAAGCGTATTTACTGGGAGCCCAGGCGTTAGGTGTTCCGATTTCCCACACCGTGGCTATCGAGGACTCCAGCTACGGCGCTGCCAGCGCTTTTTCTGCTGGTGCAGTCACGATTGGTATTCCCCTGCATGTCGATATACCCCGGGATTACGTGCACGAAATCTGGGATTCGCTGGACGGGAAGTCTCTCGAAGACTTAGAAGCTAGCTGGGTTCGCCACCACGGGGGTCGTCCGTAATGGAACCTCGCCGCGGCCCTTTTGTCTTGGGCGACCACGTTCAATTGCGCGGGCCCAAAGGCAATTTGCACACCATCACGTTGGAAACCGACGGGACATTCCACACTCATAAGGGAGTGCTCTCGCACAATGACCTCCTCGGCGCACCCGAAGGATCCGTGGTCTCGACCGACAGTGGGGTGGCCTACCTAGCGCTGCGCCCACTGTTAGGTGATTTTGTGCTTTCGATGTCGCGTGGAGCAGCCATTATTTACCCGAAAGACGCAGCCCATATCGTCGCGGTCGCTGATATCGCTCCGGGTCATCACGTGCTCGAAGCAGGTGTCGGCTCGGGCGCTTTGACGCTGTCTATTCTGCGAGCAATCGGTGAACAGGGTTCCTTGGTGTCCATTGAGCGTCGCGAAGAATTTGCGGAGATTGCCCGTGCAAATGTCGCGATTTTTAATGCCGAAGTACCGCCCCAGTGGCAGTGCGTAGTCGGTGATTTCCAAGAGCGGGCCCTGGAATTGGAGCAACACAGTGTCGACCGCGTGGTGCTCGACATGCTCGCTCCGTGGGAATGCGTCGATGCGGTCACCCACGTCCTGATTCCTGGGGGAGTGCTCGCAGTGTATGTGGCCACAGTGACCCAACTCTCGCGCGTCGTAGAAGCGGTGCGCGCCTCAGGTCGGTTCACCAACCCCGAGTCACAAGAGGTGTTGATCAGGCCCTGGCACGTCGAGGGTCTTGCCGTGCGACCCGAGCACCGCATGATCGGTCACACCGGTTTTGTGATGACCGCGCGCATCGTTGCCCCCGGAGTGGAAATTCCCGCCGTGAAACGTCACCACACGAAGCCAGAATATTCCACCGAGGATGTCGAGGCATGGACTCCCGGTGCCACAGGACAGCGTCACGCCAGTGATAAAAAGATTCGGAAAACGATTCGGCAAGCGCAGTCTCGGGCAGAGAAGTCCCTTGGCGATAACCCCACAGACGACGCTCAGTAGACTAAGGCCATGCCTCAGTTCTCCCTGCCCAACGTTCTCGTCCTCGGTGCCATTATTGTGGCCGGAGGTGTGGGCGTTGGCGTGGCCAGCGTGTCCGCCATGGAGTCCGCCGACGCGTGTGAAATCCCTGTCGCGGAAGGAAAAGCATCTGCCTTAGTCTCCGCTGATCTTTCCAATCCAGCCTCACCCCAAGTTTCTTTTCCCACTCCGTTGGTCACCACCGGCGCCGAGCTCTCCGTCCTATCGCCCGGCGAGGGCGAGCCTGCCCGCGTGGGCGGTGCGGTGGACTTTGATGTCAGCGTTTTTGTGGGTTCCGATGGTCAGTATCTGACCGGTTCTGGTTATGACCCGCTCAACCCGGTGAGACGCTTAGTGGTGGATACCGATGAAGAATTTTTTGGCACAATCCTGGCCTGCCAGAAACCAGGTGCTCAGGTCATCGTGACGGCGCCCATCGTGGATGTTTTCGGACCCATTGAGGGTGATGACTACGTCAATGATGACTCCACCGTGGTGTTGGTGATCGATGTTCACAACACCTATTTGGCCAGTGCGAATGGCTCTTCACGTCTTCCTCAATCCGGTATGCCCACTGTGGTGCAGGCGCCGACGGGGGAGCACGGATTGAGCTTCCCCAACGCCCCCATTCCCGATGAGCTGCGTATCTCGGTGTTGAAGCAGGGCAGTGGTGACCGAGTAGAGCAAGGCGATGTAGTCGTCACGCACTACACCTCGGCTGTGTGGAACACGAGAGAAGTCTTTAGCTCCAGCTTCGAGCGAGGCATTCCACTGTCGTTGATGGTCGAAGACCTCTACACCTCCACGTCGGGCTCGGGCATCATTCCAGGTTTGGTTCAGGCTCTGGTGGGCCAAAATGTTGGATCTCAGGTATTGGTCTCGGTTCCTCCACAGCTTGGTTACGCTCCCGGCGGTGCTCCTGCAGGGGTTCCTGATGGCGCAACGCTGGTCTATGTCCTCGACATTGTGGGCGTGAGTAACTAAGGCCCTGTGGTGGCTCGAGCTTCTAGGATGAGCGTGTGAGCGCTTCCGCCCAGTTAGTCAATCCGGAGGATCGTCTTTTCCACCTCATCCTCGCTCTCATGTCGAGCTCGCACGGGCTGAACAAGGACCAGATTCTCTCCACGGTGCGGGGATACCGCGAGGACACCGAAGCGGGAATGGCGCGCGAAAGCATTGAGCGGCGTTTTGAACGCGATAAAGATGCGCTGCGCAGTTTGGGAATTCCTCTCGAAGCCACCATTCCGCCCGAAGACGATGGCAACAACAAAAACACGCTCTATCGCATCCCCAAAGGCGCCTACGACCTCCCCGAAGACATTGAATTCACCGCTCGCGACATTGCCTTGCTCAACCTCTCCGCCGCCGTCTGGCGCGAAGGAACACTCTCAAAAGACGCCCAGATTGCCCGAATGAAGCTGGCGTCTTTTGGTATTACGGTGGATGAGCCCCTGGTGGGTTTCGCCCCCGTGATCAGCACCCGAGACCCCGCCTTGCAAGCGCTTCGAGACGCTATTGATAGCGGCGTTCGTGTCAGGTTTGACTACCTCAAACCCGGCGATAGTGACTCGTCGCAGCGCGAGGTTTCCCCGCTGGCCTTGGTCAACCACGAAGGTCGTTGGCATATCTATTGCCATGAGGCCTCCAGCGATAAATTCAAGACCTTTTTGCTCAGACGCATTGTCTCCGCGGTGCGCATCCTGGAGAGCCCCGGTGTCGAGGCAGCCCCCGGGGTCGCCTCTCAGGCACTCGCGGATTTAGAGAAGCTCTATTTATCCCAGGTTGCTCTTGTGGAGGTCACCGGGGGAAGCGACGCGTGGAGTGTGCTCACCCAACGCCGGGATACTCGCGTGGAGGGCACTCGCCTACACGTGCACTACACCGACCAGGATATTTTTGCCGAGGAGCTGTGCTCCTTGGGCGATGAAGTGCTGGTTCTCGAACCGGCACCCCTACGCGAGGCCATGATTGCTCACTTAAGCGCCCTCAGGGATGCCCATGTCTAGTGCCTCTCGTCGTCCCAGCACCACCGATAACCTGTTGCTCCTGCTAGCACTCGTTCCCTATGTCCTCGATCGCGGTGAGGTGCCGGTAGCCCAAGCCGCGGAGCAATTCGGTCGCAGCGAGGATGACATTGTCAAAGCGATTGAATTGATTGCCTGTGCGGGAATACCCGGCGATAGCCTCGCCTATTCCCACCTCGACCTCTTTGATATTGATTGGGACCTGTGGGAAGAACAGCGGGTCATCACTTTTTGGAACACGGTCGCCATTGATCACCAACCGCGCTTTAGTGCCCGGGAAGCCTCCGCGCTGCTGGCTGGCTTGCAATATCTCGCAACCCATCCGTCCTATTCCCACCGAAGCGATATCGACGAGGTGATGACGAAACTCCGCGCCGGTGCCGGTGCGGGACCTGCCGACCGCATCGCCGTGGGGGGCGAAGCCGTCGAGACCCATCTGGTGGTCTTAGAGGAGGCCTTGAGCACCCAGCGCGCCGTCACGATGACGTATCACAACAAGCGGGGGGAGTCTGGTGAGCGCACCATTGACCCGTTGCTGATCGAAACCCGGGATGCTCAGTGGTATGTGCGCGGGTGGTGCCACACACGCCAGGCGCTTCGCACCTTCCGGGTGAACCACATGGAAGCTGTGTCACTTAGTGAGCTAAAGCAGGGCGATCACAGCTCGCTGATCGAAGACATCTCCACGGAGCTTTTTAGCCCCTCACCTGATGACATCATGGTCACCATCGAGTGCTCAGCCTCCAGCGTGCCCCTGATTGCGGATTATCTTCCTCGGGGTGTTATCCCTTCAGGCGCAGCGGATCCACTGCGCTTAGAAATACCCTTTGCCCACTACGGGTCCCTGACTCGCTTTGTGGCAGCACACCCGGGACGGGTGCGCGTCGTGGCACCGCCTTCAGCGCGGGAGGCCGTGGCACATTTCGCGGGCAACGCCCTGGCCCGGTATGAGACCAGGTAGTTCTGGGCACCCCGGTGCTAGACTTCCTTCACTTCTACGTCCCAGGAAAGGGTGACCATGTCAGGAAACCTCGGTGGTTGGACAGGCCTCATTGTCCTTGTTGTTGTCTTGCTTCTTTTTGGTGCACCAAAGTTGCCCGCACTGGCTAAAAGCCTGGGTCAGTCGTTGAAGATTTTCAAGAGCGAAGTTCGCCCCACTGATACCCCCGATGGGGCTGAGGGAGCTTCCGGGTCGGAAGACCAAGACTCCTCGACACGATAGTCGTGGCGCGTTCGCGTCGTCGCCCGGGCGAAGGTGGGCGAATGTCGCTGGGAGATCACCTCCTAGAGCTTCGACGTCGCCTGGGAATTATTGGTCTCTCGATTGTCTTAGCCGCTATCGCTGGCTGGTTCCTCGCCGATCCGGTGTGGGGGGCATTGAGCGAACCGGTCATGGAAATCGCTTTGGAGCGTGACCGCAACGCTGAAATCAACTACACCTCGGTCACCGAGGCTTTTGATACCAAAATCGCTATTGCGATGGTCTTAGGCATCGTGCTGGCAGCGCCGGTGTGGCTCTACCAAGTGTGGGCCTTTTTCGTTCCTGCCCTCATGCGTAAAGAGCGGCGCTATGCCCTGGGTTTTCTCTCCGCCGCCGTGCCCCTGTTTTTCGCAGGCGTGGCTCTGGGCTGGACCATTTTGCCCAACATTGTCATCTTGCTCACGAGCTTTGCCCCCGAGCAGTCCTCCACGTTGCTCACCGCACGGGTATACCTCGACTTCGCTTTGAAATTAGTCATCGCGATTGGAGTGGGCTTTGTCCTCCCGGTTTTTCTGGTGCTGCTTAATTTCATTGGGGTGCTCAGCGCCTCCGCGATTATCCACGGTTGGCGCTGGGCGATCGTCGTGATTTCGGTGTTCACTGCACTGGCCACGCCAGCAGCGGATGTGGTGTCGATGATAATTTTGGCGCTTCCGATGGTGGCGCTGTATTTCCTGGCCGCAGGCATCACCTGGATTCACGATCGACGCAAAGCCAAAAAGCTCGCCCGCGAGCTCGGTACCACCAACGACACCGCTTCGGCCTAAGCCGCGGTGATGGTGTGAACGAACTCAGTCCTGCAGCCAAGTTTGAGCAAGCCGCTGCTCGCAAGAAAAGCCCTCTATTGGCGCATTTTGCGCAGGGTTTGAGCATCGACCTTGACCCGTTCCAGCGCGTGGCCTGTGAATCAGTAGAAGCCGGTCGCGGTGTGCTCGTTGCGGCTCCCACCGGGGCTGGAAAAACCATTGTTGCCGAATTTGCCGTTCATGTGGCGATGCTTTCCTCCGAGATCAAAGTGTTCTACACCACCCCCATCAAGGCGCTGTCTAACCAGAAATTCACTGAGTTGGTCGAAACCTACGGGGCAGAAAATATTGGCCTGCTCACGGGGGATACCAGCATCAACCCCCGAGCCAGGGTGGTCATTATGACCACCGAAGTACTACGCAACATGCTCTACGCCGAGAGTGATTTGTTGGACAACCTCGGCTACGTGGTGATGGATGAAGTTCACTATTTAGCCGATCGATTCCGCGGTGCCGTGTGGGAAGAAGTGATCATCCACCTGCCGCAACACGTTCAGTTGATTTCCCTCAGCGCTACGGTCTCCAACGCCGAAGAATTTGGTGACTGGTTACAAACTGTCCGTGGCCACACCGATGTCATCGTGAGCGAAGATCGCCCCGTGCCGCTGCACCAACACATGATGTTCGCCCAAAAACTCGTTCCGTTATTCTCGGGCAGCGAAGGCAAGCAGGTCGTCAACCCCGAAGTAATCAAAACCGCCCAGATGCTGGGGCGGGGGGGCACGCATCGCCCTCGCTCGCGCGGAGCGCCCCGATATCAGCGCTTTGAAGACAAACGACACAAGGTCTATCGCGCCGATGTGGTCTCACTCTTAGATGACGAAGAGCTCCTCCCCGCTATCTTTTTTATTTTCTCCCGGGTGGGGTGTGATCAAGCGGTGGCGCAGGTGCTCCGGCGAGGGGTGACGCTAACCAGCGAATCCGAGCGCAGCATGATTCTTGACCTGGTCGAAGAAAAACTGGATCGCCTCGACGATGACGATCGAGCCGTGGTGGGCTATCACGACTGGCTTGATGGAGTTCTGCGCGGTGTTGCCGCTCACCATGCGGGAATGCTTCCCATGCTCAAAGAAGTCATCGAGGAATTGTTCCGTCGAAAGCTTCTCAAAGTCGTCTTCGCCACCGAAACGCTCGCGCTGGGAATCAATATGCCTGCGCGCACAGTGGTGTTGGAGAAGTTAGAGAAGTTCAACGGTGAAGCTCGCGTGCCTATTACCGCCGGGGAATACACCCAGCTCACCGGTCGTGCCGGCCGCCGTGGGATTGATCATGAAGGCCACTCGGTTATTTTGTGGCAGGCAGGTATCAACCCAGAGGCGGTCGCAGCCCTGGCGTCTCGGCGCTCTTATCCGCTGAAATCAAGCTTTGCCCCGACCTACAACATGGCGGTGAACCTGATCGAGCAGTTTGGCGTGGAGCGCACACGAACCATCTTGGAGTCCTCGTTCGCCCAATTCCAGGCCGATAAGCATGTGGTGGAGCTTGCGCGCAGTGTCCGCAAAAACGATGAGTCTCTCGCTGGTTATGCCACGGCTTTTGCCTGCGACCGGGGTGATTTCACCGATTACGCAGCACTGCGACGCAAACTCAGCGACCTGGAGCGCGAACAGGGTCAACGCTCATCCCGCAGGGCTTCCTCAGTAGAGAAAAATGCCGAGATTGATGAGCTTCGCAAATCTCTCCAGCGTCACGCCTGCCATTCCTGTCCAGACCGCGAAGCACACGCTAGGTGGGCCGCTCGCTGGTGGAAACTTGAGAGAGAAACCGAGAGAATTCGCCGCCAAATTCGTAATCGAACCGGGGCCATTTCGATCGTGTTCGATCGTATTTGTGAGGTTCTCGTTGAGGCGGGATATCTCGCCCAGGGCGAGAGCGAACTCGAGCTCACCCCTCACGGTTACACGTTGCGACGCATCTATGGTGAGCGGGACTTGCTGGTCGCAGAGTGCTTACGCCGTCAGGTCTGGAGCGGTTTGGACGCACCGGGGTTAGCCGCCATCATCGCCACGTTGGTCTATGAACCCCGACGCGATGACACTCCCGTCTATCCGGCAGATCTGCCCCGGGGAGAGTTTGCTAGCGCTCTCGATACCACCAGGCGTTGGCAGAAAAAGCTCAGTGAGATTGAAACCTCTCACCAGGTGGCCCCGAAGGGTGATCTGTCCCCTCAGCTAGCGATGGCAATGTATCGCTGGGCCCTGGGCCACCGCCTCGAAAATGTCCTGGATATGCGCGATATTCAAGCCGGTGACTTTGTTCGCTGGTGCAAACAGGTGATCGATGTCCTCGACCAAATCATCACCATCGGCGAAGGCCCGATCCACACCACCGCCCTCGACGCTCGTGCCGCCGTGTTCCGAGGCATCGTCGCTCTCAGCAGCGTCGCCTAAGCTATCGCGCTAATGAGTACCTTCGGCATTGCTCCCCGCTCCGGCTTCGCGCTGGCGGCACCCGGGAGCCTTGCGGTGTCGTATCTTGCCGTGGTGGTTGCCGGGTGGCTGATGGACCTGGGTTTCCCGGATCGAAATTGGTGGCCGCTGACCCTTCTGGGTGTCGCGGGAATGATGTGGGC
>JAFMKX010000001.1:55775-64731 GCA_017852615.1 Pontimonas sp. | reverse complement strand
GTCGGGGGAGCGTGGATGGTGCGCGAGGCTCTCGCGAGCCTGTATCCCTGGGGCGGGTTCGCGTGGTCTCGCCTCGCCCAAAGCCAGTCCGAAAGCACCCTGGCTCCGTGGGTGTCGTGGCTGGGAACCAGCGGGATGAGTTTTCTCCTCGCCTGGGCCCTCGCCCTTGGCGTTGCTCTGATAGGGGAGGGGAGACTCCCGCGCTTAGGGCGAGCTGCCCTCGCCGCATCGGTGAGCCTTGCACTGGTTATCTGGCCAGCGTGGCCGGTGAGCGAGTCCGGGTCGATTCGAGTCCTGGCCGTGCAGGGCAACGCTGATGCCGGGTTATTTGCCGATTATGACCGCGGTGATAATTTGCGTGACCACTACCTGGTCAATCGCGAACTCTTTGGTGAAGACGTAGACGTCGTTGTGTGGCCAGAAAACGCCTCCGATATCGATCCCCTGCGCCATCCCGAAGCGGCGGCCGTGGTCTCCGAAGTCGCTCGAGAAATGGATGCCCCCTTGGTGGTGGGCGCCATTACCAAAGTGGGTGAGGAAAGTTTCAACTCGATTTTGTTGTGGGAATTCGATGAGGGCTTGGGCAGGGGAGTAGCGAGGGATCAATACGACAAAATCCACCCGGTTCCTTTTGCTGAGTACCTGCCGGAAAGGGAATTCTTTTACCCCTTGTGGCCCGAGCTCTTTTCGATGATTCCCCGGGATTATTCGATCGGGCAACGTGACACCGTCTTTGAGGTGGCGGGTGCCACTGCGGGGATTGCGATTTGTTTCGACATTGTCGATGACGCCATTGTGTGGGCGATGATGGACGAGGGCGCCGACATTATCTTCGCGCCTACAAACAACGCTGATTTTGGCCAGACCGACCAGAGTGTCCAACAATTAGCGATTGCGCGCATGCGCGCTATCGAAACCGGCCGCAGCGTGGTCAATATTTCCACCGTGGGAACAAGTGCTGTGATGGACCCCACCGGCGCCACCCTGGATCGCCTCCCCACCTACACCGAGGGGTATCTGCTTCTCGATGTTCCCCTAGCCCAGCACACCACCCCGGCCACCTGGATCAAGCGAAACCTTGAGGTGCTCGTGGGTGCGTTGACGGTGGCAGGGCTCATCACCGCCGGTGCGGGAGCTCGAGCTCGCCGGGGATTCGGCGACCCGCTCGGGTCCTAAGCCTTCTTGCCCAGGCGCATTGCACGAATCTCCACGGCGAGATCCGCGCGGTCTGTGACGATCCCATCGACTCCCATGTCAAACAGACGCGTCATGTCGTGGGGGTCGTTAATGGTCCACACGTGGAGCTCTAGACCGCGTCGATGGCACGCGCTAATCATGCTCGGCGTGACCAGGGGAAGCCCTGAATAGGTCGGTGGAATCTGAAGAGCCACCACTTCCTGGGGTAGTTTCCATCGCTGCACAGGCAACCCCACCCAGGACCGCAAGCGCCCCTCGATGACGTGGCGGGAGGTCGCGCTACTGGCCACTCCTGGCAACAACGCCAGAGCCCGGGAGCGAGTATTTTCATCAAACGAGGTGACCAGTACTCGATCGTGGGCCTCAGCGTCGTCAATAGCGCGCACAAGGGCAGTAATGGCGGCCGGAGCCTTCACATCGATGTTGAATCGGTGCCCGGGGAAGCTGTGTAGGGCTTCACCAAGCGTCGAAAACCCTTCACCATGACCCAAATCCATTGCCCTGAGTTGTGCAGCAGTGAAATCGCTCACTAAGCCCGAGCGCGCTGCTACTCGCTCCAGGTCTGGATCATGCGCGATGATGACCTGTCCGTCTTTGCTCAGGTGCACATCGGTTTCGAGAATGTCAGCGCCAGCAGAGATGGCGGCGCCAAAAGCGCCGAGTGTGTTTTCCGCATGCCCCTGAGCGAGACCCCGATGAGCGATAACGCGTGGGGGAGAGCCCTCTAGGAAAGCCACGGAGTTTTCCCCTCAATTTCGTCGATATCGGCCAGTATAGGCAGGAAATGCCTAGGGTTTCGCTACACTCGCCTGATGACTAATCCCCTTAAGCCTGGCCAACTTACTGGCGCTAGAGCCCTCATTACCGGATCTTCACGAGGAATTGGCGCCGCTACCGCGGGCTATCTGGCTCAGGCCGGCGCCAGCGTGGTTATCAACTATCGCAATAAGGAATCGCGCGCCCTCAAACTAGTGGACGAGATCATGGCGGCCGGTGGTTCCGCCAGTGCGGTGGGAGCAGACCTCACGGACCCGGTTAGCGTCTCGCGCATGATCAGCACCATCAAAGAACAACTCGGTGGGCTCGATCTTCTGATTCTCAACGCTTCCGGCGGCATGGAGGCCGACATGGGCGAGGACTACGCGATGAAACTCAATCGCGATGCTCAGGTGGGGCTTCTCACCTCGGCGCTACCGCTGATGGAACCCGGCTCCCGCGTGGTGTTCGTCACCTCTCACCAAGCGCATTTCATCCGAGAAGCCGACACCATGGCCGAATACGTCCCCGTTGCCTTGTCCAAGCGCGCCGGCGAAGATGCCCTTCGCGCGATGATTGACCACATGAGTTCTGTGGGGGTTGAATTCGTTGTGGTCTCCGGAGACATGATCGAAGGCACCGTGACCGCAACGCTACTCAATAGGGCGAATCCAGGGGTCTTGGACCAGCGCAAAGAGCAAGTAGGCAAGCTCTATAACGTCGAAGAGTTCGCCGCCGAGGTCGCTTTGGCTGCAGTGGAAGACATTCCTGCGGATCACACACGCCTCGTGGGAGACATTTCGAGCTTCCTCGCAAGCTCAACACCACCTGTTTCAGAGTAATTCAGAGGTTGTTGAGCCTGTCTAGGCCAGAATAAGGCCGTGATGGTACCCCAAAACCGATTACGGCTCACCAGCCGCTTGGTGGTCATGGACCCTCAGGGCTGTGTGCTGCTTTTTCTCACCGCAGCACCCGATTCCTCGGGGTTTACCCGCTGGATTACGCCTGGTGGTGGCGTTGATCCGGGAGAAAGCCATGACGATGCTGCCCGGCGGGAGCTCTTTGAAGAAACCGGCTATCAGGTGGACGATGTGGGCCAGCCGGTGTGGACGTATGACTTTGAGGTGACCTTTGATCAAGCCGACCACAATCAAGGTCACGCAGAATATTTCCATGTTCGAACCCAACGATTTGAACCCGTCAGCACCTTTTGGACGCCCGAGGAACATGTCGACGTTACTGATTGGCGATGGTTTAGCGCGGAGCAATTAGAAACGTCCCAGGAGCCCTATGAACCAGCGCACCTACCTGAGCTGATTCGATCCCTCAGTAAATAACTACCGTATCCGATAATCTATATTATGTCAGTTTAGCAATCTCACGTCGGTTGATAGCGCGTTGGCGCCATCCCCTATCTCGAGTGAGTGGCCTGCGCCCATTCCTCAAGTTTCGCTAAGGCGGCGCCTGAATCAATCACAGATTCAGCGAGAGAAACTTTTTCGCTCAGTCGCTCCAGTAGGTTTCTCTCCACCTGGTGAGGATCGTCAGCTAAGGCAAAGGCTGCCAAGCCTGCCGCGGCGTTGAGAACCACGATGTCTCGCACCCGGCCTGGCTCACCGCGCAAGACGGCCTGCGCGAGACGGGCGTTGTGCTCGGGGCTTTCACCCAAGAGATCCTCAGGGCGGGCTTTGGGGAAACCAAGTTCCTCAGAGTTGATGTCGTGCTCTAGGACGTTACCTTTACTGACTTCCCAGACGTGAGAGTGTCCTGTCGTGGTGAGCTTGTCGATTCCGTCATCGCCTCGATAGACCAGTGCGCTGGCACCCCGTGTCCGAAACACACCCGCTACTTGAGGGGCTCGAGAAAGCATGCTGACCCCGACAGCACTGGCCTCTGGCCTCGCTGGGTTACACAGTGGCCCCAAAATATTGAACACCGTAGGAATGCCGATATCTTTGCGGGCCGTCACGGCATGTTTGAAGCCTGGGTGGAATTTGGCAGCGAAGACAAAGGTGATCCCTACCTGGTGGAAGACACGTGCGACATCGGAGGGTTCCAAATCAAGGTTGACTCCTAAGGCCTGCAACACGTCGCTGGCACCCGAGGCAGAACTAGCCGCACGATTACCGTGTTTGACCACCGGAACCCCGGCCGCCGCCGCCACAATGGACGCGATAGACGAGACATTGACTACTGCTCCATAAGGGTCTCCCCCTGTGCCCACAATGTCGAGCACCTTCGGATCGATCGGCAGAGCTACCGCATTGCGCAAAATCGCATCCCGGAAACCCACAATTTCATCCACTGTTTCGGGTTTAGCCCGCAGTGCGACCAGGAACGCCGCCAGTTGCGAGTCAGTGGTCTCCCCCGCCATCACCTCTTGCATGGCTGCGGTGGCTTGGGCAACGGAAAGATCGCGTGGCTCCAAGAGTTGATTCAATGTTTCTGGCCAAGAGAAATCTGTGCTCATGAGAGCAATGGTATCTGGCGGCTCACAATCTCCTGTGGGGGCATGTCGTGGAGCATTGGCCCAGGGTGGAATCAGGCATAATAGAGAGGTGAGTAGCGCATCTATCAGCCCCAGCTTTTCAGCGCCCACCGTGAACCGACCTAACGTCGTCGCCGTGGGCACCATTGTGTGGTTGGGAAGCGAGGTGATGTTTTTCGCCGGTCTTTTTGCGATTTACTTCACGCTGCGCTCCACCTCGCCCGATATCTGGGAATACAACACTGAGATGTTGAATATCCCCTTCGCGGCGATTAACACGACCATCCTGGTCCTCTCGAGTGTGACAGCCCAGTTTGGTGTGTTTGCTGCTGAGCGCCTCCAAGCCCGGGCCACCGGCTGGAAACCGACCCAATGGGGAATGGTGGAATGGTTCTTCCTCACCTACGTCATGGGAGCCATCTTCGTGGCGGGGCAGGTATACGAATATGCCCTCTTGGTATCCGAAGGTGTCTCGCTGAGCTCCGACGCCTATGGCTCTGCGTTTTATCTGACCACCGGGTTCCACGGTCTCCACGTGACCGGCGGTTTAATTGCGTTTTTGCTGGTAATTGGCCGAGCATATGCCGTGAAAACCTTCACTCATAAGGAAGCTACCAGCGCGATTGTGGTGTCCTATTACTGGCACTTTGTTGACGTGGTCTGGATTGGCCTCTTCCTCGTCATCTACGTCTTGAAGTAACCCCCAGCACACAAGAAAGCGAACCATGACCAACACCCGAGTTCCTCGTCGCACCGGTCGCCGGCACCCTCTGATGGGCGCTTTATTGCTGGTCATTGGATTGTTCGTCACGGGTGGCGCCTATGCCGCCACGTCGGCGGGGATCGCCATGGCTGAGACTCCCCCGGTGTCTCAGGCGAGCTTGATCGACGAGGGTGAAAAACTCTTTCTCGCTAACTGTGCGAGCTGCCACGGTCTCAACGCCGAGGGTCGCGAGGCTGGCCCCAGTTTGATTGGTGTGGGAGCACTCGCGGTCGATTTCCAAGTCGGCACCGGTCGCATGCCCATGGCAGCTTCGGGGCCTCAAGCGGAAGCCAAGCCCGTCCAGTTCACTCAGGCTCAAATTGATGCTCTAGCGGCCTTTGTGGCCTCTCTAGCTCCTGGTCCTGGCATGCCCAATCCCGAGCACTACGCGGGTGATGGCGACGCGGCAGAAGGTGGAGCACTCTTTAGAGTGAACTGCGCCATGTGCCACAACGTCGCCGGTGCCGGCGGTGCCCTTACCGAGGGAAAGTATGCGCCTCACCTGCGCGACCTGGACCCCGTTCACATCTATGGCGCTATGGTCACCGGGCCCCAGAACATGCCCGTGTTCAACGACATGAATCTCACGCCTGAACAAAAGAACGACGTGATCACCTACTTGAAGTATCTCGACGAAACCCCCTCCGTGGGTGGGTTCTCTCTGGGATCCCTCGGCCCAGTGTCCGAAGGCCTCTTTGTGTGGCTGATCGGGCTGGGTGGCCTGATTGCGGTGGCCATCTGGCTGACCGCCCGCTCTAACTAGTTTTTTTACCAACGAAAGGAATCACGGGAGCTATGGCCACGAAGCCACCGGGTAACGACATCACCTCTGCACTGCCTGCGCCAGAACCAAGCCCGGGCACTGCAATAGTGTCCTCCGACACGGTTGCCAACCCTGGTTTGCCCGGTGAGCACGTTCGCGTGACCGACCTCGACCCCAAGGAAGAGAAAAAGGCCGAACGTCGTATCGCCCTGTTCTTCTCGTTATCGATCATCGGTAGCGTCATCGCTGCCGTGTCCTATGTCATTTTCCCGATTATTCCCGGCGATATGGCCTCGGTTCGGGCCAACAACATGTTCGTCGGCTTGGGTGCCGCTATCGGACTGCTCGGCGTGGGCATCGGAGCCGTGCACTGGGCTAAATCGTTGATGCATGGCCACGAACTGGTCGAAGAACGTCACCCCACCAGAGGCTCTGAAGAAACCCGCCAAACGGCAGTGGAAATGTTCACTCAGGCGAACAAGGAGTCGGGATTCACTCGTCGCTCCCTCGTGCGCAACACCCTCATCGGCGCCTTGGTCGCCACCCCGATTCCCGCCGTGGCGCTGTTTAGGGACCTGGCTCCCGCGGCAGACCCCATTGCGAAGATGAAAGAGACCATGTGGGCCAAGGGTGTTCGACTCACCAAAGACCCCAGTGGCGTGCCCATCAAGGCGTCTGAGGTCACTATTGGCTCGGCTTTTCAGGTCATTCCCGAAGGACTTGCTGAATTGGAGCACCACCGCCTAGAGGAGAAAGCCAAAGCAGCAGTGCTGTTGATGCGCTTGCCAGTGGAAGACCTCGTGGAGAAGCCTGAGCGCGCTTCGTGGTCCTACCAGGGCATTGTGGCCTACTCCAAGATCTGCACCCACGTGGGCTGTCCTGTGGCGTTGTATGAGCAGCAGACACACCACCTTCTGTGCCCCTGCCACCAGTCCGAGTTTGACGTGTCTAACCACTGTGAGGTCATCTTTGGTCCGGCAGCCCGTCCCCTTCCACAGCTTCCTATCACCGTTGATGCGCAAGGATATTTAGTAGCACAAAGCGACTTCACCGAACCGGTGGGTCCAAGCTTCTGGGAGCGTGAACTGTGAGTACTACCCTCAACAACCAAGCCAAGTCAGATGTAGGCCCCGGCATGCGCTTTACCGGCGCAGCCGCTAACTACCTCGATGAGCGCACCAGCGCTTCGACGGCCATGAAAACCCTGGGGCGCAAAATCTTCCCCGACCACTGGTCTTTCATGCTGGGTGAGGTCGCCCTCTATAGCTTCATCGTTATTTTGATCAGTGGAACCTTCCTGACCTTCTTCTTCGACCCCTCGATGACCGAGGTGGAATACGAGGGTTCCTACCTTCCGCTCAAGGGCATTGAAATGTCCGTGGCGTATCACACGTCTTTGGACCTGTCCTTTGATATCCGTGGTGGTCTTTTGATGCGTCAGGTGCACCACTGGGCCGCGCTGTTGTTTGTGGCGTCTATTGGTCTGCACATGCTCCGAGTCTTCTTCACCGGTGCTTTCCGCAAGCCTCGTGAACTCAACTGGATCATTGGTTTCGTCTTGTTTATCTTGGCGATGGCGGAGGGCTTTACCGGCTACAGCCTCCCCGATGACCTGCTCTCAGGTAATGGTTTGCGCATTATTGATGGCATGATCAAGGCCTTCCCCGTCATCGGCGTGTGGATGTCGTATCTGTTCTTCGGTGACGAATTCCCCGGCGTGGACGTGATCCCCAGACTCTACGTTCTGCACATCATGCTTCTTCCGGCTATTTTGATTGCCACCTTGGCCATTCACATGGTCCTGTTGGTGGTCAACAAGCACACCCAGTTTGCAGGACCCGGTCGCACCAACGACAACGTGGTGGGCTCCCCCGTGTTGCCCGTGTTCGCCGCAAAAGCCGGTGGATTCTTCTTCCTGGTCTTTGGAACGATCATGTTGATTGCGTCCATGTTCACGATCAACCCGATTTGGAACTACGGACCCTATGACCCCTCCCCCGTGTCGGCAGGAACGCAGCCGGACTGGTACATCGGTTTTGCCGATGGAGCCCTGAGGCTTGTTCCACCGGGCTGGGAGTTTGTCCTCCTGGGTCACACCTGGTCGATGAATATTTTGACCCCCACGATCGTGCTGGGCTTGTTTATCGTCCTGGTTGCCCTCTACCCCTTCTTTGAGGCCTGGGTCACCGGAGATAAGCGGGAACACCACATTGCAGACCGTCCCCGAAATGCTCCTACCAGAACGGCCATTGGCGCCGCTGGTGTGACGTTCTATGCCGTGTTGTGGGCAGCAGCGAGCTCAGACCTTATTGCTACCCACTTCAAGCTCACCATTGAGGGTGTCATCACCTCGTTGCAGGTGTTGTTCTTCCTCGCTCCTGTCTTAGCTTTCGTGATTACCAAGCGGACCTGTTTGGCACTGCAGCGCAAGGATCGAGAAATCGCCCTGCACGGCTATGAGAGTGGACGCATTGTGCGCCTACCCGGCGGCGAGTACATCGAGGTGCACGAACAACTTGAAGACAGTGAACGCTGGAGATTGTTGGATTACAACGACTACAAGCCGCTCACTGTTCGCCCCAACGACCAGGGTCGCATCACGGTGGGAACAAGAATCCGCTCAGGGTTCTCTCGCTGGTTCTTCGAAGACCGCGTGATGCCCGTGGGCCAAAAGGAACTGGACGAAGCCAAGCACTAAGGCTGTTGCTCGAGGCGTGCGCCGTAATTAGAACAAGCGGCGCATGTACTCGGCCTGCTGGGTGTAGCCCAAGCGGTCATAAAAACCGCCAGCACGCCGAGAGGCGACTGTGAGTTGGGTGACACCGCTTGCTTCGCAGGCGGCCTCTACGGCACGAACCAGAGCGGTTCCCACACCAGAGGTCTGTCGAGCATCATCGACCACAATTTCCTGCAGCTGAGCTGAGGGGCCATTGGTATAAAACAACGTGTTGATGGTGGTGAGCGCGTATCCCACGACCTCGCCCGCTAC
>JAFMKX010000001.1:28790-54996 GCA_017852615.1 Pontimonas sp. | reverse complement strand
TGGCCATTGCGAGCCGTGAGGTACACGTTGAGCAAGAACGGGATCATCGACAGCGCCAACAATATGGAGCCCACGGTCGAAAGCTGGTTCATCCAGGTGAAGCCATCTTCAGGCAAGTAGGTGGCATAGCGACGGGGCATGCCCATCACACCGAGCCAGTGCTGGATCAGGAAGGTCATGTGGAAGCCCACGAAGAGCGTCCAGAAGTGCACGTGTCCCAGAGATTCGTTGAGCATCTTGCCGGTAAATTTAGGCCACCAGAAATAGAACCCGGCGAACATCGCAAACACCACTGTTCCAAAGACTACGTAGTGGAAGTGAGCAACCACGAAATAGGAATCAGAGACGTGGAAATCCAGGGGTGGAGACGCCAGGATTACCCCGGTAAGACCACCAAAGACGAACGAAATCAAGAAGCCCAGGGCAAACACCATGGGGGTTTCAAACGTGACCGAGCCGCGCCACATAGTGCCGATCCAGTTGAAAATCTTCACCCCGGTGGGCACCGCAATCAGCATGGTCATCAGAGCAAAGAAGGGCAACAGCACGGAACCCGTGACATACATGTGGTGGGCCCACACCGTCATCGACAGAGCAGCAATCGCAATCGTGGCGTAGACCAGGGTCTTGTAGCCAAAGACTGGTTTGCGGCTAAAGGCAGGGAAAATTTCCGAGACGATACCGAAGAAGGGCAACGCGATGATGTAGACCTCGGGATGGCCAAAGAACCAGAAGAGGTGCTGCCACAAAATGGCCCCACCATTCGCCGCGTCATACACATGAGAACCAAATACCCGGTCACTACCCAGTGCCAACATGGCGGCAGCCAGAACGGGGAAGGCCAGAAGGACCAAGATTGAGGTGACCAAGGCGTTCCAGGTGAAGATAGGCATCCGCCACATGGTCATACCGGGAACGCGCATAGTGATGATGGTGGTGATGAAGTTCACCGCACCCAAAATGGTGCCAAAACCGCTCAAACCAAGCCCAAAGACCCAGAGGTTTCCCCCTAAGCCAGGGGAAAAGGTTTGACTCGAAAGCGGTGCGTAGGCAAACCAACCAAACGATGCTGCGCCCTGAGGGGTCAGGAATCCAGCGACCGCAATCAAAGAACCAAAGCTAAAGAACCAGTAAGCCAAGGCGTTGAGCCGGGGGAAGGCCACATCGGGCGAGCCAATCTGCAGCGGCATCAATACGTTCACAAAACCCGCAAACAAAGGGGTAGCGAACATCAGCAGCATGATGGTGCCGTGCATGGTGAAGAGCTGGTTGTACTGTTCCTTGGTCGCCACGACCTCGAGACCCGGGGCGAAAAGCTGGGCACGGATCACCAGTGCCATGACACCGCCGAGCAGGAAGTAAATGAACGACGTAATCAGGTAGAGGTATCCGACCTTCTTGTGGTCTGTGGTCGTAATCCACTCCACAAAGACATTGCCTTTACGCGCAACACTCGCGTTGGAAAGCCCCTGAGGGATTTCGGTTACGGAGGGCCTGGGCGCCGTCGTGGTCATGGTCTACTCTCCTGTGGTTTCTACGGTGGTACCGGGCAAGTTTTGCAACGTATCCAGCTCAGCGCCTAAGCGTCCAACGTTGCCACTGGCACGCAGGGAGGCCATCTGCTGGTTGTACTCGTTTTCTGAGACAACGTGGACTTCAAAAAGCATCAACGAGTGGTATTCCCCGCAGAGCTCTGCACACTTACCGCGGTAGACGCCCTCTTCTTGGGGAATGAAGTACCAGTAGTTTGTGCGCGAAGGAATCATGTCCTTCTTGTAGAGGAAGTCAATAATCCAGAACGAGTGCAACACGTCCCTGGATTCGATGGTGATTTCCACTTTCTTATCCACGGGGAGATAGAGCTTGGGAAGGGATCCTGGTTCAATCCCACCACCGGGGAGCTCCTGGGCCTGAATACCAGCGGAGTAGACGTTATCGGTGAGGTAGTTGAAGTCCCACGCCCACCGTTTTCCGTATACCTCGATGGACACATCAGGGTCCTCCAAAGGCGCCTCGATAACGATCTGGTCGCGAGCGGTGAACCCAAAGAGTACGAGGACAAGAATGAGCGGAGCGACGGTGTAGAAAACTTCGATGGGCATGTTGTAGCGCAACTGCGCAGGCATCCCGGTTTGGCCTTTGCGGCGGCGATACACGACGGCAGCCCAAATAATCAAAAGCCAGGTGATGACACCGACAATGAGCAAGACGATCCAGGAAACCACCCACAAATCAATCACGCGGTCCACCTGATTGGTGAGTCCACGCTCCGTGGGCAACCACCCGAGCGCTGTTTGCGAAGTGCACCCGGCCAGAACCAGAGCAAGAATTGTGAGAAGCGAGGCGCCTTTCAGGCCGCGTTTCAGGTTGTGGCGCACAGCGTCCCTTTCACCATCTTTTAATACCGGCTTACCTGCCTAGTCTATGCCATCGCTAGGGCAGGAACCTCGTGGCTCGCAGTGAACTCCGAGGAGATTCACACTTAGCTAAAGCTGTCTCCGCAGGCACAACTGCCCTGAGCGTTGGGGTTGTCAATGGTGAAACCCTGCTTCTGAATTGTGTCCTCAAAATCGACCGTGGCGCCATCAATGTAGGGCGAGCTCATCTTGTCTACAACAACCTCGACACCGTTGAAATCCACTACGAGATCATCGTCCATCAGTCGTTCGTCAAAGAACAACTGGTAGATCAAACCCGAGCAACCGCCAGGCTGAACCGCTACCCGCAGACGAAGGTCATCGCGGCCCTCTTGCTCCAGCAGGTTGCGCACTTTTAGCGCAGCGCCGTCGGTGATGGTTACGCCGTGGGTTTCTTGCACAGTCTCAGCCATGGTGGACTTCCTCTCGAAAACTTGAGCTCAGTCTACGCGCTCTTGGCTTCAGGAAGGCTGAAGATGAGCGCTTCAGGATGAGTGTTGCCATCCCAACCGGTACTCTGGAGGCTCACCAAATAACGAACATCGAGGGATTCCCGTGGCGAAAGAAACACTGAGCACTCCAGTACCTGATGAGGAACCACAGGGAAAGGGTCACCCGACTCCGCGTCGACGGGATCGAGAAGCAGAGCTCAAGCGACCCTTGGTGTCCAATAACCGTAAAGAAGCCCGGGCCAAACTGAACAAAGAGCGCGAACGCGCGCGTCTCGGACTCGCTGCGGGTGAGGAGCGCTATCTCCCCCAGCGCGATAAAGGCCCCCAGCGCAAATGGGTGCGCGATTACGTCGACGCACGATGGAACTTTGGTGAGTTCCTGATTCCCATCATGTTTGCCGTCATCATCGCCACCTTCTTACCCTCGCAAGAGGCTCAACTGATCGCGATCTTGGCACTGTGGGCCTTCTTCGGTCTGACAATCTTGGACGCCATCTATGTCGGTATCAGGGTCAAACGAGGCCTCGGCACCAAGTTTGGCGTGGAGAAGGTAGAAAACGGTGTGCGGTGGTATGCCGCGATGCGGTCACTGCAAATGCGAGGTCTGCGCCTTCCGAAGGCTCAAGTTAAGCGTGGCGAGTCGCCGCAGTAGCTAGCTCTCGTGTGAGGTGGCGAGCGAACAACGGGCCACGGTAGACGAAACCTGTATAGGCCTGGACAAGGTTTGCGCCCGCGGATAACCGTTCGGCGACGTCCTCACCGGTGAAGACTCCCCCTACGCTCACAATCGCGTAATTGCGAGGCAGCGTTTGGCGAATCAGGCCCAAGACATCTCGAGACCGTTGCGCTAGGGGTTTCCCAGAAAGCCCCCCATCGCCTATCGCGTCCACGGTGGCGCGATCAGCGTGAAGGCCCTTGCGAGAGGTCGTGGTGTTGGTGGCAACTATTCCCGCAAGCCCCAACTCCATCACTAAACGGGCCACACCACCGATTTGGGCGGGGCTGAGTTCAGGCGCAATTTTGACCAGAATCGGTGTGCCACCAGCCACCTGGAGAACGCCAGCGAGAAGAGGTCGGAGAGTTTTTTCCGTTTGTAACCCGCGAAGCCCAGGGGTGTTGGGAGAACTGACATTGACGACTAAGTAGTCCGCGTAGGGAGCCAGAGATCGAGCAGCGCTGACGTAATCGCCTGCAGCCTCGTCCACTGGTGTCGTGAGGTTTTTGCCTATGTTCACCCCGATAATCGGGAGGTCTGCCCCCGATCGTCGCAACTTAGCCAACCGCCTGGCCACTGCTTCCGCGCCCTGATTATTGAAGCCCATTCTGTTAATCAGCGCTGCATCATGCGTGAGGCGGAAGAGCCGAGGACGGGGATTGCCGTCTTGCCCCCGGGGGGTGACGGTACCGACCTCGACGTGGTCAAACCCCAAGGCATACAGGCCGCGCACGCCCACCGCGTTCTTATCAAAACCGGCAGCCACACCCACGGGTGAGCCCCAGGTAAGACCCATGGAGTTCACCACGTGCGCAGCCGGTGGCGCTGTTCGTCGGCGCAACCAGGTGCGGATTCCCGGTAGGCCACAGAATCGAATCAAACCCATGCCCAGTTCGTGGGTGAGTTCGGGATCAAATTGTTGCAGTACACGAAAAAGAGCCGAGTACATCAACCGTCCTCGGGTGCAGAGGGCTCTCTGTTGCGCAGAGAGACAATGGCATCTTCGAAATCCTCAAGGTCTTCAAAGGCCTGGTAGACGGAGGCGAAACGCAAGTAAGCCACTTCGTCTAATTCGCGTAACGGTTCCAGAGTGGCCAACCCAATCTCGTTAGCCTCCACCTGAGAGGTACCGGTTTGGCGGATTATTTCTTCCACCCGTTGAGCTAACTGAGCCAGGTCCTGATCCGTGACAGGGCGACCCTGGCATGCTTTTTTCACGCCGGAAGCAATTTTTTCCCGAGAAAAAGGTTCCGTGACGCCGCTGCGCTTAATAACACTCAAGCTCGCCGTTTCTAGAGTCGAAAAACGGCGACTACATTCCGGGCATTGCCGGCGTCGCCTAATGGAGACCCCATCATCGCTGGTGCGCGAATCAATAACCCGGGAATCGGGGTGGCGGCAGAAAGGGCAATACATCGTGAAACCAGCTTACAAGGCTTGGTCTATGCCTCAGTGGGTTGCTCAGTGGTGTCACTAAAGCGGGCCTCTATCGCTTCACCATGAGCGGGAAGGTCCTCAGCGTTCGCTAACGTCACCACAGCGTCGCGAATCTGCGCCAGGGCTGCCTTGTCGTAATCAATGACCTGTTGAGAACGCAGAAAACTCAGTGGAGATAGCCCCGAACTAAAGCGAGCTGACCCATCTGTGGGCAGCACGTGGTTGGATCCCGCTGCGTAATCTCCCGCGCTGACCGGGGTGTAGGGGCCGATAAATATCGCTCCCGCGTGACGAATATGAGGCAAGACGTCTTCGGGGTTTTCCATCATGACCGAGAGGTGTTCTGGGGCATAGGCGTTAGCCATCAGATAAAGGTGCTCCAACGAATCCACCAGGATCACCCCTGATTGCTCACCCATCAATGCCACCCCTGCGCGCTCATGATGCTTAGTAGCGCTGAGTCTGCGGGTTAGGGCGTGTTCCACTCTCGAGGCCAATTCATGGGAGGTGGTAATCAGCACCACCGACGCCAATTCATCGTGTTCTGCTTGCGAGAGCAGATCCGCAGCAACAAACTCAGGGTGCGCCGTGTCATCAGCAATGATGCCGATTTCTGTCGGACCGGCTTCGGAATCAATGCCAACAATCCCCTTCACCTGACGCTTAGCTTCGGCGACATATTGATTTCCCGGACCGGTAATAACGTCCACGGGTTCCAAGCCAATCTCCGCAACGCCGTAAGCCAGCGCCGCAATCGCTCCCGCTCCCCCCATCGCATAGACCTCGGTGACACCCAGAAGGTCTGCTGCGGCCAAAATACTGGGATGGATTTGTCCCTCGCACTGATCTTGCGCGGGAGAGACCAGCACAATGTCTTTCACCCCTGCCGCTTGGGCTGCCACCACATTCATCACAACGCTGGAGGGATACACCGCTTTGCCCCCGGGAATGTAGACACCGGCTCTATCCACGGGGACATAACGCGTCGCCACGCTCCCCCCGGTGTGATACTCGGTTCGAGAGGCAGCGGGAAGTGAATCTTCCGAGGCCGCCCGCACCCTGCGAATCGATTCCAAGAGAGCGTTCTTTGTGCCGCGATCGAGTTTTTTCGCAGCGGCGCGAATGTCTTTCTCGGACACGCTCAGCTGAACATCGGTCACACCGTCAAAATCTTTGGCCTGGCGAATAAGGGCAGCGCTGCCCTCTCGTTTCACCTCGGCAAGCAGGCCCGACACCACAGCCTCCACCTCAGAAACGCCCACACTGACCCGGGGAACGAAGCTGGGGGCGCTGCTTCGCGTGATGTTCATGCCCCGAAGATCTACCAGTCTCATCATCTCGAGCCCATCGTATCTGGCTTGGGGAATATTTCCCTGCTCGAGGGACTTAAGATAGTCATGATGAACTCCACAGACCCCCTCTCCCCTTCCCAAGCCTTTCTCGAAGCGTTTCGTCGACACGGAGCTGGGATTTCTGTCGTGACAGCTCTCAAAGCAGATGGATCACCCACTGGTTTTACTGCCACGTCTCTCGCGTCACTCTCAGCGTCACCACCCCTGGCGACTTTCAATATGTCGCAAATGGCAAGCAGCTTTTCCTCTATCAAGAAGGATTCTTCTCTCCTGATCCACATGCTCGGTGCATCTCAGCTGGAGTTGGCCCGCACGATGTCGGGGGATGCAGACCAACGCTTTGTCGGCGATCACTGGGAACCAGGCATCGAGGGTTTACCTCTGCTCAAGGGCGTCGCTGCCTGGATGCATGTGAGCGTCGTGGAAATCATGAAGGTGGAATTTAGTGCCAGCGTCGCTGTCGCGGTGCGCGGTGGCGGCTTAGGCGCGCAGGAAGAAGCCTTGGTCTATCAAGACCGCGACTACAAGAAGACCACCGCGCTCTAAGCGCCGAGGCAGTGGGCCCCCAGCAGGCCTTTCACTTCGCCAATCAAGTCGGCAGAGACGGTGACCTTGCGAGGCAACTCGAAGACTCTGGCATACCCCGACTTCACTAAGCGCAATCGAACGTTGGCCTCACCCTCGTGACGAGACAGTGCCTCATCGAGAGCGGTGAGCACCGACACCGTGGCAAATTGTTCGGGAACGGTCAAGGTGATGGGCTCGCTGGAGTAATCGGCGGCGACATTGAGTGGGATTAATTCGATGGCGTGTAGTCCGATTGCGTCATCTCTTCTCGAGACCCGACCCCTCAAGGCCACCACAGTGTCTTCGACTAACTCGGTCTGATAGTTCTTATAGGTCTTACCCAGGAACATCACCGCTACTTCCCCACCAAAGTCCTCAATTACCACTTGGGCATAGGGGTTTCCGCTGTTTCTGGCGACCCGATGATTGACCGAGGTGATCAACCCCGCCACCGTCACCGTGTCGCCGTCTTCTCTATTAGAGATGAGGACATCGGCAATCGACTCATCAGATTCCGTCGCCAGAAGAACCTCGAGGCCCGCCAGGGGGTGGTCTGAGACGTAGAGGCCCAGCATGTCTCGCTCCAGGCTGAGTAACTCTTTCCGGGGCCATTCGGGGCGATCGGGAATCACCGCAGTGGGTTGCGTGCCAGTGCTTTCAAACAACGAGTCGAAATCAAACCCGACGTCTCCGTTTTCCTCCGACTTTTTCTCCCTCGACGCCGCTTCCACAGCGTTCTCATGAATGTCAAAGAGGGCTCGTCTGGTGTGACCCAACTGGTCAAAGGCTCCCGCCTTAATCAGCGATTCCACGGTGCGTTTGTTAAGAACGGAGGACGGAACCTTTTTGATGAAGTCGTGGAAGCTGGTGAAGGGACCTTTTTCTTCCCGAGCGCTTCGAATACCCTCCACTACCCCCACACCCACGTTACGAATAGCGGCAAGCCCGAAACGAATGTCATCGCCCACAGCACCAAAGACAGCAATGGATTCATTGACGTCGGGGGGCAAAACCTCAATGCCGCGACGGCGACACTCGTTGAGATAAATCGCCGATTTGTCTTTTTGGTCACTCACGCTGGTGAGCAACGCGGCCATGTATTCCGAGGGGTAATGGGCTTTGAGATAGGCCGTCCAATACGAAATCATTCCATAGGCCGCAGAATGGGCCTTGTTAAAGGCGTAGTCAGAAAAGGGAACCAACACTTCCCACAGCGTCGTAATCGCCGCATCGGAATAGCCATTAGCTCGCATTCCCTCGCGGAACGCTTCAAACTGAATATCGAGCTCTTCCTTTTTCTTCTTACCCATCGCTCGCCGCAACAAATCTGCTTGAGCAAGGGTGTACCCGGCTAGTTTCCGGGCAATTTCCATTACCTGTTCCTGATACACGATGAGCCCGTAGGTGCCACCGAGGATTTCTTCCAATGCTGGGGCTAACTCCGGGTGAATCGGGGTGATTTCTTGAGCGCCATTTTTACGCAGCGCGTAATTAGTGTGGGAGTCCGCACCCATCGGGCCTGGGCGATAGAGCGCAAGCACTGCGGAAATATCTTCGAAACTATCGGGCTTGAGCAGACGCAAAAGACCGCGCATGGGCCCACCGTCAAGCTGGAAGACACCCAGGGTGTCTCCCCTGGCCAGCAGAGCGTAGGCTTCCGGGTCATCCAGGGTGAGATCTTCTAGCACCACCCGGTGCCCACGGTTGAGCTCGATGTTATCCAGAGCGTCATCGATGATGGTGAGATTTCGCAAGGACAAAAAGTCCATTTTGACCAGGCCAAGCGCTTCACACGAGGGGAAATCAAACTGCGTCACTACTTGGCCATCCAGTTCGCGCCGCATGATCGGGATGATGTCCAGCAGTGGGTCAGAGGACATGATCACGCCGGCTGCGTGAACACCCCACTGTCGCTTGAGGTTTTCTAGTCCTCGGGCTCGATCAAATACGGTTTGAGCATCCGGGTCGCTTTCGAGTAGCGCGCGGAAATCGGCAGCCTCTTTGTAGCGCTCGTGGGACTTATCCACGATTCCATCGAGGGACATTTCTTTACCCATCACACCCGCGGGCATGACCTTCGTCAGCTTCTCCCCCATCCCAAAGGGATAACCCAACACTCGCGCGGAGTCTTTGAGCGCCTGTTTGGCCTTAATGGTTCCAAAAGTGACAATCTGTGCGACGCGGTCTTCACCGTATTGTTCGGTGACATAGCGAATGACCTCACCGCGGCGACGCTCGTCGAAGTCCACATCGAAGTCCGGCATTGAGACGCGGTCGGGGTTGAGGAACCGCTCAAAGAGCAATCCGTGTTCCAGAGGATCTAGTTCGGTAATACGCATGGCGAAGGCCGCCATGGAACCCGCTCCGGAACCACGACCAGGGCCCACCCGGATTCCTCGCTCTTTAGCCCAGTTGATAAAGTCAGCCACCACCAGGAAATAACTGGCGAACCCCATTTGGGTAATGACGCCGATCTCGAAATCTGCTCGTTGTTGGACCTCCGTGGAGATGCCCTGGGGATAGCGTTTGGCAAGCCCCAGCTGAACCTCTTGTGCGAAGAAGCTAGCCTCGGTGTGCCCTTCAGGTACAGGGAAGCGGGGCATGTAGTTCGCCGTTTCATCAAACGCCACATTCGATCGAGACGCAATCAAGAGTGTGTTGTCGCACGCTTCGGGGAACTGCGCAAAGAGGGCTCGCATTTGCGCAGCAGATTTCACATAGAACTCTTGGGAATCAAACTTGAACCGCTTAGGGTCATCCAAAGTCGACCCCGATTGCACACACAACAACGCTTCGTGGGCAGAAGCGTCCTCTTCCCGCGTGTAGTGCAAGTCGTTGGTGGCGACCAGCGGAATTCCCAGGTCTTTGGAAATTCTGACCAGATCCGCCATCACGCGCTTTTCAATACCCAGCCCGTGGTCCATCAATTCGACAAAGTAGTTATCTTTGCCAAAAATATCGCGGAACTCGCTCGCGGCTTTGACCGCTTCGTCGTATTGACCCAAGCGCAAACGGGTTTGCACCTCGCTACTGGGACACCCTGTGGTGGCGATAACACCCGAGGCGTACTGGGCGAGCAAATCCCGATCCATCCGGGGTTTGAAGTAGTAGCCCTCCAGCGAGGCCAAGGACGACATCCGGAAGAGGTTATGCATTCCCTGCGTTGTCTCGGCCAATAACGTCAAATGGGTATAGGCGCCAGAGCCCGAGACATCGTCTTCTCCCCCATTACCCCAGCGCACCCGTGTCTTATCGCTGCGGTGGGTGCCCGGTGTGAGGTAGGCCTCAACACCGAGGACTGGGTTAATACCCGCAGAGGTGGCGGTGCGCCAAAACTCGTAGGCGCCAAACATCGAACCGTGATCAGTCATCCCCACCGCAGGCATTTCCAGCCTGGCGACTTCATCAATCAGCCCGCGGATTTTGGCCGCGCCATCGAGCATCGAGTACTCCGTGTGCACATGCAGGTGAGCAAAGGAATCGCTCGATGTGCTCACGGTGTTCTCCTCGGAGGGTCGGAACCTCCAGAGTAATCGGAGCCGGCCCTAACTCGCTAAGGCGCCCCGGAAAGTTAGGCTCTCAGGCGATCGAGCGCGACTTGAAGGTCCTCAGGAAAGCCGCAGGTGACCTTCACCAGTTTTTGGGTGACTGGATGAGTGAATTCCAACTCACTGGCGTGGAGCCACTGCCGAGTAACGCCCAGTCGCTCGGCAAGAGTCGGATCAGCGCCATAGAGGGTGTCCCCGACAATCGGATGGCGGTGCGCGGACATGTGAACGCGGATTTGATGCGTTCGACCCGTCTCTAGGTTCACCTTGAGAAGGGAGACACCCGGATAGGCTTCCAGCGTTTCGTAGTGGGTGATTGATTCGCGACCGCCTGAGACCACCGCGAATTTCCACGACGAACTCGGATGGCGACCAATCGGAGCATCAATCGTGCCACTGCTGGGATCGGGATGACCCTGAACCAGTGCGTGATAGGTCTTACTCACTTCACGAGCTTTGAAGGCCCTTTTGAGCACGCTGTAGGCCACCTCGCTCTTCGCCACGGCCATCACGCCCGAGGTTCCCACATCGAGGCGATGCACGATCCCTTGGCGCTCGGGTGGGCCGGAGGTAGAAATTCGATATCCCGCCCCAGCGAGGGCTCCCAGGACAGAGGGTCCATCCCAGCTGGGGGCTGGATGGGCAGCTAATCCAGGTGGTTTATCCACCACCACGACATCATCATCGTCATAGAGAATTGCCATTGACTCGATGATGACTGGTTCAATACTCGGTGGCTTCTTGGGCTCAAAGGTGACATCGAGCATCACGCCCGAGGTCACACGATCGCTCTTGTGGCCTGGTTTGCCCGCAAGCACAGCCCCACCGTGCTCAATAATGTCTTGCGCGAAAGCGCGTGAGAATCCAAAGAGTCGCGAGAGAACAACGTCGAGCCGCTCACCACCCAAACCTTCGGGAACAGCAATCGTGCGTGTTTCTACCACTACCTGTGAGCGCTACCCTGCAACACCGGCATTAGACAGCCGGGCTGGGCGGCATCGTGCCCGGTACCGGCCCTGGAGCCGACGTGGACTCCAGTCCGCTAATTTGTTGGCTAATAAAGCTCTTCAAGCTCGCACGATATTCACGTTCAAAGTTTCGAAGCTGTTCGACGCTTTCCTCAATCGCAGCGCGCTCCCCGGCAAGTTTCGCCACATGAGCGCGGTGTTCGGCTTCTGCCTCTGCCACGATTCTCGCAGCCTGGGCGTGGCCCTCAGCGATAAGTTCATCACGCTTCTTGATACCCTCGCGCACGTGCTCCTCGTGCAAGCGTCGAGCGAGCTGAAGAAGGTTGTTGGCGTTCTCCGTGTCAACGGGGCCTTCGGCACTGGCAACCGGAGCAACACCCACCATGCTCTGGGCGCCACCACCGCGCTGCAGTTCAGATATCCGCGCTGCGCTGGCGGCAATTTTCTGGACTAATTCTTCATTCTCACCGGCCAAGCGGCGCATCTCGACGACAACCTCGTCAAGAAAGTCATCGACCTCGTCTTGGTCATAGCCCTCACGGAACTTAGTGGACTGAAACCGCTTGTTAACAATGTCCTCGGGGGTCAGAGCCATGTGAGTTACCTCGTTACTTTTCGTTCTTCAGCAGGAGCAGTGGGCTCAAGCTCTGGTAGTAAATATCCTGGCAAGTCTAGTGCGTGGGCGCAAAAAAAACCCGGAACCTAGCGAAAACCACCAATAATCGACAGCCCCACCAGGACACCGAGCATCAACACACTCCATCCCAGGTCAATCGCTGCACCACCAAAACGGATCGTGGGAATCACACGGCGCACTGTGGCTAGGGGTTTATCGGTCAAGGAATACGCCACCTCAGCAACCATCAGCAGGGGTCCGCGAGGTCGAAAACCCCGGGAAAGTACCCGAACCCAGTCAAACGCGAAACGCACCCACATGGCAATAAAAAACGCATAGAGGGCGTAGTAGAGGACCGTAGCGATTACCGAAACCATAATGACCCCATTATGCCGGGGCGACCTGGGTTATTCTCGTGCCCGCTTAGTCGTTCAGCGAAGCGTCGAGTTCAGATTCCATTCCATCGCCGTCCCCGCTCACCATCACGTGAGAGGGAGAGAGGAGGAAAACCTTAGGGGTGACGCGCTCAATGTGTCCGCGCAGTCCCTGGGCAAGTCCGCTGGAAAAGTCGACTAAACGACGTGCCTCTGACTCACTCATTTGAGTGAGGTTGATGATGACCGGAATTCCATCGCGATAGGTCTCGGCGATGATCTTCGCATCTCCATACATCTTGGGGTGTACCGTCAAAATTTCGTTCACATCACTCGCCCCCTGGGATTTAGAACCGCGGCGCAATGGCGTCACCGTGGCGCGCTGGGCAGGAGCTGCCTGCTCACCGGATGCGACGGCACGGGGTGTGTGACCCTGGTCGTCGTAGGACTCTTCGGCTAAACCTAAAAACTCCAGAGTCTTGCGCAGTGGATTTGACATTGGTGCCCCTTTTCGCAGGTGATAACGCTTTAAGGCTACGGCGTGGCGGGTCTTTTCCCGGTAATTGCACTCCCAATGCGTAGGTGTGTCGCGCCCGCAGCAATAGCGGCTTCAAAATCCGCTGACATGCCTATCGAGAGCTTGGTGGCCTGGGGAGCCAGGGAGTGAAGCTCGTGCGAGAGCGCAACGACTCGATCAAAGGCAGCAGCAGGTTCTTCCTCCAGCGGAGCCACGGCCATCAGGCCCAAGAGGTTGAGGTTCGGTGTTGCCAACGTTTCCTCGGCCAAACCCAGTAGTTCCGAGGGCATCACCCCGCCGCGACCCGAGTCGTGGGTCAAGTTCACTTCTAAGAACACGTCCACAGTGCGCTCGGAACCCGCTAGCGCCCTCAGCAGGGAGGTTCTATCAATCGAGTGAATCACCGAACAATATTCGGCGACAGCTTTCGCTTTATTCGACTGAAGCTGGCCGACAAAATGCCAGGTGAGTGCCAGATCGCTTAGTTGCTCTTGTTTGCTCACCGCTTCTTGGTGGCGATTCTCCCCCACATCGGTAACCCCAGCCTCGGAGAGCTCTCGCACCAGACTGGCTGGATGAAACTTCGTCACGACCACCGTGGTGATCTCCAGCGGGTTGCGCCCCGCTGCGACAGCGGCAGCGCTAATGCGTTGCTCCACCGCCTGCCAGCGAGTTGCAGGTGTGTCCTCCATGGAGACGCCTACCTCAAAAAGTCTGGAACGTCGAGGTCGCTATCGTCATCGGCATCCGCAGCAAAGACCGGCACCTCAGCGTCGCTGGGGGCCTCCTGCCCCGTGGTCAACAGCCAGGACTCTTCTGCAGCAACGGTCTGCGCCAGCAGCTCGTCACCGAGGTGTGTATCAGCAACGACAGGTGTTGAGCGTTGCTGGGAATCATCAAAACCAGCAGCAATCACCGTGACACGAACTTCGTCACCGAGTGAGTCATCAATGACAGCACCGAAAATAATGTTGGCGTCGGGATGGACAGATTCTTCGACCAGCTTGGCCGCGTCATTAATCTCATAGAGGCCGAGGTTTGAGCCACCCTGAATAGAGAGCAGCACACCCTGAGCGCCCTCGATGCTGGATTCCAGCAGCGGCGAGGCCACCGCCAGTTCCGCGGCTTTGATGGCTCGATCTGCACCTCTACTGGAGCCGATACCCATCAAGGCGGTACCCGCGTCCTGCATCACGGACTTCACATCGGCGAAGTCAAGGTTGATCAGTCCCGGTGTGGTGATCAAGTCGGTAATTCCCTGGACGCCGGCTAGGAGAACGCGATCAGCAGTTTCAAAAGCTTCGAGCATGCTGATGCTGCGATCCGATATTTCGAGAAGGCGATCATTGGGCACCACGATGAGGGTGTCCACCTCGTCTTTGAGCGCTTGAACCCCCACTTCAGCCTGGGACATGCGTCGTTTGCCTTCAAACGAGAACGGTTTGGTGACAATACCGACCGTGAGGGCTCCGATGGCTTTAGCTATTCTCGCGACCACGGGGGCGCCTCCAGTGCCGGTGCCGCCGCCTTCACCGGCGGTGACGAACACCATGTCCGCACCGGCGAGGGCCTGTTCGATTTCCTCGTGGTGATCCTCGGCTGCGCGCCTGCCTACTTCAGGATCCGCTCCCGCACCCAGTCCCCTGGTGAGGTCTCGGCCCACATCTAGTTTGACGTCCGCATCGCTCATCAACAGCGCCTGAGCGTCCGTGTTGATGGCGATAAATTCCACGCCCCGTAACCCGCGATCAATCATGCGATTGACGGCGTTTACGCCACCTCCGCCAACACCCACCACTTTGATGACGGCGAGGTAATTATGGTGACCGGACACTGAGGCTCCTTAGGGCTAAACCTTCAACTTCTACTTGAAGATGAGAGTTTTCTTCACTTTTTGTTCTGGACTGACGCTAGAGCGATTTCGCCCTCGCACACCGGAGGCTCTGGGCGTGTCGTAGAACCCAGATTAAGCAAGGAAATCTCAGGGGCGCAGACGAATGACGACGCTGTCGGGAGTCGTCACATCAATGACGCGTGGCTTCTCTTCTCCCGCGGCATCCAAAGCAGCACGAAGCACTCTCCCTTTTTCTCTGGCGCGATCAGCGCTGCCCCAGACGACCTCGTGAGAACTGCCACGAATGGTGAAACGAACATCGTCCAAAGTGCTCGCGGTGACCCCCTCCACCTGAGGCAGAATCTCGTCGGGTAGAGCTAACAACACCCGAGAAATAGCCCCAAAACTGGGCGAATCCGGCGCTGCCGCCACGAGGATGAGGGGAAGATCCCCCGGAAGTGTTTCGCTTGACCACAACGTCACCGCCGCAGCATCAACCACGTCATACCCGGTGACACCCGAGACAACACCCACGGGCTTGCGCTCGTCGATGGACACAATCAACGTTCCCGGGGGCTCAATACGGGTCTGGAAGGCTTGGATAAGGGTCAATGAGGATAGGGCCACGCCGACTCGGTCGTTACTGATCCTTGCTAGAGGCTCGCCATACATCTCCGCCAGTGCTTCTTGGACGCTCTCGGGAGAAACCCGGGAAGCGCCTTCCACCACCACGGTTCGCAACGACAGAGCTGGGGAAAGGGTCAATAGGACAACGGCGAGCACCAGCAGGCCCACACTGCCCAGGGACACCCCCCACACCACTCGGCGGTGACGGGTCGCCGCGGTAAACCTTTTGTATTCCGCCTTCTCACTTCGTGCGCGCTCCCGAGCAGCGTTCTTCGTGGCGAGCGCCGCAGAAGTCTTGCGAGGCGGGCGCGACGGCTCTGCACTGCGAGACTTTGTCGGCTGGAAACCATCAGGGCGATCCATCAGGATCCCCCTCGAGTCGCTTTTTCGCCTCAAGCAGCTGGGGCACGATTTGGTAGAGGTCTCCAGTGGACATCGTGAGCACAATGTCGCCTGGCTGAGCGCGTGCCACCGCCAGCGCACAGGCTCGATCCCACTCTGGCTCAAAGTCGAAAGATGCCTCTGCCGGGAGACGATCAAGAATAAGCTGGGTGGTGACCCCCTCGATGGGGTCTTCCCGGGAGCCAAAAATATCGAGAAATATCGTGTGGTCTGAGCCGTGGGCAAAGGCGTCGGCAAGCTCCTGAGCCATATATTGCGTTCGAGAGAACAGGTGCGGTTGAAACATCGTAATCACCTGGCCCGCCCCCACGACAGACCGCGCAGTTTCCAAGGCAGCGGCAACCTCGGTGGGGTGATGCGCGTGGTCATCAAAGAACCGAACACCAGCGATCTCGCCATGAAACTGAAAACGCCGATCTGCTCCGCGAAATCCGCTCACGGCCGCGGCGGCATCCACCAAGGTGTATCCACTGGCAACGAGCACCGCGATGACTCCCGCTGCATTGAGAGCGTTGAGGCGACCCGGGACCGCCAGCTCACAGGTGGCTCGCTGCTCGCGATACGTCAGCTCAAAACGGGCGTGGGCTCCCAAATCAATGTTCTCGAGGCGAAAGTCAGCGGTGGGAGCAATCCCGTAGGTCAGCACGGGAGCGGCTCCGTCTAAGCGCCTGGCCAGATGGGTCGTGCCCTCATCATCGGCGCACAACACAATCGCCTGGGTGGCATTGCGGGCAAAGCCCTCAAACGCTTCATAAATGGAATCCATGTCGCCATAAAAATCAAGATGATCCGGGGCCACATTGGTAATCATGACCACGGCAGGGTCATAACCCAGGAAGGACCGATCCGATTCATCTGCCTCGATGACGAATACCTCGTCGCTTCCCCATCGGGAAGACACTCCCCATTCGCTGATCACGCCACCATTGACAGCGCCAATATCGCGCCCGTCCCGATACAAGGCGCTAGCCAACATCGCTGTGGACGTGGTTTTCCCGTGGGAACCAGCAACCGCAAGAATCTTTTTGCCCTGCATAATCCACCGCAGGGCCTCCGAGCGGTGCAACACGACAAGCCCGTTTGCTCGAGCATGCATGAGTTCTGGATTGTTATCCCGGACCGCACTCGAGACCACCACGGTGTCTGCCCCCTTGAGGTGGGAAGCATCATGTCCGATAAAGACCGTGATACCAGCCTCCCGAAGCGAGTCAGCCACCTCGGAATCCGATCGATCGGATCCGCTCACTTCCAGTCCTTTTTCTTTGAGTACGCGAGCTATCCCGCTCATTCCTGAACCCGCAATACCAATACAGTGCACCCGGCCAAGCTCTTTGGGAAGAGAGCGTCCTAATTCTGGTTTCATTACTGAGGCGTTCCTTCGTCTAGGGCTTGGAGCATCAGGTCCACAAAATCTCCTGCAGCATCCGCGTCGCCGAGATTTTTACCCGAGGCGACCATTCTGGCAATCGCTGCGTCATCACCCAGAAGAGGCAAGACGCTCGCGCGGAAGTTATCGGGCGTGAAATCTTTATCCAGCACCAACACTGCGGAGCCAGCGCTGACGCTATCGTGAGCGTTCTTTTCCTGTTCCCCATTACCGACCGGGTAGGGAACAAATATTGCGGGCAAACCCATCACCTGGAGTTCGGACACGGTGGCCGCGCCCGCGCGGGAAATCACCATCGTGGCAGCGCCCAATGCCAATTCCATCGAATCGCAGTACTTGATCCCCACATACCCTGAAGGAGGCGAGACCGGGAGCGAATTCTTGTGCCCCACAATGTGGAGGATTTGCCACCCGATAGCCACCACATCGGCGGCGATTGCTTCCACCGTTGCGTTAATACGTTTCGAGCCCTGCGAGCCCCCCGTGACCACTAACGTCTTTTTCTTGGCGGAGAGACCGAAATGAGTGCGCGCCGACGTCTTGGTCACCTTCTTCCCGGGGTGGGTAATGGCCCTGGATAAGGGCATCCCTAGGCGTCGAGCGTGCGGCAACTGCGTGAGGCTAAAAGTTGTGGCGACAAATCGCGTGAGCCGCGAACCTAAGCGATTAGCGAATCCCGCTAGGGAATTAGCCTCGTGCACAGCACAGGGCTTTTTCATCAACCACGCAGCCACGTAGGCAGGCGCCGAGGCATAGCCGCCAAAACCGGCTACCAGCTCAATCTTGTTCGTGCGCAACACGTTCATGACGTTCACCACGGCCCAGGCGAAACGCGGCCAGAACGCGAGCGCGTAGAGATCCACCCGGCGGGGAAAGGGAAGCCGGGCGATCGTATCTAACTCAAATCCGGCGGCGGGCACCAAGCGCGACTCCAAGCCCTGGGCAGTACCCAGCACTCGAATCTCGTTTGGTTGGCAGTTTCCCCGGCGCACCAGCTCGTGCGCTACAGCCAACAACGGATTGACATGGCCGGCGGTTCCACCGCCTGCCAGAAGCACTCGGGTCATCGCTGCCTCGAGCGTGAGCGAGCCAAGTATTGCGAAACCGATACTGCTCCGCTTCGGTTGACCGCCATGACGACCCCCATGGCCGCCAACGACGAGAGCAAGGCAGACCCACCGACTGACATAAACGGCAACGGAACACCCAACACCGGAAGCAACTCCAAGACCACCGCAATGTTGATCAGAGCCTGGCCAATCAACCACACCATCACCCCAGCGGTCACAAAGCGAGCAAACGGATCGGGTTGAGCCCGCACCATACGCGCCATGGATACGGCCAGGACGATGAACGACACCAGCACCAACACGGTGCCCAGAAGCCCCAGCTCTTCACCCACGATGGCAAAAATAAAGTCCGTCTCGGCTTCGGGTAGCCACGACCACTTAGCTCGCGAGTTTCCTAGCCCCACTCCCCAAAAACCGCCGGAGCCCAAAGCAAAAGTGGAGTGAACTATTTGCCAGCACCCATTGAGATAGTCCTCTTCGGTGCACCCAGAAAACCACGTCATGATGCGGCTCACCCGAGAAGGGCTGAGCAGCGCCATCAAACCAGCAGCAATCCCAACAGCACCGACCACCACCGCGAGGTGGGTAATCCGGATTCCGGCGACAAAGACAATACCCAGAGCAATCATGACCATCACACCGATGGTGCCCAGGTCCTGACCTAATCCCACCATCACCAGGGCAAGGACGACACCAATTCCCAAAGGACGCATCAGAGTGCGGTAATCAGAAATATCGTCGATGCGATTGGCCAACATCGCTGCCATCCAGACAATCAGCGCGGCCTTGAGCAGCTCCGATGGCTGACCGGTAAGCCCGGCAATATTCACCCAGTTGGTGTTACCACCCGAGGTGATGCCCAGTGAGGTGAACACTAGTGCTTGGAGGATCAGGGCCAACAAAAAGGCTGTCGGAGCAAGCCTTTTATAGGTCATCGGGGGCAACCGGGAGAGCACGAGCATCAGGGGCAAGCCCAAGAGAACCCACACCGCTTGCGAGAAGAAGATGGCAAAAAAGTTTCCATCATTACCCAAAGCCGAGCCCACAAAAGAGGACGAGAGCACCATGACCAAGCCAAAAATGACCAGAAACAACACGGTGGCGACCATCACGACGTAGTCCGCTGATTCTTTGGCGAAAAGACGTTTGACACTGACGACAACGCGCTCGTTGCCGCTCGCACGGGACTTGGCCGATGCCGGGGCGCTCACGATGTCATCACCTCTACTTTCACCATGCTGCAGACACACTTCGAAGCGCCACAGGCGCTCTATAAGTGTGCGCTGGTTCCCACAGAGCGTGGCGATGGCGCGCCGAGAGTGTGTAACGCCCTCTGCCCTGTGCGCTGAGCTCAGGGCAGGCTCAAAACCCCCGCAATGACATCGGGGGGAACATCGTGGGCTCGAGAGATAGCAACCGCTGCCAAGATTCCCGGAAGCTCCTCGGGTATGGTCCAGCCAGCCTCGACCAGCTCGTCCAGCGTCGATATCTCCCACGCTTGAGTGGCCCGATCCTCCAAAAAAGCGCGATCGACAAGAATTCCTTCGACCAACCCCAAGTCACTGCGGCCCGGTGAATCAAGCCCCACACCAATCGCCCTAGCACCCTCAACCACCTCAGCATCGTGTACTTGATCCTCGGTAGTGCCCGACCCCCTGCGATAAACGCAGGCCAGACAGACTCCATCAAAAAGCACGCCAGAGGAATCCTCTGCATCGTCTTGGATAGACACGGCCATCAAAGGGCGCCGGGAGTGATCGTGAAACCGTTCCCACCATGCCAGAGAGGCAGGAGAGGCCACAATAATCAACGTTTCATAGGGGTGGGGGTCACGCAAGGCATCGAGCAGTGGCCCATGTCCCTCCCCCACGACCAGCGTCGGTGTTCCCGCAGCGTTGAGAACGCGGGCAGCCAACTGGGCAATTTTCTCCCGCTCCCCGCCGCCGCTCACCATGACCCACTGAGCGATCGTGGGGTTTTTGTCCCTGAGCCGCCAGGCCAGATCCACGTCCGAAATCAGCGGGACCCCTGCCTCTTTCAGCGCGAGAACCACGGGATCATCCAACGAGACCCCGGGCGAGACCACAGCCCACTCAGGCGCAAAATTCACGGCCGCTTCGGCCCGGTGGGATCCCTGCTCGGTCACGAGCGCTGAGGACCCGATGACCTCCGTGAGCGCGACGCGCTCTGGGGTTGCCTGGGCAGCAACGGCAAGTACGTCGCAGCCCAACTCAACCAGGGTGTCTACGACGGAAAAGCCGGTGAGTCCAAGGCCTACCACCACCACGCGCTGGCCTGACCACTGTGCGTGCCAGCTGCGTAGGTCAGGCTGATTCAGGGTGCTCAACGACCAAGCCACTCCAGGTAGAACAACCCCGCCCCTACCGCGGCAAAGAGGCCGGCGATCAACCAAAAGCGCACCACGATAGTGACTTCTGCCCACCCTTTAATTTCGTAGTGGTGATGCAACGGCGAGGAGTAAAAGACTCTGCGACCCCCGGTGGCCTTGAAATACAGGCGCTGGATAATTACCGAAGCGGTCAAGACCACAAAAAGCCCGCCCACGATGGGCAACAGAAGCTCCGTGCGTGAGAACAACGCCAGTGCTGCCACCCCTCCACCAAGACCCAGCGAACCGGTGTCTCCCATGAAAATCTTTGCGGGCGAGGTATTCCACCACAGGAAACCAATCAAACTGGCCGAGACCATGGCGGCAACAGCGGTGAGCTCCAAGGAATCCCGGACTTCGTAACATTTATAGAAGTTTTCCTGGTCAGGAAAGACTCGGAAACACGATTGGTTGAACTGCCAAAACGTAATCATCACGTAGGCAACAAACACCAAAATGGTCGACCCGCTAGCTAACCCATCAAGCCCATCGGTGAGATTTACCGCGTTGGACGTTCCGACAATGATCAGGGTTGCCCACACGGCAAAACCAATCAGAACCCCGATATATCCCCACGAGGCAAAAGAAATCACATCAGCATTGCGCACCAGAGAAATACCCGGAGCTGCCGGCGTTTGGCCGTTGGTATCAGCAAACGACACCGCTGCCACAGCAAAAAGAACCGAGACCACTATTTGGCCAATCAGTTTTCCTCGCGGGGTGAGTCCGAGCGATTGCTGCGCACGAATCTTTGCGTAGTCATCGAGGAACCCGACGAAGCCCAATCCCACCATCAAGCCAATAACGAGCACTGCGGAGAGAGTGACCGGTGCTTGCTCGATCAGGTGGGCGCCGAAATATCCGAACACGACAGCGAGCAAAATGACAATGCCACCCATGGTGGGTGTTCCACGCTTGACGAAGTGGGTTTTCGGTCCGTCTTGGCGGATAAATTGCCCCCAGCCGATTTTCGCAAATAAGCGAATAAAGAGCGGGGTGAGAAACAACGAGAACGCCAGCGACAACGCGCTGCCCAGAAGCAAGATCCTCACGAGAAATCCTCCAGGAGTCTGCTGACCAGGGGGCGAAGAGATTCGCCGGTGCTCCCCATTACGATAACCACATCGTCCGGCCGGATAAGTGCACGGACTTCATCGTACGCGGTATCGATATCGAGGCAGTGTTGCGACTCTCCTGCCCAGGATCCTTCCCTGCCCACCGAGAGAAACAATGACCTGGCCGCGGGGCCCACAGCGAACCACAGGTCGATGTTCAAACGCACCACGAGTGCACCAAAAGCTTCGAGACTGTCGTAATCAGACTCACCATCGAAAGAGAGCGCTCCCGTGATAGCAATGATTCGCTTGCCCCCGGCAGCCACGCTGGTGACGCTCTTGAGAGTGTCGACCGCGGAATCCGCTCCCACGGCCGCGGTGTCATCAATCACGTACTTGCCCTCGGAAAGAGAATAAACCTGCGATCTATGCGCGACTCCAGGGCTCTGGTTGGCCTGGTCAGTGGCCTGCTTCAAAGAGATTCCCCGGGCGACTTCGCCCTCGATTTCTGCCACGACCTCGGCTCGCCTCTGGAAGCTCATCACCCCAATGTCGAGCTGTGCGCTATGCCCTTGAGACGAGAGAACACCACCTGATCGACCCCAGGTCATCCATTCGTGATCAAAATCCACAGTCGTCATCAAGACGCAGTCCACCCTGCTTCGCGCAGCGCGCTGCGAGCCTGATCTCTGGCGGAATAGGGAACTTTGACTCCCTGGATATCCCGATAGGACTGCGAGCCAGGCCCGCACCACACCACGGTGTCCCCCGGACCTACCAACGACACCGCGAAACGAATAGCCTCACTGGGATCGGCAATCTCATGAACCTTGGCACCCACCACCGAGCGCGCCCCTTCGAGCAGACCGGCCCTAATCACCGCGGGATCTTCCTTGCGAGGGTCGTCATCCGTCACGATGACGACATCGGCGAGCGTCGCAGCGACCTTTCCCATAATCGGACGCTTCGTGGCATCTCGGTTCCCCGATGTTCCACAGACCATCACCACGGCGCCCGAGGTAAGCCGGCGCAGGGTCTCGAGCGTGTGCTCATAAGCGTCTGCGCTGCGAGCAGCATCGACATACACCTGCGGGCCAGGGCCCTGCGAAACCTTCTCCACGCGGCCTGGAATATACACCGGCACGCCCTCAGTACCAGTGCCCATAGCGGCTTTCAGTGCGTCGATCTCGACTCCTGAGCTGATCAGCATAAGTGCTGCCAGAGCAGCGTTGGCCACCATGTGCTCACCCAGAATGGAGGCACTCAGAGATAGTTCTTGCCCGGCGGGACCGACCATGTTCCAGGTACTGCGCTCGTGATCCGCCTGGGTGATCTCGTAATGCCACTGTGCTGAGATATCCATCGAACCTGCCAGGGTCACGACCGGAATAGACATCCGTGAGGCGAGCTCCACACCCCAGGGTGTATCGCAACAGACCACCGCCCTATCGGTCATGTCCTTGGTGAACAAGGCCGCTTTAGCCTCCAGATAGTTTTCCATGGTGCCAAAATCTTCAAAATGGTCATGGCTGAGATTGGTAAATCCAGCAACCGTGCTGCGCACATGGTCCAAACGATTCTTATTCAGCGCCTGCGCGCTCACTTCCAGGGCAACACCCGAGACATCTGACTCCCGCGCCAGGGCCAACATGGCATGAATATCTGGCGCCTCGGGAGTAGTCAGAGTGCTGGAGTACTCCACGCCGTTGACTTGGCGCAGCGCCGTAGTGGATAACGCTGTGCGCCACCCCATCGCGCGCATCATGGCTTCGAGAAGAAAGACCGTCGAGGTCTTTCCATTCGTGCCCGTGACGCTGAAGATTCTCGGTCCACCCTCCGCTGCGGTTCCATAAACCGCTGAGGCCAGAGTTCCCAACAGTGAACGAGGATCCTCACACACCAGAAGGGGAATCTCACTCGAGGACGAGAGCGTCGAGGCCCCCCGCTGGTCGGTCAATACCGCGAGTGCACCCGCTACCAGCGCCGCTTCAAGATGGTCAATTCCGTGGCTGTTCAAACCCTGCAGTGCAACAAAAATGTCGCCTGCGACCACACCGGAGGTATTGAGCGCAACGCCCGTAATGGCCGCGTCTGGCCCGTGGTGACTAGCACCGAGCAACGGGGCTAGCTCGCGAAGCGAGCGAGAGGTTCCCCGGGTGGGTCGAAGAATCGCGCTGTGCGCCACACACGCCCCCTACATTTCTTGGGTGGGAAATCCTGCGCTACCAGGTTAGTGCTGGTAACGGTGCTGGTTCACTCGAGGGCTCTACCCGATAGTGCTTGAGCACGTGGGACATCATGTCGTGAAAAGCCGGGGCGGCAGCAGTCGACACTCGCGAGGTTTGAGGTTTGTAAAAACTGACCAACACCACGTATTCAGGGTCCTCCGCCGGAGCCATGCCCGCCAGTGAAATCACACGCTCTGAGCCATACCCGCTGGAATCGGCAATTTCTGCCGTTCCCGTTTTCGCAGCGACGCGATATCCCGGAATCGTGAGAATCGATTTAAGGTTTCCCTGGCTCACGATGGTCTCCATAATGTTGACCGTGGTGTTGGCAGCTGATGGGGAAATCACCTGCACCGGCTCGGTACTGGGCGCGGGAACAAAATCGCCGTCAATGCTGGTGCACCCTTCGACTAACCGCAGGGGCATCGCCAGACCGTCATTGGCAAGAATTTGGTAGGCACCCGCCATTTGGGCGGCTGTGACGGAGATTCCCTGACCGAAGAATTGGTTATACCTGGTCACCACGTCGACGTTGCTGGTGGGCTGAAGTAAACCGTTGGATTCCCCCAAGAAATCAACCGCAGTAGCCGTACCAAAGCCAAATTTCTTGAAATACTGGGTCGCCTCGGCCTTGGGCATTCGGCCCGAGAGTACCGAAATTCCGGTGTTGGAGGAGGTGTGTAGCACCCCTGCCGTCGTCAGTTGTCGGTCGTCTGCCACGGAATAGTTCTTGATATACGTTTCGGAATCCACGCGGAAGAAACCAGGCGCCACGATGCGATCCTCGGCGTAGGTATATCCGCCGTCGATCAACATGGCGATACCCACCGCTTTCATGATGGAACCAGGTTCATACGGGGAGCTAAAGACCCGGGCTCCGGTGTACTGCGTGGGCGAGTTCGCAAAATCGTTGGCGTCAAACGTGGGCCAGTCAGCCGCCGCCAAAATGTGACCGTCTTTGGCTCTGACTACGACAGCGGATCCATAGGCAGCACCCAAGCGGCTGCCATGCTCGGCGAGCTGCTGAAGCACGTACCATTGCAAATCGCTATCGATGGTGAGCTTTACTTCGCCACCGTGAACCGGCTGCGTCACCATCTCGGTGGTACCGGGCAATCTGACTCCGTCAGCACCGCGCTGGTACACCGCTACCCCGTTGGTGGCGGCTAAACACTCGTTGTAATCCAGTTCAATGCCTGCCAGGGGTTCATCTGTGCCCAGCATTCCGGTGAGATTAGACGTCACTGCACCGAAGGGATACGTCCGCTCACGGATGAGATCCATTTGTAGCCACGGAATACCCAAGGCCTTAAGGCTCTCGTGTTGCTCCGGGGACACGCCCTTCACCAAATAGGTGAAGTGTGCTTCACGGTCTTTATTGATTGCATAGAGCATCTCTTCGGCCGCGGCTCCAGTGATGGTGGCGATGTCATTGATGGCGGCATTGAGCGTGACAATCTCGCCCCCTCGGCGGAAGTCGCCTGCCACCCGAGGATCAGCACTGATGTCGTAGCGGTCGACATCAACGGCTAAATCATTGCCAAAACTGTCCACAATCGAGCCACGGGAGGCCCAGATGACCTCGTTGGTGGTGCGTATTTCCTGAGACTGTTCCTGAAGCTCGGCAGCCCTAACGATCTGGACGTCCACAAGCTTGCTCACGAAGAGAAGACTGACCACCATCACCAACGCCAACGCGATCGCAATACGACGACCGGAGAGGCGTTGATGGGACATAGGAGAGTTCCCGCTATCTCGTGGTGGGGGAAGGAATAGTGCCACCGAAGCGCACCGTGGGCTCGGTGGTGACCATCGCGGGGCTGACCACGACCGACGAGGACGCTTCAGCAACAGCGGTGGCTTCTGCCGTCAACGCCACCAAGTCATCTTGGGCAAGGACTTCCAGTGCGGCGGCCTGGGTGACGGAATCGTAGACCGCGTTGACAATGGGAGGTGGTGTGTGAACCTCGGTCCCCGCGGTCACGGTGAAGACCGTGGTCGAATCAGAAGAAGCAGCCGCCACGGCCTCACCGATCACGGTGGCATCGGAGAGCCTGAGATAGGCGGGGTTGTTGTCTTCCACCATGCCCATGGAGGTGGCAAGTCCGGCCAACGTATCGGGAGCGGTGAGCGCGCTGATTTCCTCCGCAACAATCTGCAGCTGCTGGTGGCTACCTCGCACTTGAGCTTTCAGGCCTGAGATTTCATACGCGGCCCCGGAAACGGCAATAGAGAGCAACAATTGCCCTCC
>JAFMKX010000001.1:10669-28658 GCA_017852615.1 Pontimonas sp. | reverse complement strand
GGCAAGGGCAGTCATGATGTGACCTTTCGAAGTTTTTCCACTGCGCGTAAACGCACGGAGGCACTGCGGGGGTTATCTCGGATTTCCTCCGCAGTAGCCATTTCGGCTCCGCGGGTGAGTTCCAGGAATTCGGGTTGGTGTTCGGGGAGTTCTTGGGGAAGACCCAAGGGAGCAGTGGAGTGAGACCGGCGGCGAAGCTCGGTCTTCACAAATTTGTCTTCGCCTGAGTGATACGACATAACCGCCAGACGGCCCCCCACGGCAAGGCGATCCATGGCTTTGGGCAACGCAGCGCCCAGGGATTCCAATTCCCTGTTGACCTCCATGCGCAGCGCCTGGAATACCCGCTTGGCAGGGTGACCTTTATCGCGCAACGCATAGGGCGTTGCCTGTTGAAGAACTTCGACAAGTTCCCCGGTGCGCACAAGCGGTGCACCCCTCCGCGCTTGAGCGATAGCACTGGCATAGCGCTTGGCTAATTTCTCATCGCCCAATCGCCAAAAGATGGTGCCGAGTTCTTCAACGCTATAGCGCTCCAGGATGTCGGCTGCTGAGAGTTCATCCTCAGGATTCATCCGCATGTCCAGCGGAGCATCGACGGAATAGGAAAAGCCTCGTTCCGGTTTGTCCAAGTGCAGCGAGGAAACGCCTAGGTCAAACAGGATCGCCTGCGGCTCCACAACGGGAGCATGATCATCAAGGGCAGTATCTAATTCGTCATACCGGCACTGAGCAAACACCACCCGGTCGCCAAAGGGCGCCAAGCGAGCGCGGGAGCTCTCCAGCGCCTCCGGGTCTCTATCAATGCCGAGGACACGAAGGGCTGGAATCGATGCCAAGAATGCTTCAGAGTGTCCCCCCAGTCCCAGCGTTGCGTCCACCAAGACAGGAGCATCTCCGCCCAGAGCAGGACTGAGGATTTCTAGAGCGCGGGTGGTGAGGACTGGGGTGTGCTGGTAGGTCGCCATCATGATTTTTCCCTCTAGCGACCCGGATTCGAGATTCCCTTCCGTGTGACAGACCTGGAACCGGGGAAGGTGTCACAGGGCAAACGGACGGGAGTCTCGAACACGGGATCACAGGAGCCCGGGAATCACCTCCTCCTCGGTTTCGGAGAAGGCTTGCTCGCGGTCTTCGTAGTAGCTCTCCCACGCAGTGGTGGACCAAATTTCAGCTCGGTTACCAGCACCAATCACCGTGAGGTCTTTGTTCAGTCCGGCGTATTCGCGCAGCGCCGGAGGAACCGTCACACGATTTTGCTTGTCGGGAATCTCGGAGCTCGCACCGGAGAGAAACAAACGCAAGAAGTCACGGCCGGCTTTGGAGGTCAAAGGGGCTTCGCGCAAACGCTCGAGGTGGGTATCGAAGTCTTTGGTGGTGAAGACATAGATACAACGCTCTTGTCCTCTGGTGAGCACTAACCCGTTAGCAAGCTCGTCGCGAAAACGAGCGGGCAGGATGACGCGTCCTTTGTCATCGAGCTTCGGGGCGTGTGTTCCCAAAAACATTTCTGCGCCCCTTTCGTATCCGGCCAACGGGAGCAATCTCCACTTTACTCCACTTTGCTCCAATTACAACCACTTTAAGGATATTTTTTCCCGGCGTGGCATCCGTGTCCTCCACCACACACAACCGCGCCACAGCAGGGATCTGGGCGCGGGCGCAACAAAAAACCGGCCTGGTAAGGCCGGTGTGAGTGTGGGCGTTAGTGGGCTTTGCCCTCCACTACTGCCCCACTATGCAACAAAGCGGGGATGAGGCTTAGGGGGTTTCCCCGCGCTGTCTGCGTTCCCAACGCTCGTTGAGTCGATCCATCACAGAGCTCGAGCTCGTGGCGTTTCGAGTGGAGGGAGCCTGAGCTGCCGTCTTGGTGGTGGCGCGACCGGGGGTGGCCACGGCGACCATCACTCCGGAGAAGAGCACCGCGAAGCCCACGATTCCGATAACGGTGACATCTTGATAGACACCCACCAGCATCGTCGCGATACCCACCACGGCAAGAATGACACCGAGCGCGATCGCGCGGTAATTGGGAGCTTTTCTCGCACCCAGAGTGTTCACAACGTCGGCTTCACCTTGATAAAGGTTGCGCTCCATCTCTTCAAGCAGTCGCTGCTCGCGTTCAGACAGTGGCATGAGCCCCTCCCGGTGTGGGCAATACTTTATTGCTCCCATAGTCTACGCAGAATTCCTGTGGATAAGCTATGGAGGTGACTGAGCAAATCAAGTTAGTCGATGTGGTGGATAACCGCTTGACATCCTTCCTCGAGGCCCGCGCTACCGAGATGAACACCATCTCCCCTGACCTCGAGCATTTACTGGCCTACTCGAATAGCATGCTCGCCAGCGGCAAGCGCTTTCGCGCACGCTTTTGCTACTGGGGATGGCGGGCGATCGGCGCCTCGGGCTCCGACACCGACCTGGTGGGAGGTGTCGAAACCCTCGATGATGTGGAAGCCGTCATTGCTCTAGCCACCTCGCTGGAAGTCTTCCACGCGGCCGCCTTGGTTCACGATGACATTATGGATAACTCCGATACTCGACGGGGTTTACCAGCAGCCCACCGCGCTTTTGAAAAAATCCACTCGTCCCGGACCTACTCCGGCGACTCGGAACGCTTTGGTCAATCCACTGCCTTGCTCTTGGGCGACCTCCTGCTGGCATGGAGTGATGATCTTCTAAGCGCCGCACTTGCCGACTTGCCAGCGGGTATTGCCGCTGCCACCAGAACTCAATTCTCGATCATGCGCCAGGAGGTGACCCTGGGTCAGTATCTCGATATCCACGAGGAAGCCGCCTGGTGGCACACCGCTGAGGAACACCGCTTAGATCGAGCCCTGCGGGTTGTGACCTATAAGTCTGCTAAATACAGCATGGAAGCACCGCTTCTGATTGGTGCCTCTTTGGCAGGGGCGAGTGAAGACCAGCTCTCCGACCTGGCCGATTTCGGATTGCCTTTGGGTATCGCCTTCCAGCTTCGCGATGATGTCTTGGGCGTCTTTGGCGATTCAGAAGTCACCGGCAAGCCCTCGGGGGATGATCTGCGCGAAGGAAAGCGCACCGTCCTCATCGCCCTGGCCGAGCAAAGAATGCCCGAGACCTCGAAAAGGGTGTTCAACGAAATGTTGGGCGATCGGAGCTTAACTCCGGATCAAATCGAGGTGATGCAGTCCACCCTGCGTGACACGGGCGGGCTCGACGAAGTCGAAGTGATGATTGCTGACTATGCCAAAGAAGCGATGCAAGCCCTCGATCGTGCTGCTATCTCCGCGGGAGCGGCTAAAGAGTTGGGTCGCTTAGCCACCGCGGTGACGGAGCGGCGCTCCTAAAGCGCGAGGCTCTGCGCGATTCTGCGCACCTCGGTTTTGCGTCCGGCTCGAAGCGCCTCGATAGGACTAACCCCCAGAAGTTCGTGGTGTCCTAGTAGCCACTCCAACGCGGAATCTTCATCAAATCCCCCGTCGAGTAACACCACCAGAGTCCCCCGCACCTCTTTCACGGGCTCATTGCCCTGCAACATCACCTCAGGAATGCGAAACACTCCCTCAGATTTGCGCCCGAGCAGGTATCGCTCTTCCACAAGACGATGCACTTTGCCCGGCGAGATACCTAAACGCTCGCACACATCCGGGACGGTGATCCAGGTCACTTCGGCAGAAATATCCACCGCACTAGAGTGCCACGTTTTTGAGCAAGGAAACACCCACACGCTCTGGGTGAGCTCACGAGCCCAATGTTACGAATATATTAACTCACACCACACCTGCCCCAGTGATTGACTTAGGTGTCATCCTGTGACACCGTGGTCATCAAGCGCTGTAGCCCCATCAGCTGGCGCGCCAGGAAACGATAGGAAGCATGTCTCTCGAGAATCACGCAGGCACCCCCACGGGGAGCAGTGACGAAAGCGTGGAACACATTGTGTTTCACGGCCTTCGCCCGCGGTCTGCAGAATTCGAGAAGACACACGAACCTGCCTCCCACGCGCTGCGCAAATCTCTGATGGGCAGTATTCCCTTGTTAATGACGGGAACCTTGGCCACGGGCATCGTGGTCGCTCCGCCTAGTGCACTGCAGGACACTCAGGCGTCTGATAACCCCGATGAGGGCTCGCACAGGATGGACTCTCGTCCAGGTTTTGCCGATCGCTTACAAACCGCGATTCTCCCTGTCGCGCAGGTTCTCTTCGACGCGGTGCGACCTGACCTACCAGCGACGTATGAAGTTCAAGCAGGAGATAGCCCATCCTCGATTGCGGAACGTTTTGGAATCCCCACACCAGCGATTTTGACCCTGAACGGTTTGGGGTGGAACGCCGTCTTGCATGAGGGCCAGGTCATCAAACTCAATGCTGAGGCGACGAAGAAGAAGGCAAGCTCCCCCGCCCGGGTTGCCAAGGATGGGTACCTCGTTCAAAACGGCGAAACCGCGTCGGAAATTGCTGATCGCTTGGGCATCTCCACTGACGCATTACTGCGTCACAACAATCTTGAGCCCACAGCCGTGATTTATGCAGGCCAGTTCATCAAAATCCCCGGAGTCAGCGCTCCTGTTGTCGAGCGGGATGTGGAGGCGGTGATGCCGATCATTGCGCAGGCTCCCACGATTATTCTCGCTTCGGTGAGCGACGAGACCCCCATCGACACCGAGAGTCAAGTTTCTGGCGAGGACGCCTTCGATGCTGCGGACATCGCGTTGGCCGAAAAACCAGCACTCATCGTCGCCAAGATTGCGCCCAAGGTCGTAGCGCCCGTGGTTGTCGAGAAAAAAGAAGAGCCGGAGGTGGTGCAGAAGAAGGAAGAGGCTGCCCCCGTGGTGTCTCAAGCGAGCGAACCCGAAGAGGACGAGCCAGCAGCGGCCCCCAGCGGTGTCGATCAGCCGAAGGCTGGCAGCGTTACGCCCCTGAACGACGAACGTCGCTCCAACGCGCAAATCATTATTGCTGAGGGCAGGGAACTTGGCGTTTCGGATTATGGCATCGTTATTGCCTTGGCTACAGCGATGCAGGAATCGTCGCTGCGTAACTTGAACTGGGGCGATCGAGACTCTCTCGGGCTTTTCCAGCAGCGCCCGTCCTCAGGATGGGGCAGCGCCGAGCAAATCATGGACCCCGCATATTCGACCAAATTATTCTTTGGCGGGCCTTCCAACCCCAACAAGGGCAAAACTCGGGGGCTTCTGGATATTTCCGGCTGGGAATCCATGGCGCTGACGGTGGCGGCACAAGCCGTGCAAATCTCAGGCCACCCCACCGCCTACGCCAAATGGGAAGCTAGCGCCTGGGCCTGGCTTTATGAACTCACCTAGTGGAGTGGCAACCTCAGCTAAGCCCTTCGCCTGCGTAGAATCCGAAGAATGGAGACTCCCACTACTGACCCGTTAATCGGGGTATTAGTGGATAAGCGCTATCTGATCGAAACCCGGGTGGCCCGCGGTGGAATGGCGACGGTCTACCAGGCGATGGATTCCCGCTTGGAACGTCCTGTGGCCATCAAGATCATGCACCCCCATTTGGCGGAGGACGCCGAATTCACCAAGCGCTTCATCCAGGAAGCTCGTCAGGCGGCGCGGCTGGCGCATCCCAATATTGTCAATGTCTTTGACCAGGGCCAAGAGGGCGCCATCACCTTTATCGTGATGGAGTATCTCCCCGGCATTACTCTGCGCGATTTGCTCAATGACTTTGGTGCGCTAACTCCAGCACAAACGCTGGATATCGTGAGCGCTATCTTGCATGGGCTCGACGCTGCCCACAGCGCCGGAATCGTGCACCGCGACCTCAAACCAGAAAATGTTCTCCTGGCCGATGATGGCCGAATCAAAATTGCTGACTTTGGTCTCGCGAGAGCGTCCACCCACAACACCGCCACCTCCCAGGCGCTACTGGGAACTATCGCCTACCTCTCCCCCGAACTAATCTCTCGGGGCGAAGCCGATGTGCGCAGCGATATGTATGCCCTGGGCATCGTGATGTTCGAGATGCTTACCGGTGCTCAGCCCTACCAAGGCGACCAGGCAATTACGGTGGCCTACCAACACGCTTACGATCTTGTTCCCGCACCAAGCTCCAAGAATCCGGCTGTTCCGGAAGCGTTCGATCAGTTGGTGGAGTGGTGCACGCAACGCTCACCGGATGACCGCCCACCCCATGCGCGAGCTCTTCTGGAACACATCACGGAATTAGCCAGAACCATCGGCCCTGAGACTCTCACCCGAGCCACCGCAGCGCTGAACCACACAGTGGCCATGACTCAAAAGATTTCTGATCTCGACTGGCAACCCACCGAAGTGCTGGATCCCAAGGTGGGTGTCTTTGATGGACTTGCCCCCACGGAATCCTCCCAGGTGATCACGCAAGACGACGAAGAATTCGAGTACCAAGAACCCATCCGAGAAGCGAAACCAAATCGAGGTCGACGATGGGCCATCGCCAGCATCCTCATTGTGCTCTCCCTCGTCGGTGGCGGGGGCGGAGTGGGATGGTGGTGGCTCACCCAGGGACCAGGTTCGCTGACCAGCGTTCCCGATGTGGTGGGCACCACAGTGGCCGAAGCCACCGCCCAACTGGTGGCTGCTGAATTAGTGGTCTCGGACACGCTCTTGGAAGAATTTGACCTTGTCTTACCGGCGGGAACCGTGAAGGGAACCTCTCCGATCGCCGGAGAATCTTTGGATAAACAATCCCTTGTGACACTGATCGTGTCCTTGGGCCCGAACCCGGTGAGTGTTCCCAGCGCGGTGGGTCAGACCCTGGAGGAGCTGGGTGTGACCTTGGAGGAGCAGAACCTGATTTTAGGAACCACCTCCCTGGAATTCAATGATTTCGTCGCCAAAGACGGCGTCCTGCGCTTGGTCGATGAGGCAGGCCAAACTCTGGCACCGGGCTCTCAGGTACTCGCTGGGAGCACCGTCAACGCCGTTACCTCAGCGGGAGCTGTTCCCAACGTCGAGGGCCTCACGGTGAATGAAGCACGAAACCTTTTGCAATCCGTGGGTCTCACCGGGGTTGTCGGTGGCGATGGAGCCTATTCGAGCACTATTCCCGAGGGTTCGGTGGTGGAAATTTTTGGCCTCTCCGCTCGGGTTCTCATCCCCGGCGACACGGTCACGATTCTGGTCAGTCGGGGCCCGGAACTGGTCATGATTCCTGACTTGATTGATGACACGATCGCTGACGCTAAGAAAGCCCTGGAAGACCTGGGCTTTGTCGTCGACGTGCGATCTGAATATCCCGAATCAGAGTGGGACCGAACGTTTGCCCGTGTCACCAGCTTGAGCCCCAGCGTGGGTCAGGAAGTGCCCAAAGGCAGCACCATTATTCTGAGAAGCTTCGTTTAGGACTTCGTCAGTTCTTCCGCGACCAAGAAGGCCAGTTCTAAGGACTGTTGGTGATTGAGTCGGGGATCACACAGCGACTCGTAGCGTGTCTCCAGGCCGAGTTCATCAATCTTTTGGGACCCACCTAAACATTCGGTCACGTCGTCCCCGGTGAGTTCCACGTGGATTCCTCCGGGATGAGTGCCCACCATTCGGTGTGCTTCGAAAAATCCCGTGACTTCTTTCACGACATCATCAAAGCGACGAGTTTTAAACCCGGTAGCGGTGGTCATTCCGTTTCCGTGCATCGGATCACTCACCCACAGTGGCGAGATTTCCATGTCCTTGGTGGCCTCTAACAGCGGGGGCAACACATCCGTGATGGCATTAGCTCCCATCCGGGTGATGAAGGTCAAACGGCCAGGCTCCCGATGGGGATCAAGCTTGTCCATGAGCTCTCTCATGGTGGTCACGTCTGTTGCTGGCCCGAGCTTCACACCAATGGGGTTGCGCACCCGGGAGAAGAAATCAACGTGAGCTCCCTCAAGATCCCTTGTCCTCTCCCCTATCCACAGGAAGTGGCCTGAGGTCACATAGGGAGACCCTGTTCGTGAATCGATGCGCGTCAGGGGACGTTCATAGTCCATCAACAAACCTTCATGGCTGGCATAGAACTCGACGCGCTTGAGCTCGTCAAAGTCCGCTCCCGCGGCTTCCATGAATTTGACCGCGCGGTCAATTTCTCGAGCTAACCCTTCATATTGGGAATTGGCAGGATTCTCAGCGAATCCGCGGTTCCAACTGTGCACCATGCGCAGATCAGCAAAACCACCCTGAGTAAAAGCACGGATGAGATTCAAGGTCGAGGCAGCGGTGTGATAGCCGCGAAGCATCCGGGCTGGGTCTGGCTTGCGGGCTTCCGGCGTGAAGTCATACCCGTTAACGATGTCGCCGCGGTAGGCGGGAAGAGTCACCCCATCGCGTGTTTCTTCATCACTCGAGCGAGGTTTCGCGAACTGGCCCGCCATTCTGCCCATTTTGATAATGGGCATCGAGGCGCCGTAGGTCAAGACCACAGCCATCTGCAAAATCGTCTTCACTCGGTTGCGAATTTGGTCGGCTGTGGCACCAGCAAAGGTTTCTGCGCAGTCACCACCCTGAAGTAAAAAAGCTTCCCCTCGGGCAACGCGCGCGAGGCGCTCGCGCAACATGTCGACTTCTCCCGCAAAGACCAGCGGTGGGGCCGTGGTGAGCTCCGCGCTCACGGCAGCCAAGGCCTCAGGGTCGTCCCACTGAGGCTGCTGCTTAATCGGCAGCGAACGCCAGGCGTCCAGGCCTTTCATAACGGCTGGATCAGGCGTTACCACTTGTTCTGATGAATCCACGAAATGCGTGTCCTTAAAGCGTGAGGAGAGTCAGCTAAGCCTAGCTCAGGCGGTGTGAGGCCAGGTGTGGGCGCTGTCTACGCCATAGTGGCGCGGATGGTGGAGGCGTAGACGTCCACGTATTCCTGCTCACTGAGCTTGTTCATTTCATACATAATTTCATCGGTAATCGATCGCAAGACAAAGCGATCGCCTTCCATCCCGCTAAATCGGGTAAAGTCCATCGGCTCCCCCAGAACTACGCCCACGGGGTGCACCTTGGGGAGGTTGGTCCCCAACGGCATGACCTTCTGGGTATCGATCACCGCAGCAGGAAGGACGGGGACGTGGGCTTCAAGAACCATGCGGGCTACCCCAGTGCGCCCCCGATACATGCGACCATCGGGGCTTCTGGTGCCTTCCGGATAGATGGCCAACACTTTGCCTTGAGCCAAAATTTCAAGTCCCGCATTCAGCGATGCTTCGGAAGCCTTGCCTCCCGATCGATCGATGGGTAGCTGGCCTGCGGAAGTCATAAAAAAGCGTATGAACCAGCCTTTGATTCCCTTGCCGGTGAAATAGTCGCTCTTGGCTAAGAAGGCCATTTGTCGATCCACCAACAGGGGAAGGAACACCGAGTCCACGAAGGAAAGGTGATTACACACGATAATCACCGGACCCGTGGTGGGTACGTTTTCCAACCCTTTAATCCAGGGACGAAATACGGTCGTGAGCAGGGGTCCAATCACCCAGTGCTTCATCAGCCAATAAAACATGACACCACCGCCTGTCCTTTTCCCAGTGTAGGCATAAACCTATGCGTGCTCCGAGGCTGCTCGCGCTAAGTCGGCAGCACCCACTACCCCGGCGGTGTTACCCAGGGTGGCCACGACAATGCTGGCCACGGGCCTTTGGCTAGCCGGGGCATAGGTGGCGTGAAAACCCGACCGAATGGGTTCCAAAAGCGCCTCACCCGCCTTGGCGACACCGCCACCGATCACAATCAGCTCAGGATCTACCACCGCGACTAAGGAAGCGATACCGCGCCCAAGCGCCTGCCCAATGCGATTCAGAGCCTTCAACGCACGAGCATCGCCGTGCTCGAGAAGGTCACTGAGCTCATCCTGAGTCAATGCCGGATTGCCAAGCTCCTGGCGCGCTTCTCGCATGAGGGCAGTCCCTGAGGCGTATTGCTCGAGGCAGCCGCGATTACCGCAACCACACAGGTGCCCGTTGGGCTCCACGATCAGGTGGCCAAGCTCTCCGGCGACGCCAAATCCCCCCATAATCAAACGCCCATCATCGACAATGGCGCCGCCTACACCGGTGCCGATGGTCAACGTGATCATGGAGGTGGCGTCTCGGGCCGCGCCAAACTGAAACTCTCCCCACCCCGCCGCATTGGCATCGTTTTCGAGCACCACACCGCGACCCAAACGTTTCTCTAATTCGTCTTTCAGGCGAAACTGCGGCCAGGCAATATTGGGTGAGAGAAAAATACTGTCGCGATCGCGATTGAGAAACGCAGCTACCGCAACCCCGAGCACCGGTCGGCAATCACCGTTGTCCAACGCCGTCACCAGTTCGGCAATAGCACTGACGATACCCTCGGGGTCCTCCGGGGTCGTGGGCCTGGTTTCCCAGGCCAACACCTCACCGGTGTCGCTTACCCGCGCGCCAGCAATCTTTGTTCCACCAATGTCAATCCCGAGCGTATTCACAAGCGATAAGTCTAGAGGTGCGATATCGACATTCTTCATTGGCTCTTTGCGCCACAGGGGCCCTAGAGTGGTGGGAATCACACGTTGGTACCGAAGGAGTTACCGTGAAAGAGTTCTCTGTCCCCGCTGTTGTTCCCGCCGATCCCCAAGCGAACACAACGCAATTACTGGTCGATCGGGTAGCAAAAGACCCCCACGGTGTCCTTTTCGCGCTCCCCACCCCCGATGGCGGTTGGGAAGACCTCACGACCCAAGAGTTTTATGACCAAGTAACAGCTCTGGCCAAGGGTTTTATGGCCGCGGGTATTAACGCGGGCGACAAAGTCGGCTTCATGTGCAAGACCACCTACGAATGGTCGCTGGTCGACTTTGGGCTGTGGTTCGCCGGGGCCATCATGGTGCCGATCTACGAAACCTCCTCGCCCAGCCAGATTCAGTACAACCTCGAGGATTCCGGTGCGAGCGCCATTATTCTCGAAACTGCTGAGCACTTTGCCCGTTTTGACGAAATCGCTGGGGATGTTCCTCACGTGACCCACGTGTGGCAAATGGCATTGGGAGATTTGGCGAAACTCTCACAATCGGGTGGATCGATTACCGATGCGAAGTTAGAGAAGCGCCGCACCACCGCCAAAGGCTCCGATATGGCGACTCTGATTTACACCTCCGGTTCTACCGGTCGACCCAAGGGCTGCATGTTGACCCATTCCAACTTCGTTGAATTGGTGCGAAATTCTGCCATTGCGATGAAAGAGGTCGTGGAGCCAGGGGCGTCCACCCTGCTCTTCATCACCACGGCACATATTTTTGCTCGCTTCATCTCTATTTTGGCCATCCACACCGGAACCAAGATTGGCCACCAAGCTGACACCAAACAGCTCTTACCCTCACTGGGATCGTTCAAACCTTCGTTCCTTCTGGCAGTCCCTCGCGTATTCGAGAAGGTCTATAACTCTGCCGAGCAAAAAGCTGAAGCAGGCGGTAAGGGCAAGATCTTCCGCGCTGCGGCAGATACGGCAGTGGAGTATTCCAAGGCACTCGATAGCGGCACCGTCGGCGTGGGCTTGAAAATCAAGTTCGCTCTGTTTGACCGGTTGGTCTATTCCAAGCTCAAAGCCGCCATGGGTGGCGGCGTGAAGTATGCCGTCTCCGGCTCAGCGCCGCTGAGTACCCGTCTCGGGCACTTTTACCGAAGCCTAGGCATCAAAATTTTGGAAGGCTATGGGCTCACCGAGACCACAGCACCGGCAACAGAAAACCTGGTGACCCGATTCAAGATTGGCACCACCGGGCCAGCTCTGCCTGGGGTGTCTATCCGCATTGCCGACGACGGTGAAGTCCAAGTTAAGGGCGTCAACGTCTTCGCTGGCTACTGGAAGAACGAAGCTGCCACCAAAGAGACCTTCACTGATGATGGCTGGTTCAAGACCGGAGACATCGGGGACCTTGATGATGAGGGATACCTCACCATCACCGGTCGCAAAAAGGAAATCATCATTACTGCTGGTGGTAAAAACGTTGCGCCCAACTACCTGGAAGACCCCATTAGGTCTAACCCCATCGTGGGACAAGTCGTCGTCGCCGGAGACCAAAAGCCTTTCATTTCGGCGTTGATTACCCTCGATCCAGAAATGATTGATACCTGGCTGGCTAACAACGGTGTCAAGGAAAAGCTGACTCTCGAGCAGGCCTGTGAGCACCCTCTGGTCCATGCCGAAGTGCAACGCGCTATCGATGCGGCCAACACAAGAGTGTCTCGGGCAGAGTCCGTGAGGAAATTCACCATCATTCCCACGGAATTCACCGAAGCCTCAGGTCACCTCACCCCGAAGATGAGCATCAAGCGGGCAGAAATTATGCGCGACTTTGGCCGTGAAGTCGAGGCCATGTATGACAATGCGCCTGAGACTAAGGGTCTGTCCGTTTCGTCCTAGCGGGCGAACCAGTCAGATTCTCTAATAGCCCTCAGGGCCTGCTTTTTGTGCTCGGGGGCAAGCCCCTCAAAATAGAGCTTGCCTTGGAGGTGGTCTAGTTCGTGTTGCAATGCTTGGGCCATCAGCCCTTCGCCTTCCACCTCGACTAATTCACCGGTCAACGTGTATCCGCGGGCGATGGCATGAGGATAGCGAAGCCTCGGAAAGGTGAGGCCTGGGACCGATAAACAGCCCTCCGACATTTCTTCGAGCTCTCCCCAGACACGCACCATCTCGGGATTGAGAAGATAACCGACATCCCCATCAATGTTGTAGCTAAAGGCAGCTAAACCCACACCAATCTGGTTAGCAGCGACCCCAGCTCGTCCCGGCAACTCGACCGTATCGATTAGGTCTCTCACCACATCCTTCGCGCGTGCGCTGGAGGGATCGAGACTCTCGCTCACGCTCTTTAGCAGAGGGTCACCAAAGAGCCGGATGGCCCGAACTGCCATGATTAGGTGCCGGCGCGCTCGCTCATGCCCTCCGCCACGAGTGCGGCAAGCTCTCTCGCTGCCTCTCGGGTGTAGGGGCTGAGCCTGGTCCAGTCCACGACGGAGCCGGCAGCGAGGTAGGGGTCATACGGAATACGAACCACATCACGCACACGGGAAAGGAAGTGGGCTTCAATCTCATCGAGCTTGACCACATTGGTTGCCTGGGTAGCGGTATTGAGCGCCACGATGCAGTTCTTCATCAAGGCGCCATGCCCATTGGCTTCCAACCAGGTCAGCGTCTCAGAAGCCAAACGAGCTTCATCAATGCTTCCCCCCGAGACAATGACCAATCCATCGGCACGCTCCAGGGTGGGCTTCATGACCGAGTGCACAACACCAGTTCCGCAGTCAGTCAGAACAATCGAATAAAACCGGGCTGCTTGGTCGGCAACGACGTTGTAATCGTCTTCGTCAAACGCTTCTGAGAGCAAAGGATCGGTGTCCGAAGCCAACACGTGCAAGCGGGTTTTGTCTTTGGAGACCAACTCAGCAAAATCTGTGAACCCGGCAATTCCAGCAGCAAGCTTCACTACATCGCGCACCGTGGCTCCAGAGGACCTGGGGACTCGTTCTGCCAGTGTTCCCCGGTCAGGGTTGGCATCAATGGCAATCACTCGGTCATCGCGGACCAAGGCCATGGCCATGCCCAAGAGAGTAGTCACCGTTGTTTTACCGACTCCACCTTTTCGCGTCACCACCGGCACATAGCGGGGACCGTGCTCATAAACCGTGGCAATGCGGCGATCTATCGCTTTGCGCTCGCGCGCGGCTCGAGAGTCGCCGACGTTGACCAAACGAAAAGTCAGCACAAAGAGCAAGTACTGCCAAAAACCTTCTGGTGCCTCACGATTGCGACCGGTGTTTTCCAAGAGACGGTCCTCGGTGAGAAAGGCGGCAGGTTCGGGAATATCGCCAGAGGAATTACCTCGTCGCTGATACAACTCATCGTCACTACCCGAGGGGGCCAAAGTGACGGTCTTGCTTTCGGGTGTCGTCAGCGCAGAGGGATCCACCATTTCTTCTTCGAGGGAAACTTCCTCCACAGACTCGGGTGAAGATTCTTGTGCTGGTGGAATCGAAACTCGACCGCGTCGTGCCATACGTTAATACCTCCGTGGGATGCCCAGTGGGCGAGATTTGATTCTATAGGCAAAGAGCTGACACCGCCGTGGCGCGCCACCGCTTTCCAACGACTACGCGCTTATCACCAAAATGAGGTCGCCGGCCTCCACTTGCTGGGTCGCAGGAATAGCCACTCTTTCCACTGTTCCGCTGGCGCTAGCGCTAATGCCCGCCTCCATTTTCATTGCCTCGATGGTGGCGATGATTTGGCCTTCAACCACCTCATCACCGGCTGAAACCCCCAGGGTCACGACACCGGAGAAGGGAGCTCCCACATGGCAGGGGTTATCTGCGTGCGCTTTTTCAGCATGGGTTTCCACCACGGAAATGGATCGATCCCTGATGCTGATCGGGCGCAGTTGCCCATTGAGTGCCGCAGTGACTGTGCGAACCCCGTGATCATCAGGCTCGGAAATGGCCTCAAGAGAGACATAGAGCGAAACTCCAGGCTCCACCTCAATCACGCTCTCCTCGCCCAAGGGCAGACCGTAAAGGTAGTCAATGGTGGGAATAACGGAAACGTCGCCAAAGGCTTCCCTGACCGCCTCGAAATCGTGGGTCGGACCCGGGAACAGTAACGAGTTGAGCAGGTGTTGTCGAGAAGGCCCAGGAGTTGCCAACGCTTCCACTTGGTCATCACTAAGTGAGCCCATCGTGGATTTGGGAGATTTCCCCTTCAACAGCTTGGTGCGAAACGGCTCCGGCCACCCTCCGGGGAGGTCGCCCAACTCTCCGGCCATAAACCCGACAACCGAATCGGGAACGTCATAGGCGCCGGGGTTTGCTTCAAAATCAGCAGGATCCACATCCATGGCGACAAGATGCAAGGCCAGGTCACCGACCACTTTGCTGGAGGGCGTGACTTTGGTGGGACGACCGAGAATCCGACTCGCGTGGGCATACCAGTTCTCAATATCTTCAAAGCGATCAGCCAACCCCAAGGCAATCGCTTGCTGGCGCAGGTTCGAGAGTTGTCCACCGGGAATTTCATGGTGGTAGACACGCCCGGTGGGGCCTGGCAAACCCGATTCAAAGGGGTGGTACTGGGCTCGCACCGCCTCCCAGTACGGCTCCATGGCGCAGACATTATCGAGACTCAGTCCCGTGGAGCGTTCGGTGTTATCCAGTGCAGCTACGAGTGCCGAGAGCGAAGGCTGGCTTGTGGTCCCCGCCATGGCGGCACTAGCGACATCCACGGCATCCACACCTGCTTCGCTAGCCGCCAGCAAGGTCGCTAGCTGCCCGCCAGCGGTGTCGTGGGTGTGAAGGTGAACGGGGAGGTCAAAGCGCTCTCGCAGCGCTGTGACCAGTTGGGTGGCGGCTCCCGCTCGAAGCAAACCCGCCATGTCCTTAATGGCCAGCACATGCGCCCCGGCATCCACAATCTTTTCGGCCAACCTGAGGTAATAATCCAAGGTGTAAAGATCCTCAGCGGGGTCCAGAAGGTTTCCGGAGTAACACAGCGCTACTTCCGCAAGGGACGTCCCGGTGTCCAGGACTGCATCAATAGCGGGCCGCATGTTGTTCACGTCATTGAGGGCATCAAAAATGCGGAAAATGTCGACCCCGGTGGCACTGGCTTCGTTGACAAACGCCGTGGTTACTTCCACCGGGTATGGCGTGTATCCCACGGTATTGCGCCCGCGCAGCAACATTTGAATGCAGATATTGGGCAACGCTTCGCGTAGTGCTGCCAGGCGCTCCCAAGGGTCCTCCCCCAAGAAACGAAGAGCGACGTCATAGGTTGCCCCGCCCCACGCCTCGATAGAGAGCAGGGATGGCGTGGTCTGAGCCACCACCGGCAACACGTCGACGAGGTCTTTAGTGCGAACACGAGTAGCCAACAACGACTGGTGTGCGTCTCGGAAGGTGGTGTCGGTGACCGCCAAGGCCACCTGAGAGCGAAGCTGCTGAGCAAACCCACGAGGACCCAGAGCATCCAGACGTTGTTTGGAGCCTTCCGGTGGTGTCCCCGAGTCAAGCATCGGCAATTTAGACACAGGGTTCACCAGAACCGCTGGACGGGTGTGGGGTTGGTTCACACTGACATCAGCCAGCCACGTGAGCAACTTGGTGCCTCGGTCTTTGGACACCTTGGCACTGAGCAGATGGGGACGTTCTTCAATAAACGCCGTGGAGACATCTCCGGCGAGGAAATCAGGGTCTTCCACGACCGCTTGCAGGAAGGAGATATTGGTCGACACTCCCCTGATGCGAAACTCGGCTAGACCGCGTCGAGCGCGGGCCACGGCAGTCTCGAAATTTCGTCCTCGCGTGGTCATTTTTGCCAGCATTGAATCGAAGTAGGGCGATATTTGAGCTCCCTGATTTACCGTCCCGCCATCGAGGCGGATACCGGCTCCTCCGGGAGAGCGATAGGTCGTAATCTTGCCGGTGTCGGGACGAAAGTCTGCCGAGGGATCTTCTGTCGTAATCCGACACTGCATGGCAAAACCTCGGGGAACAATTCCTTCTTGGCTCAAGCCCATATCGGCAAAGCTTTCCCCGGCGGCGATGCGCATCTGGGTGTTGACCAAGTCCACATCCGTGATCTCTTCGGTGACGGTGTGCTCCACTTGGATCCGAGGGTTCATTTCAATAAAGACGTGTTGGCCCGCCCGCTCGCCCGCAGTGTCAACCAGGAACTCGACGGTGCCAGCATTGCGGTAGCCAATGGAGCGCGCAAAAGCGACGGCATCTTTCAAAAGCGCCGCTCGAATGGACTCCTCCAAGTGGGGCGCAGGGGCAATTTCGATCACCTTTTGGTGGCGACGTTGCACGGAACAATCCCGCTCAAAAAGATGCATCGTCTCGCCCGTGCCATCGGCAATAATTTGGACTTCGATGTGCCTAGGGCGCATCACGGCTTGTTCTAAAAACATCCGCCCATCGCCAAAGGCAGTCTCTGCTTCACGCATGGCGGCTTCCAGAGCCTCACGCAACGCCTCTGGCTTATCTACTCGACGCATTCCGCGGCCACCGCCGCCGGCTACGGCCTTGGCGAAGATTGGGAAGCCAATACCTTCGGCTGCGGCAAGGAGAGCATCGATATCTGTCGTTGCTTCACTCGAGGCCAACACGGGAACACCGGCAGCAATCGCATATTCCTTCGCCGTGACTTTGTTGCCAGCCATTTCCAACACCGACGCCGGTGGGCCAATGAAGACAATTCCTTCTTCTTCGCAGGCTCGGGCCAAATCAGGATTTTCACTCAGGAACCCATACCCGGGGTAGATCGCATCGGCACCCGAAAGTTTGGCAACCCGAATAATTTCCTCAATGCTCAAATAGGCACGCAAAGGGTGGCCGGGCTCACCGATTTGATAGGCCTCATCGGCCTTCATCCGGTGGAGGGAATATCGATCCTCATAGGGATAGACCGCCACGGTGCGCAGCCCCAATTCCACAGCAGAACGAAAAGCGCGAATAGCAATTTCGCCGCGATTAGCCACCAAAACCTTGGTGATCATGGATGATGCCCCTCTCACCTGCGGCTAGGCTCGCCGCTTCCATGTCAAGGCCTCCAGCTTAGCGAAGGCTAAGCTATGCCCGATGCGCGTTATCAGCCTAAGTTCCCTCAAAGGCGGTGTCGGAAAGACGACCGTCACTTTAGGGCTCGCTTCAGCCGCTTTTGCCAGAGGTCTTCGCACCCTCGTGGTGGACATGGATCCGCAGTCTGACGCCTCCACGGGCATGGATGTGACCGTGGGGCGACACCTCAACATGTCTCACCTGCTTGCTCATCCGCGAGGCTCCCAAGTCAAAAATGCCATCGTCAGCAGTGGGTGGGCGAGAAGCCATCACGGCAAGGTCGACGTCTTGTTGGGCTCCCCCGCAACGATGGCGTATGACACACCTACTCTGACCAAAAAAGAAATTTGGCGCGTCGAGGAAATTCTCGCCACGGTAGAAGATGACTATGACATCGTCCTCATTGACTGCCCACCCTCGCTCAATGGATTGACCAGAATGGCCTGGACCGCCAGCGACCGGGT
>JAFMKX010000001.1:0-10263 GCA_017852615.1 Pontimonas sp. | reverse complement strand
CTACCGGCATCGGTTGCTTTGACCGAGACGAGTGAGGACTCTACTTCTCGCAACACCTTGCCTACCGCAATTCCAAAGACGCCCTGTCCCCGGCTGACCAGGTCAATCACCTCGTCATTAGAGGTACACAGGTACACGCTGGCGCCATCGCTCATCAAGGTCGTTTCGGCAAGACCGTTAATACCCGCTGCACGCAACTGCTCGACAGCAATACGAATCTGCTGCAAGGAGATCCCGGTATCGAGTAAACGCTTAACAAGCTTCAGCACGAGAATGTCACGGAAACCATAGAGGCGCTGCGAACCTGAGCCTTGAGCGCTTTGCACGGTAGGTGCCACCAGGCCGGTCCTCGCCCAATAATCAAGCTGGCGATAGGTAATTCCTGCGGCAGAGGCGGCAATCTGGCCCCGGTATCCCTGTTCTTCTTCGATAATCGGCAAGCCATCGGTGAAGAGCAAGTCTTTGGCGTAACGCTCTGAAGTGTTATCCGAAGAAACCATTTCTGACCTAACCTTAATCCTCTAGTTGACCCTGAGGGTGCCCGTTCACGATACAGGCGAAAGACCTCAACACCCCGAAATATCCACCAACACCGCTTATGGCGTGTCGCCCTGGACCAGGTGCTCTATGACTCTAGTCGGTTGAGGGCGTCCTTGGTAATAGCCTGGCGAAGTGTCATCAAAATGTCGCACAGCTCGCGACCCTTCTCCCGCAATTCCTCGGGGGGAAGGGCTTTTCGTGACGACGTAGTGGCCGAGACGGCTTGCGAGACCAGCCCGACTTCCCGATCCACAGCTAAGCGCATGCCACGAAGATGACGAGGCTCGAGTCCGAAACGAGAGGCCTCCACCACAGAATTCAGCACGGCTAAGTCATCAGAACTAAAAATTTTCTTCGCTTCGATCAGACCTGCACTAATAGCGCCATCCAACACGGTGGCCAACGCCCCCGAGCGATCCAACATTTCCTGCCGAGTAAGTTTGGTGGACTCGTGGGGAGCTCGCGACTGAGACAGTGCTCCAGCGCTGGGCAAGACAGGGTTTTTGCCCTGATCAAGGTCATCCAGATGCGCCTTGATGACTCGCAGTGGCAAGTAGTGATCGCGTTGAACCGTGAGCACAAAACGAAGGCGCTCGACGTCATCGGGCGAGTAGGTGCGATATCCCGCCGCTGTCCGGCTGGGCGACACTAATTCGCGGTCTTCAAGAAAACGAAGCTTGGAAGGCGACAGGTCCTGAAACTCCGGTGTCAGCTTTGCTAAAACCTGACCGATAGAGAGCAATGACGCACGGACCGTGGGGGTGCTGGGGCGCCTAGCCGCCTGAGAACTCATGCGCCCACCTCCGCGGCATCCACATCGTGCCTCGAGGCGTAAAAAGTCATCCGGAACTTACCTACTTGGACCTCTGCGCCATCGTGGAGCAAGGCCTGATCGACTAACACACCATCGAAATAGGTGCCATTGAGCGAGCCCATATCTTTGACTTCAAAAGCGCTGCTGTGTCGAACGAATTCTGCGTGACGCCGTGAGACTGTGACGTCATCGAGGAAAATATCAGCCTCGGGGTGACGCCCCGCAATGGTCGAATCCTGATCCAGGAGGAACCGTGCGCCAGCGTTGGGACCTTTACGAACAATAAGCAGTGCGGACCGTGAAGGAAGAGCGGCAATAATCTCTTGCTCTTCGAGCGAAACACCAGATTCAAGGCCTTGAAGCTTCTGCGCAAACTCGGGACCAAACTTCTGTGTGGAGTCTGGAGCACCGGAGCTATCGGGCCTTTTTGGTGTTTCGTTCATCACACTCCCTCGTTGCTCGACCCCACCATATCGGAAATTTTAGGTGCACGGCGTGTCGCCGATTTCGCCAACGCGATGGCATCAAAAAGATAAGAAAAACCAACAATCCAGTAGAGCGAAACCGACACGATAGCCAGCACCCAGGCAATGGGATTCGTCACGGCTCCTATGGCGGGAACGACAGTTCCCAGCAAGAACAGCGGTAACACAAAGAGCATTCCAAACGTGGACACCTTCCCCCACCACTTAACGGGAAGAGTCCCGTGACCATACCGGGTCATGACGAGTCCTCCGATGCCCAGCAGTGCATCGCGTAGCATCACCGCCACCACAAACCACCAGGGCACAACGTTTTGAATGGCGAGGGCAATGACTGTGGCCGCAATAAAAAGTCGATCAGCAAAGGGGTCTAAGAACTGCCCCAATTTGGTGATTTGATTCATGGACCGGGCGATCATGCCATCCACAAAGTCGGTCAAGACCGCCGCTACCAGCAGAACAAAGGCCGTAATCAGACGATCCTGGACCACCAAGACCAGAAAGACCGGGATGGCCATGAGGCGCACAACACTCACTACATTAGCCAGCGTGAAAATCCTGGAGCTCACAGCCAATGTTTTGGTCATGGCCTAAGTGTAGGAGTGGATTTCACATTCTCAGCCACTTCTCAGTCCCAGACACAGCACAATCCCAGATTGTGAGGTCTCAGGTATTAAAGTAAGGGCATGTCGTGCATCCGGTTTAATACCACTGCTCAACGCGAACAGATGGCTCAGCGTGCTGCTACACCGCACGACCAAGACCCCGTGGCGGCTTTTCTCTCCCCGGAAATAACCGAATCCAAAATTGCTCGGGTTACGACCCTGTCGAAAGATTCCAATCCCAAGATTAGGGAATCGGCGGCGCTGTCGTATCACGCGCCTCAGGCCGTCTACGAAGCTCTCGCCCAAGACCCCGACGAGGGAGTTCGGGCGTGCCTGGCCAGGAACCAGGCGACACCCTGTGACGTGCTTCGCGTACTCGCAAAGGACTCCTCGGAAACGGTGAGAGCCTTTGTGGCCATCAATTATTCAGTGCCACAGGATGCAATGGAGCTGTTGCGAGAAGATTCCAGTGACACGGTCCAGCGCCTTGTGGCGTGGAAAGAATCGCTCCGCGAGGATGCTGACTTGGTCGTTGTCTAAGCACCCATCTGATGTACCCGGTGGGGTAACACTGCGGCTATCGCGACCAGCGCTCGATAGCGAAAGCTCGGAATGACCACTGCTTTGCCCGCTTCTACCGCCGCAAGGGATTTCGCCACCACGTAATCCGCGCGCAGCCACATGATCGACGGGAAGGGACTAACGTCCATGTTCATCCGCTGATGAAATTCGGTTTTGGTGAAGCCAGGAGCCACAGCGCTCACATGGACCCCACGCGATCGGTAGGTGGCATTGAGCGAACGGGCGAGGGAAAGCCCCCACGCTTTGTTCGCCGAATACGTTCCCCTGGCTAAATAGCCAGCGACACTGGAAACCAGGACGATTCTTCCGGCCCCCCGCTCCAACATTCCCGGAAGCGCTGCCTTGGTTAGTGCTAAGGGAGCGCTGACGTGAATCGCCAGATGATTGCGTTCCTCCGCAGGGTCACTGTGAGCGAGGTTTCCGGCAATGCCATATCCCGCGTTATTGACCAGAACCCCGATAGGGCGGGAGGAATCCTCTAGCCGCTGCGACACCCTCGCGACCTGGTCGGGATCATGGAGATCCGCAGGGAGGACCTCTGTTTCCACCCCGTAGGTTGCGACAAGCTCTGCGGCCAGCGTAGTCAATCGCTTCGTATCGCGCGCCACCAGGACAATGTTGTGGCCACTCTGGGCCAATTGATGAACGTACTCTTTTCCCAAACCACTACTGGCACCGGTGACCAGCGCCCATGTTGTTCTCCCCATGCGCCACAGTGTAGGTCAGGGGGCTGAATCTAAGAGCCCAAGAGTTCTTCCACCAGGGCCACAATGCGGCCCTTGATGTCGTCTCTGATTTCTCGCACAGTGTCGATTCCCTGGCCAGCGGGGTCGGTAAGTTCCCAATCCTCGTATCGCTTGCCGGGGAATATGGGGCACGCATCACCACATCCCATAGTGATCACGACGTCACTGTCCTTGACTGCATCCACACTCAGAATCTCAGGGGTAAAGGAGGCAATATCAATGCCCTCTTCGGCCATCACGGCCACCGCTTGGGGATTAATCATCTCCGCGGGCTCAGAACCCGCCGAGAGCACGCGGATGTTGCCACCGCCGAGCTCTCTGAGATAACCCGCTGCCATTTGAGATCGGCCGGCGTTATGAACACACACAAACAACACGGTGGGCTTTTCCACGAGGGCTCCTTAACTGTGAGATGGGCAGACTATAGCGCCTGGGAGTAAACACGACGTTGCCAAAACTTTTCTGCGACCACGAGAGAAAACACCAGGGCCGCTCCCCCCGCCATAGCCCACCACACTGAGGCCGAATCGGCTGGAACCGGCCACAATTGCCCGGCGCTACCCTGCCATGGCCAGAGTGCGCGCAGCGAACCCGCCATGAGTCCCGTCATCACGACCAGGGTCACGACCCGATGATGAGTCAGGGCATATTGCAGTAACCGCACGAACAAGCCCAGCCCCACGATCGCACCCAGAACAAAGAGCCCTAGGTAGCCAAAATCACGAGAGTTCACTGCCGCCAACGTCGGTTCATACATGCCCAAAATCACGAGCAAAAACGAGCCAGAAACTCCGGGTAACACCAAAGCGCAGACAGCCAGAGCGGCCGCTGGCGCCACCAGCCACCAGGAGCCTGAGTTCCCCGCAAGCGCTGGCAGTCCGGTGAAGACAAAAGACCCCGCAGCAGCAACGAGCGCCACCAGAACGAGCCTCGCGCTCCACGCCGTGCCCACCAGAGACAGTGGGATCCACAGCGAGGCCAGGATCAGGCCAGCGAATACTGCTCTGGTGTGTACCGGGTAACCCTCCAACACAGGCTCCAAGAGCGCCGCACCCGCGACAATACCTATCGCCATGCCGATAAGCACCGGCAGCACTATGTGCCATGGCTGCCTGCGCCAGAGACTCATCATGGCCAAGCCTTGGCCCCTCACACCCTGGAGCAGGCCCTGCACAAGATGGGACGCCGCGTCGATCATGGTGGTGTAGACCCCGGTGATCAAGGCAATCGTTCCACCCGAAACACCGGGCACGATTTCCGCTAGTCCAATGAGCAGGCCTCGGATGGCATCGAGGAGGAGGCGCAGAACCTTAATCCGCATTACTTCTCCCTGGAATATGTCTGACTAAAAACGCTTTGAGGCTATCCCAGGGCCGGTCAAAAGCGCGCGTCCCGCGCGCAAGAGCCACGCCATCCTCGCTACTATCGTCAGCACGGAAAACAAAGGAGTCTTCGTGATGTTCGATCCGCTCATGCTGTCTTTTCTTGCCTGCGCCGCCGTGTGCGCGTTCACCTGGGTGGCCTCCCTGATCACCGGAAATTCGTCCTGGGTAGATCGTTCCTGGTCGATTGCCCCCATCTTCTATCTCGGCATTTTTGCCGGCGCCGCGGGTTTCACTCACCCCGTGGTCAACGTCATGTTTGTACTGGTTACTGCCTGGGGTGCTCGTCTGACCTTTAACTTCTGGCGTAAGGGCGGTTACCAAAGAGGGGGAGAAGATTATCGCTGGCCTGTGCTCAAGGAGGCCATGAAACCGTGGCAATACCAGGTATTCAATCTTTTCTTCATCGTCATTTTTCAAAACGTCTTGGTATGGCTGATCACGGTCCCAGCCTGGGTGGTACTCGAAGCACCCAGTGAGGCCTTTGGTCCTCTTCAGCTGCTGTTGACGATCTTGTTCCTCGGGTTACTGGTTATGGAAACGGTGGCGGACCAGCAACAGTGGAATTTTCATCAGGCCAAAGCCCACGCCCGCGAGGCAGGCGCGAAGCCGGCACAGGATTTCTTGGACACCGGATTGTTCCGTTTTTCCCGGCACCCTAATTTTTTCGCTGAACAATCACAGTGGTGGGTCATCTGGGGTTTCGGTGCTCTTGTGAGCGGCTCCCTCGTGCACTGGAGTGCGGTGGGGCCGCTGTTGCTCACAGCCCTCTTTATCGGCTCCACCAGGTTTACTGAATCCTTGACGTTGGCGAAGTACCCCGCCTATCGCGAATATCAGCAGCGCACCAGCGTCATCATTCCGTGGGTGCCCAGGGCCGACACGCAGCCTGTCAAACAAACGGGGTAATTAGCTCACCCGGTGACGAGATCGAGTATCTGACGCCCAGCTACCACGACAAAGGCCAGGGCGGCAATAATCCAGCCAATGATGCGCCATCGCTGCGCGTTTCGCTCATCATGGTTGGTCATGACATAAGCCTAAAGCCTCCCCCGCGGTGGATAGGGTGAGGCAAGTTAACAGAGAAAAACTTTAGACTGTTCCACCAGCGGGTGTCCCGGCAGCGGGCTAAGGAGTCGGCATGGATGTAGGGCTAGTGGAATGGGCCACAGTGCTGGGCGTGATTGCAGCGCTGCTGGCACTAGACCTGTTGACGTTTAGTCGCAAACCACACGATGTCGGATTCCGCGAGGCAGCCTGGTGGTCAATTTTTTATGTCGCCGTAGCAATTTTGTTTGGCGTGTGGGTCTGGTTTGATGCTGGCGCCCTCTACACCACGGAATACTTTGCCGCCTACCTCGTGGAGAAGTCTCTGAGCGTAGACAACGTCTTTGTCTTCGCGATTATCTTGACCCAATTTGCGGTTCCCTCGAAATACCAACAGCGAGTGTTGTTGGTGGGTGTTTTGTTGGCTCTGGTGCTGCGCGCCATATTTATCGCCATCGGCGCCGCCGCCTTGGCCTACTTTGCCTTCACCTTTGTCATTTTTGGCGCCATCCTCATTTGGACGGGGATTGGACTCATGCGCCACTGGGACGAAGACCCCGACCCTTCCGACAATTTCTTTGTTCGACAGGTCAAACGGATTACTCCCTTCACAGAGGAATACGACGGAACCAAACTTTTTACCAAGCGCGATGGTAAGCGTCTTGCCACCCCGATGTTCTTGGTCATGATTGCTATCGGGTCCACCGACTTGCTCTTCGCCCTTGATTCCATCCCCGCAACATTTGGAGTCACCCAAGAACCGTTCTTGGTCTTTTCGGCGAATGCTTTTGCGCTCTTGGGCCTTCGAGCGTTGTATTTCATTTTGAAAGGTTTGCTCGACAAGCTGATTTATCTCTCCCTGGGCCTGTCGTTCATCTTGATATTTATTGGGGTCAAGCTGATTCTGCTCTTCGCTCACGAAGAGTGGCCGATTGTTCCCAAAATCGAGACCGGCCTGAGCCTGTGGGTCATTGGAGCGATCTTGCTCGTTTCCGTCATCGCTAGTTTGATCAAATCCAGGCGTGACCCCACCGCCGTGGCCCATGCGGGACGCGTGCGAGGCGAGCGCCATGAGGAACGCCCAGAGACACCAGCACCCCAGAAGAAAAAGAGTCCCCGCCCGTAGGGGAATATCTTCCTTCCCCTGAGGGTTGGAAGATATGAGGGTTTCACCGGGTGAGGATCCTCACCCACAGCGTCCAGCTGGTTCATAGCATTCATCACAGAAGCTATAAGGCGCGCTAAACGAGGGAGAGTCGTGTCAGAAGCTAAAGAATCTAGGACCGATCGAGCCAAAGCAGCGGCAGCCACGGGAGTGATGAGCCACCGCCAGATCATGCTGGTGCTTGCGGGGCTGATGTCGGGAATGTTTTTAGCAGCGTTGGATCAGTCTGTGGTGGGAACCGCCATGCGCACCATCGCCGATGACTTAGATGGTTTGGCCCTGCAGGCATGGGCAACCACCGCGTATCTGATTACCTCCACGATTAGCACCCCCATTTATGGCAAATTGGGCGATATTTTTGGCCGTCGACCCCTGTTTATGATTGCTATTTCCATCTTTGTGGTGGGTTCGGTAACCTCTGGATTTGCTCAAACAATGTATGAATTGGCGGCCTATCGAGGCCTTCAAGGATTAGGTGCGGGTGGGTTGTTTTCCCTAGCCCTCACGATTGTCGCTGACATCGTCTCGCCCAAAGAACGGGCGAAGTATCAGGGATATTTCCTTGCGGTTTTTGGGACCTCGAGCGTCATCGGCCCACTGGTAGGCGGTTTGTTTGCGGGCATCGATAGCATCTTGTGGATTGATGGCTGGCGCTGGGTGTTCCTCATCAATCTGCCGATTGGCATCATTTCTTTGATCATGGTGGTCACGTTTCTTCACGTTCCTCATTTCCCCAGGCCACAAAAAATTGACTGGTGGGGCGCTGTTACGGTCATCCTCGGCGTTGTTCCCCTGCTGATTGTCGCCGAGCAAGGCCGGGAGTGGGGATGGACCTCCCCCATCGCTATGGCCTACTACGCCACGAGTGTGATCGGTATCACCGCCTTCATCTTCATCGAACGCGCCATGGGTGAGGCCGCCCTGATTCCACTTACTCTGTTCACCAACTCCACCTTCGCCCTTACTCAAATTCTCGGGATTATCGTGGGAATTGGGATGTTTGGCGGAATGATTATTTTGCCCTTGGTTCTTCAGATTGCCTATGGCGTCACCCCGACGCAATCGGGGCTGCTGATGCTACCCATGGTGGTGGGCATGGCCACGGCGACGACGCTGTCGGGGCGAATCACCTCCAGAACAGGCAAGTACAAGATCTTTATGAACCTGGGTACCGCGATTTTGACGCTGGGCTATGGATACTTCTTCCTCATTTTGGATGCCGCCACACCCTTGTGGATGGTCTCCGCAGGAATGGTTATCGTCGGCTTGGGTTTGGGACAACTGATGCAGACCCTGATGGTGTCCAGCCAGAACTCAGTGCCAGCCCGGGATATTGGAGTGGCCACTTCCTCAGCCACCTTCTTTCGCCAAATGGGTGGCACTCTAGGGGTGGCAGTCTTTCTCTCCATCCTCTTTAGTCGCCTGGAAGAAACCGTGACAGAGGCCTTTGCCAACCCCACTGTGATGTCCGAGCTCTCGAGCGCCACCCAGGACCCGGCTGTGTTGGCTGATCCGAATAACCAAGCCCTCCTCTCTTCGTTGCAATCCGGGAGCGCTGAGGGTGCACTCACCTCGGATAGCTCTTTCCTCATTGGCGCAGATGACCGCCTCACGGCACCTTTTCGTATGGGCTTTGTCGAAGCCAGCCTGGACGTCTTTTTCTGGGCGGCAGTGGTGTTGGTGGTGGGTTTTGCGATCAGCTGGTTCATCAAGGAAATCCCGCTTCGGGATAAGAGCGCCTCTCAAGAAGCAGCCGAGGAACGTCTCGCTGCACTGGGATAGCCAGCGGTCTCACTCGCCCTGGGGTTTCCCCGGCGCAGAAGCAGTACTAATGTTTTGCTCGTGAAAAACATGTTCCGCCGCAGCGGGCCTGGTGCAGTACTTGCAGCACTGAGCCTGGTGATCAGCGCCTGCGCATCCACACCCGTTCAGGAATCCGCCGAGCCCGCGGAAAGTAAATCCACGGAGTCGGTGGCAGAGGGTTCCGATTCAAGCGTGTTCACCCTGGAGCTAGGTGAGTCCCTGGGTATTGGTGGGGTCTCCCCCGAAATTATCGACACCGCCGATGGCGATTTCCTGCTTTTAGCGACAACGATGAGCCAAGACAAGGTGTATCGCTCCGCTGATGGGACAACATTTACCCCAGATCCGGGTATATCCCTTCCGATGGGAAGTGATTATTCGCTGGTTCAGCGCCCCGATGGTTCTTGGTTGCTGTACTTTGTCAGTTTTGATGTCCCACCGGGAGAACCAGGGGAACCCGGAAAGCCGATGGAACCCACGCCCATTGACCCCTCCAGCGTGAAGAAGACCGTGATGGTGGCCACCTCGGGCGACCTGAAGACGTTTAGCCCGGCGCAACCCACAGGGATTGGACAAGACAAACCAGGAATGGCCTGGGGTGTCCCCGACACCTACGTCGCCCCCGATGGCACCATCATGATGATGTGGGTGGATGAAGTCGAAGGCGAAAACTGGGAAGTGTTGCGCACTGCCAGCTCAGGCGATGGGCTCACCTTCACCCCCAACGACGGTTTTGTGATCAGCGATGGATATGTTGACCCCTACATCGTGCGAGCAGAAGACGGAGATTGGGTTGCCTTACTTTCCACAACGCCTGCTCCCCAGCGTTTGCCCCAAAAAATCTTCCTAGCGCGCTCCCGTGACGGGCAAGTGTGGGACATTTCGCCCGAACCTCTGCTGGAATCCTCGGACAGAAACTACCTAGACCCGGGAGCCGTGCAAACAGGGCCTGGGGAATGGTTAGTGATTCTGAGCACCGTGGAGCTTGATAAAGCCCTCACCGGGCCCTACGACTATGTCAGCGCCATTCTGCGCGAGCAATAAGAATCACCCGAGCAAACTGGAGTGTGGACCGAGCGTCGCGCCGTGAAGGTTCG
>JAFMKX010000093.1 GCA_017852615.1 Pontimonas sp. | reverse complement strand
GATGTACAACTCATCGGGGAGAGACACAATTTCTCCTTGCTAGAGGTGTGCTTCATTTACCTAAGGGGAAATATCAATGAAAAAATCTGTTGCACTCGTGGGCGCTCTTGCGGCCATGACTTTGGTCCTCAGCGCCTGTGCTGCTGCTGATGACACCGAAACCGCAGCAACCACGACAACTGAAGAAACCACTGCCACGGAAACCGTTGCAGTTGCTGGTTCAGTTCTCGAGTCGGTTAAAGAAGCCGGCGTTGTTCGCTGTGGTACCCGTGACGCCCTCCCAGGCTTCGCAGTCCTCACTGAGGCCGGCGAGCACGAGGGTTTCGACTCTGACTTCTGTAAGGCTATTGCTGCAGCAGTTCTGGGTGACGCTACCGCCGTCGAAATGGTTGACCTGGAAACGGCTGACCGTTTCACTGCTTTGCAGAACGGTTCCATCGACGTCTTGGTGCGTAACACCACCTGGACCGCTTCTCGTGATGGTGGAGAGGCCGCAACCTTCTTGCAGCCAAACTTCTATGACGGCCAGGGCATGATGGTTGCCGCTGGTAGCTACGCATCCGTGGATGACATGAATGGCGCAGTTGTCTGTGTCGCCAAGGGAACCACCACAGAAGGTAACGCTGCTCTGGAATCCTCCAGACTCGGCCTCAACTGGGAAGTTCGTTCCTTCGACGAGACCGACTTGATCCTGGAAGCATTTATTGCTGGCCAGTGTGATGGTTGGTCTTCTGACGTCAGCCAGCTGACCGGTTTCCGCTCCGCCTACCCAGACGGTGCAGACGCTTTGGAAATCTTGCCTGAGGTCTTCTCGAAGGAGCCTTTGGCTCCTGCAGTTCTCGATGGTGACACTCAGTGGGCACAGGTTGTCAACTGGGCTATTTTGGCCACCATTCAGGCTGAAGAGTTCGGCATCACCAGCGCCAACGTGGATGACTTCTTGACTTCTGAAGATGTCAGCATTCAGCGCTTCCTCGGTGTCGAAATCGTCACCGACGATGGCTCTGCCGTTCTCGATCCAGGTCTCGGCCTGCCTACCGACTTCGCTTACCAAGTGGTCAAGCAAGTTGGAAACTATGGCGAGATCTTCGAAGCTCACCTGACCCCTCTGGGATTGGAGCGCGGTGTTAACGCACTGTGGACCAATGGTGGACTTCTCTACGCACCTCCGTTCCGCTAAAGCGCTAACGTAGGTTCGTACATAGTGGTCCGCTGGGGAGGGAGTTTGTTATGAGCTCTCTCCCCAGCGCCCCCACTCGCGTCCCCTTCTGGCGGGACGTTCGAGTACTTCGATGGGCGTTCCAGCTCGTCGTTCTGGCGCTGGTGTTCGCGCTGTTGTTCTGGCTCTACGGCAACTACCAAGCCAACGTTGCCAAGAGCAGCATTCCCACTAACTTGCGGTTTCTCGATAACCCCTCCAACTTCACCATTCCCGGCAACGACTTAGATCAAAGCGCACCTGTTCGGGATGCCTTTTACCAGGGCTTTCTCAACACATTGCAAGTCGCTATTGCCGGCATAGTGTTCGCGACAATTCTTGGCACCCTGGTCGGTATTGCCCGGCTTTCCAAAAACTTTCTGGTGCGCACGATTGCCGCTGCCTACGTCGAGGTCATCCGCAATATCCCACTTCTGTTGTTGTTGACCTTTATGAACCTCGCGGTGGTCTTACAAACCTTCCCCCGGATTGAAGAGGCCTGGCTGCCGCTGGATCTTTTTGTGATCTCTAACCGCGGTATCGCCATTCCCTGGTTCATCGGCTCGGCACCCATCCTCCTTGCTGTTGGTGCTGCAGCGATTCTGGCTGCGTGGGCTACGGGAAAGATTCGAGCCAGGATCTCTGACGCCACGGGTAAACCGGCTCGCGCTGGTCTCTACGCGTTGGCTGTTTTTGCCCTGATTGCCCTCAGCGGCTGGGTTGCCTTGGGCTACACCGTGACGTTGCCCTTCGTCGATGACCGCGCCACCGACGGGGGCTTTCGACTAGACCCCTCGTTCTTCGCCTTGTTGGTAACCCTGGTGATTTACACCAGCAGCCATATTGCGGAAATTGTCCGTGGGTCGATCATGGCTGTCCCCCGTGGTCAGGGAGAAGCAGCGGACGCTCTTGCTCTCAAGCCCGGGGTCAAGATGCGCTTGGTGATCCTCCCCCAGGCTTTCCGGATTGCCATGCCCGCCGTGGGAAACCAGTACCTCAACCTCATCAAGAACTCATCCCTGGGTGCCACCATTAGCTACTTCGAGCTCACCCAGATTGCCCAAATCACCGTGGGTAACGGATCCCCGGCAGTGCCGGCTTTCACCCTGACCCTTTTGGTCTATTTGGCCATTTCGTTGATCACCAGCGTGGTTGTTAACTTCTTCAACCGCAGATTGGCTCTGGTGGAGCGATGATGACCTGGATGCGGCGCAATCTCTTCCGATCCTGGTGGGATGGGATTCTCTCCCTGGTTTTTGGTGCCCTCGCGGTCTATGTGGTGTGGGCGTTGGCCACCTTCGTGTTTGTGACCGGACGCTGGGAAATTATTGAAGTCAACCTCACCCTGCTTTTGGTGGGTCGGTTCCCGGCAGAAGAACTGTGGCTCGTCGGCGCCTCGATTGTCGGCCTTGCCTTCTGGATTTCCGCGGCGAGCTCCAGTTCAACCCAACCGGTGGAAAACAAACAACCTTGGGGGGCTCGCATCCTGGATGCTGTGCAACGCTTTGGTTTATTAGCAGGCTTGGGGCTCTTACTCATTGTGCTCGCCGAAGGAATGACTCCCATTTATTGGGCCTTGGCCATTGTGGGGGGTATTGTTGCCGGTCGAGCCCTCGGCGCGACTAGGCGGGCGATTGCCTGGATGGGGAAGATTCCTGCGCTCGTGTGGCACGCTCTGCTCATTGCTGTACCGGTAAC
>JAFMKX010000092.1 GCA_017852615.1 Pontimonas sp. | reverse complement strand
AGATCGGCATTGCGGTTCAAGAACCCCACCACAGAGGGATCAAGATCGCCGGATCGAGTACCCATCACGAGGCCTTGCAGAGGCGTAAAGCCCATAGAAGTCTCGATACACACCCCGCCCTTGATAGCGGCAGCTGAGGATCCATTGCCCAGGTGGAGCGAAATGATGCGGTGTGACGTTCTCTCGCCACCGAGCATCTCGGAGGCGGCCCTGCTCACAAAAGAATGACTGGTTCCGTGAAAACCGTATTTTCTCAGTCCCCATTGCCCAGCGAGATCGCGAGGAATTGCCAATGTGGAGGCAGCTTCGGGCAGTGTGTGATGAAAAGCGGTATCAAATACAGCGACGTGCTTGAGGTGCGGTAGCGCTGCCCGGGCGGCTCGAATTCCCGCCAGATTCGCTGGATTGTGCAGTGGTGCAAGCGGAATGAGCGCTTCGATTGCTTCTTCTAGTGAATCAGTGATCACCTCAGGAGACACAAACTGCTCACCACCATGAACAACACGGTGTCCCACGGCCGAAAGCTCGATGGCCTCTGGGAGGGAATTCAATAAAACCTGGAACGCGGAGAGATAATCCTGGGAGCCCCGCAGATCATCAATGGTTCCCCCATACGTGCTGTCCCCCGTGCCAGGGTCCACAATTTTCCATTTGATGGTGGAGGATCCCGCGTTGATGACCAGAATCTGCTTCACGATGGCACCTGGGCTTGGATCGCCGTGATGGCAACCGTATTAATGATGTCTCGAACACTTGCTCCGCGGGAAAGATCATTGACGGGTTTGGCGAGGCCTTGAAGCACAGGGCCAATCGCCACCGCACCAGCACTGCGTTGCACAGCCTTATAGGTGGTGTTTCCCGTGTTGAGATCGGGAAATATAAAGACCGTGGCGATCCCTGCAACTTCAGAACCGGGCATTTTCAATGCCGCGACGCTGGGCTCGCTTGCCGCGTCATATTGAATAGGGCCTTCAATAGGAAAGTCAGGTTTTCTCTCTCGCACCAGACGAGTGGCTTCGCGGACTTTGTCCACGTCAACTCCCTGACCTGATTCGCCGGTGGAATACGACAGCATTGCCACCTTAGGCTCAATCCCAAACCGTCTGGCAGTGGCTGCGGCCGAGGCCGCAATATCGGCTAGTTGTGCGGCAGTGGGGTCGGGAACCACCGCGCAATCGCCATAGACAAGCACGCGATCTGCCAGGCACATCAAGAACACACTGGAGACCACAGAGACACCCGGCGCGGTCTTAATGATTTCAAAACTGGGTCGAATGGTGTGAGCGGTGGTGTGAGCTGCGCCGGAGACCATCCCATCGGCCAAACCCAAATGAACCATCATGGTGCCGAAGTAGGACACGTCAGTGACGATGTCCCTGGCGTCCTCCACTGTCATTCCTTTATGTGCACGCAACACCGCGTACTCCTCGGCAAACCGGGTCACAAGATCTGCATCGTGGGGAGAAATGACCGATGCCTTATCGATATCCACGCCCAACTCTGAAGCACGAGCTCGAATGCGGGACTCATCTCCTAACAGCGTGATGGTGGCGACATCGCGTGAGAGCAGTGTCGCCGTTGCTCTAATGATTCGATCATCATCGCCTTCGGGCAGGACAATATGTTTCTTGTTGCCCCGTGCTCGCTCCATCAAGGCATACTCAAACATCAGCGGAGTCACCACCTCGGAGGTGGTGATCTTCATCCGCGAGAGAACTTCTTCGGTATCGACATTCTGTGTGAACAATTGGAGTGCAGTGTCATATTTTCGCTGCGAATCAGCGGCAAAACGCCCCCGGGCAGAGACCACATGGAGCACTGATTCATAGGTGTCATAGTCGGTGGAGATAATCGGAATGTGATGATCAATTCCGGAAATTAGCGAGAGGACCTGCTCGGAAAGGGGGAAGCCCCCGTAGACAATCAATGCCGAGAGGCTAGGGAAATTGTCACTGTGATGGGCCATCAAGACGCCCAAAATGGCATCAGTTCTATCCCCCGGGATAAGAATGGCAAATCCTTCTTTGAGCCGGGCGATGATGTGCTCCACTGACATCGCACCCACCATCACGCCCAACGCCTCACGATCGAGAAGCTGCTCGTCACCTCGAATCAGACTGCCCTCAATCGCAGACATCACACTGCGCACTGTGGGGGCAACCAAGAATGCGTCTTCAGGAATCAAGGTCGAATACACCTGGGGGTCAAGGGCTGAAATGTGGCTCAGAACCTCTTCCTGAGCGCTAGCGTCAGCCCTGTTGACCACTACGGATATAACACTTGCGTGATGCGCACGAATCTCTCCCATAGCCGATTGGACAACCCTCAGGACATCGGCCGGGGTACGCGCTGACATAGTTCCACTGGCACCCACAGGACCGTGTGGGTCTCGACCCGTCACCACCATGACTATGGGAGCTGCGATATTGGCAGCGATTCGTGCATTAAATTCAAACTCGGTGGGATTACCCACATCCGTATAGTCAGATCCGAGAATCACCACAGCATTGCACTGGCGCTCCACCGCTCGATATTTTTCAACGATGACGGCCAGAGCTGCGTCTGGGTCCGCATGCACATCGTCATAGGTCACCCCGATGCATTGGTCATAATCAAGATTGACATCGTCGTGGTCGAGGAGGAGATCCAATACGTAGTCCCGCTTTGCATGCGAGTGGGAAATGGGCCGAAAAACCCCGACTTTATCTACTTTGGCCCGCAGTGCATCCAGGATTCCCAGCGCCACCGTTGACTTCCCTGAGAAGCCCTCGACAGAGGTGATGTAGATGCTCGTTGCCACGTCTCAACAATACGGCGCGGTGAGAGAACTAAGAAGACTCCCCGCGCACCCGCCAGAGCCCAGTTACCCTTGCTACGTTTCCGTCCTGGGGGAGTTAGCCAAGTTAG
>JAFMKX010000022.1:15167-16524 GCA_017852615.1 Pontimonas sp. | reverse complement strand
GCTGATGAGGCAATGGTGCCTTTGATTGCCCAGAGCGATTGCGACTACGTGATGATGCACTGGCGAGGGCACAGTGAATCGATGGACGAAGCGGCCGTTTATGACGATGTGGTCACCGACGTAGCTCGCGAGCTTCAGCAGCGCCTCGGAGCCGCACTGGATGCTGGCATTCAACGTGATCGGATCATCCTGGACCCGGGTCTTGGTTTTGCGAAAACCGCGGACCACAACTGGGCGTTGTTAGCTGATGTCTCCGCGGTAATCGGGACCACTCAACGAGCTGTGATCGGGGCTTCTCGCAAGAGGTTTCTCGGAGCTTTACTCCCGAAGGACCACCTTCCACCACAGCGTGACGCGGTATCGGCAACGCTTGGCGCACTGCTGGCAGCTCAGGGAGTGTGGGCGCTTCGGGTGCATAACGTGAGAGCCCACCGCGAGGCCCTCGATGTCTGGCAGTCTTTATCGCATGGAATCAAGCATGCGTGATGTGATTTCCCTTCGTGGCTTAGAAGTTTTTGCCCACCATGGGGTTTTTGACCATGAGCGGGCAGAGGGTCAAACCTTTGTCGTTGATGTTGAGGTGGAATACGACGCTTCGGCACCTGCCCAATCCGACGAGGTCGCCGACACCCTTGATTACGGTGTCTTGGCATCGCGAATTCACGAAGCGGTGGCGGGCAATCCGGTGAATTTGTTGGAAACGCTGTGTCAGCGAGTGATCTCGACGGTGTTGGAATGTGACCAGGCCTTAGCTACCACCGTGACGATTCACAAACCTCACGCTCCCATGGAGGTGTCCGTTGCGGATGCCTCGGTAACCATGCGCCGTGAACGGGGGGCCTAATGGAATCCGGCTGGAATCGTTGTGTGGTGGCGCTGGGATCCAACCTTGGTGATCGCGAAGATATTGCGTATCAGGCGGCTGCTGATATTGCCGCCACGGAAGGTTTCCACCTGGTGGCAGCTTCATCGCTGCACGAAACTCAAGCGTTGGGATTAGATGGCCCCAACCCAGAGGCGCCTCGGTATCTCAACCAAGTGTTGTTAGTGGATTCTGCCTGGTCGGCGCAAAAGACCCTGGAGCACCTCTTAGCGATTGAAACCCTTCATGGTCGTAGCCGAGACGGGGTGACGTACGCAGATCGGACACTGGATCTCGATCTCATCACCTATGGCAGCGACATCTTCGCTACCGCGGATCTCACTCTTCCGCACCCTCGAGCACACGAGCGCCGGTTTGTGTTGGAGCCCTGGGTGGAAATTGATCCCGAAGCAGAAATTCCTGGACACGGACGCGTGTCCCAGCTACTGGCTGCTTTGCCAGTCGAGACCCCATGACCCACACCAAAGCCAGCAC
>JAFMKX010000022.1:1672-14368 GCA_017852615.1 Pontimonas sp. | reverse complement strand
TGTTGGGATTGGCAGAACTTCGACTGGTCACCGCAGCGGCCACGACCGGGGTGGTCATTCCTGGATTGCCTTTTTCCGTGGCGCAACAATTACGTGATGAATTGATTGCGGTGGCAGAAACTAGGCGGGCTGGCCTCTAATGGTGACACGGCCCGTGGTCCGTCACGCACGCGATTTTGCTGATGGGTCCTGGTATCGACTCCACCCTGTGACCCCTCTCTTGCAAGGGGGCGTCGTGTTTGCCTCCCTGTTAGCTGCCGCTTTTGCTGCCCTGTGGGAGAGCATCATTTTGCCGTTGTTCTTGGGCTTTATCGGGGTTGTCGACCAGGAGCCCGATTCTTTTATTGTCGACCTAATTGCTGATTCCCTCGCGCTCGTCGCCCTGGGCCTTGTGGTTCTCCTCGCCATAGTGGGTGTGGTGTTTTGGTTACAGTGGCGTGTTCATTTGGTTCGGATGGACAGCGAGGTTATTGAAGTCACGAAGGGCCTTATCGCTAAAAAATCTCGACAAGCTAGGCGGGATCGGGTCAACACCATTGGGGTGAGACGTCCGCTCATTCCCCGGTTATTTGGTTTGGCCAAGCTAGACATTCAAGCAGCGGGAAATGACGCGAATCTGGTGTTGGCGTATTTGCCCCACCAGCTCGCCCAAGAAATTCGTCGCGAAATTTTGGAACCCTCGAGTTCGGGCGAGCACGAGCCTGCTGCTCAGCTTGTCACCCGCGAAGTCGAAGTGTCACTGTTTCGATACCTTGCTTCGCTGGTGATGAGCGTGGAAACGATTGTGTTGGGCAGTGTCATTACCGGCGTGAGCATCTTCGCGGTCTGGGTCGGCGAGCTCGCACCGTGGATTGCGGTGGTCTTGGCACTTTTTGTTTATGTTTTCTATCTAGCGGATCGATTTTTACGGGTGGGAAATTTCACGATTGATTCGCTCGAGGGCGACATTCGAGTGTCCCTGGGCTTGTTATCGACCAGCGTGGAAACAATTCCACCCCCTCGAATTCATGCCCTGGGAATCTCGCAACCCTGGCCGTGGCGGGTGTTCGGGTGGTGGCGCATCCACGCCAATCTCGCATCGACACCTGGTGCGCAGACCAACAAGGCCCCCGCACACGAACTCATCCTCCCGGTGGCTACCGCCGCGGAAATGCACCGCGTGGTGCAGTTGTGTCTGCCTTCCTTGGCAGATTCCTCGTCGGGGGAACTAATCGACACCGTGTTATCCCAACCGCATCGGGTGTGGCCAGCTGATTCGAAGGCTCAGAGTATTACCTCGCCCTCGAGAGCTCGCTTTCGCATTCCCTTGAGTTGGGGAGTCAACGCAGCTTTGTATTCCCACGGGGTCGTCTTTGTGCGAACGGGTGTGTGGGTCAAGCGCCTGGCGTTAGTTCCCCTGGAGCGGATTCAAAGTGCGGGTGTGGGCAGAGGGCCCTGGCAGAGGGCTCTTGGCCTCAGGAGCTTTTCCCTGCACAGTGTGTCCGGCCCAGTTCCCACCCGAGTTCTCGCTGTGGACGAGAATGAAGTGATGACGTGGTGGGAGCAGACCAATGCTCGGATGGTGGGCGCTATCGGTCAGGGCGCCCGCACGCGATCGAAACGCTCGAGTGCTTCCGCATGAATCCCACACGACTCGGTGTTGGCGTCATTGGCGCTGGCAAAGTAGGCCCGGTGTTCGCCCAGGCGCTAGCGGGAGCCGGCCATGCTCTGGTGGGGATTACCAAACCCTCCGATGGTGATACCGATCGCCTCCACGCGGTAGTTCCCGGCGTTGCACTGAAGGAACCCCTGGAAATTATTGCCCTGAGCGAATTAGTGATCATCGCGATACCTGATTCCGAAGTAGCCGGCTTTGTGGAGGGCGTGTCCAAAGCACACGGATGGCGCCGAGGCCAAATAGTGGCCCACACCTCGATTTCTCACGGTCTGGACGTGCTTGACTCCGCCACCGAAGCGGGTGTGATTCCCCTCACGCTGCATCCGCTGATGGAATTCACCGGGACCAGCATGGATATCGCTCGCATGTCCCAGGCATGGTGCGTCGTGGGATCGCCTCCGGTAGCGGCACCGATTGCGTCAGCCTTGGCCGTGGAAATGGGCATGGAACCATTGAGTGTTCAGGATGAGCATCGCTCCTTGGTCGCCAGTGCGATTGCGTTGGCCACGAGTTTTTCCCACACCACCATTGCCGAAGCAGCGAGTCGGTTAGAAAGCGCGGGGATCACTAATCCCGGCGTTGTTCTCTCAGCCCTGGTCAATTCCAGTGTCGATAACGCACTTCGATCCGTGGCGGGTAATGACGTGGAACGCGGTCAGCAATGACCACGCCGGTCATCGTCTCGAGTGCTGCGCAGCTGAGAGAACTCACGCAATCGTGGCGTGAGAAAGGCCAGAGCATTGGCTTTGTTCCCACCATGGGCTCTCTCCACGAAGGACACCTGGCGCTCGTGGAGGCAGCAGCGAGCGAAACAGATCGCGTCGTGGTCAGTATTTTTGTCAATCCCTTGCAATTTGGGGCAGGGGAAGATTTTGATCGGTATCCCCGCTCACTGACCCAGGATGCTCTCGCGTTATCGACCACCTCGGCCGATGCCATTTTTGCGCCGTCGGTTGAGGAAATATATCCCGATGGCCCAGGGGCCACGCCCACCCAAAGCTCAGGTCCAGTGGGCCTGCTTTTTGAGGGCTTGTCCCGGCCGGGACATTTCGATGGGATGCTCACGGTCGTGGCAAGGCTCTGTGATCTAGTGGGTCCAGACCGTGCGTATTTTGGACAAAAAGATGCCCAACAGTTATTCCTGATTCGACACATGGTGAAGCAGGAAGGTCTTCCCCTGGAGGTGGTGAGTGTTCCCACGATCCGGGGAGTTGACCGGCTTGCCCTCTCCAGTCGGAACGCTTTTCTCTCCGCCGAAGAACACCAGAGGGCTCTCGCTATTCCCCGGGCACTCGAGATAGCCAGAGGGTGCTCCAGTGCTGACCAGGCGCGTGCACAAGCACGGAGCTATGTGGAGAGCGCCCCGGGTGTTGAGGTGGACTACCTCGAGATTGTGGACCCGGAGACCTTTGAGCCTTGTGCTCCAGGCACTAACCCCCGCGAGGGTTTGATGATTGTGGCAGCCACAATCGGAGCGACCAGGCTGATCGACAACCAGGTCCTGGCCTTTGGTCAGTAGGCTTACGGGGTATTGCCACAGACATATCGGAGCGAAAAACGATGACGGACCAGCCAGAATCCCCTGTTGAGGGCGAAGATCTCGACGAACAGCACGCTGTTCGTCTGGCGAAGCGTCTTCGCATGGTGGAGCTGGGGATGGAACCCTATCCCGTCGCCGTCCCTATCACTACGACTATCTCGCAGGTCCGGGCAGACCACCCTGATTTAGAGCCAGAGGCCACCACGGGAACCCAGGTGGGAATCGCGGGGCGCGTGGTGCACATGCGTGTCACCGGAAAACTGGCCTTTATTTCCTTGCAAGAAGGAAATGGGGAGCGCTTGCAAGCCATGGTGTCCTTTGCTGAAGTGGGCGAGGAATCGTTTGAAGCGCTCAAAGACCTCGTTGACCTGGGCGATCACCTCTTTGTCTCAGGCGAGGTCATTGCCTCTAAGAGGGGCGAGCTTTCGGTGATGGTCTCGCAGTGGGTTATTGCCGCGAAAGCTCTTATGCCCCTGCCCAATCTGCACAGCGAACTCAATGAAGAAACCCGGGTGCGTCAGCGCTATTTGGATCTCATTGTTCGCGAGCAGGCGCGCACCACGGTGACACAGCGAGCTGCGGTGAACGCTTCACTGCGTCAGACATTCGCCAGCCACGAATACCTTGAAGTGGAAACGCCGATGTTGCAGACCCTGCACGGCGGTGCCAGTGCTCGCCCGTTTACGACGCACTCCAACGCTTTTAGTACTGATTTGTTCCTGCGTATCGCCCCGGAGCTTTTCCTTAAGCGTGCTGTGGTGGGTGGCATTGAACGCGTCTTTGAAATTAACCGCAACTTCCGCAACGAAGGCGCCGATTCCACCCACAGTCCAGAATTCGCCATGCTCGAGGCGTATCAGGCCTATGGCGATTATCACCAAATGGCCGATCTGACCCAAGAGCTGGTGCACAACGCAGCGATGGCAGTCTCAGGAAGCCACGTGGTGACCTGGGCTGATGGCAGCGAATATGACCTCAGCGGCCAGTGGGACCGCTTGTCACTCTATGAAAGCTTGAGTGAAGCGTGTGGCAAGACCATCACCCCTGAGACTGACGTAGCGCAGCTGGCTGAGATGGCTGAGAGCTTAGAGATTTCCGTCGCTCAGCCCACGCACGGAAAATATGTGGAAGAGCTGTGGGAGCACTTTGTCATCGAATCGCTTTCTCGACCCACCTTCGTTTTTGACTACCCAATAGACACGTCGCCGCTTGTGCGCGAGCACAGGAGTATCCCCGGTGTCGTGGAAAAGTGGGATCTCTATGTTCGAGGCTTTGAATTAGCCACGGGATATTCCGAGCTCATTGATCCGGTGATTCAGCGCGAACGTTTTGTGGAACAGGCCAAGTTGGCATCCAAGGGCGATGTGGAAGCCATGCGCTTGGACGAAGATTTCCTGCGCGCGCTCGAACACGGCATGCCACCCTCGGGGGGCATGGGCATGGGCATTGATCGCTTGCTCATGGCGTTGACCGGACTGGGCATTAGAGAAACAGTCCTATTCCCCCTGGTGAAATAAACCCACGCAAGGACCGAGCTGGTGTGCTCGCGGATTAGTCCAGCGGAGGAAGACCTCGCTTGGCGCGCTCTTCGGTTTCGATCTTTTTATAGATAGACCTTTCACCGCGGTCAGCTCGCAGGATCGATCGCATCACCAACCAGAAAATCATGCCCATCACAATGGTGGGAATGACGGAAAAAGCCGCATTGGCCCAAAAGTTTTCGATCACGAGAGTGTCCTAACCAACCAGCACAGTGATGCCATAGATAACAAACCCCGCCAGGATGACCAAGAGTCCCACCCGTGCGGGAGGGAAAGCGGAGCGCTTGGGTGCTTTAGACATCCCTCACATTCTAAGACGAGCCTTGTTGGCGTTATCTGTGGATAACTCCGAGGCGTCGATTACTCGTGATAATGGCCTCACGCTAGGGGCGAACACAGCCCCGCGGAGCACTCTGAGCACTTATTCTCGAAACACGAGCCTAAGAACGAGTGTGTCTTAGGCGAGGACCTAACTAAGGAGCATCAGAGATGTTTGAGCGGTTTACCGATAGGGCACGTCGTGTCGTGGTCTTGGCGCAAGAAGAAGCCAAGATGCTCAATCACAACTACATCGGCACCGAGCACATTTTGTTGGGACTCATCCACGAGGGTGAAGGCGTTGCCGCGAAAGCCCTGGAGTCCCTAGATATCTCGCTCGAAGCAGTCCGCGAGCAGGTTCAGGAAATCATTGGCCAAGGCCAACAAGCTCCCACTGGACACATCCCCTTTACTCCGCGAGCCAAGAAAGTCTTAGAACTGAGTTTGCGGGAGGCTCTGCAGCTCGGCCACAACTACATCGGCACCGAGCACATTTTGTTGGGACTCATTCGCGAAGGCGAAGGCGTCGCTGCTCAGGTTTTGGTGAAGCTAGGTGCTGACCTCAACCGAGTCCGCCAGCAGGTTATTCAGCTTCTCTCCGGATACCAGGGCAAAGACCCAGTGTCCGTGGGCGGTGGTGAATCCTCGGGCGATAAAGGCTCAGCCGTGCTCGATCAGTTTGGCCGCAACCTCACCCAAGCAGCCCGCGATGGAAAACTCGATCCTGTGATTGGCCGCGAGCGCGAAATGGAACGGGTCATGCAGATTTTGTCTCGACGTTCCAAGAACAACCCTGTCTTGGTCGGTGAACCCGGTGTGGGAAAGACGGCAGTGGTCGAGGGTCTTGCCCAAGCCATTGTCAAAGGTGACGTTCCCGAAACCCTTAAGGACAAGCAGCTCTACTCCTTGGACTTGGGTTCCCTGATTGCGGGTAGTCGCTACCGCGGAGACTTTGAAGAGCGTTTGAAGAAAGTCACCAAAGAGATTCGTACGCGAGGCGACATCATCGTCTTCATTGACGAGATCCACACCCTGGTGGGCGCAGGAGCAGCAGAAGGAGCTATTGACGCTGCCAGTATTTTGAAGCCCCTGTTGGCTCGTGGTGAACTTCAGACCATTGGTGCCACCACCTTGGATGAGTACCGCAAGCACTTTGAAAAAGACGCTGCGTTGGAGCGTCGTTTCCAGTCGGTGCAGGTCAACCAGCCTTCCCCTGCTCACACCATCAATATCTTGAAGGGTCTGCGGGACAAGTACGAAGCGTTCCACCGCGTCTCGATCACCGATGGTGCGATTGAAGCTGCCGTGAACCTCTCCGATCGTTACGTGCAGGACCGATTCTTGCCCGATAAGGCCATTGACCTTATTGATGAAGCAGGGGCTCGTTTGCGCCTGTCGATCCTTTCTAGCCCGCCCGAGCTACGTGAGTTTGACGAAAAAATCGCCGATGTTCGCTCCCGCAAGGAAGCTGCCATCGAGGGTCAAGATTTCGAGAAGGCCGCATCGCTGCGCGACGAGGAGAAGACTCTCCTGGGTGAGCGCTTGCAGCTGGAAAAGAAGTGGCGCAGCGGTGAAGCCGCGGGCGGCGGTGTCGTGGATGAAGGCGTAATCGCTGAAGTCTTGGCAGCTGCTACCGGGATTCCCGTATTCAAGCTCACCGAAGAAGAAACTGCCCGCTTGATGTTCATGGAGAAGGCTCTTCACCAGAGAGTGATCGGTCAAGAGCAAGCAATCTCTGTGCTCTCTAAGACCATCCGACGCACCCGTGCTGGGTTGAAAGACCCCAAGCGCCCCAGTGGCTCGTTCATCTTCGCTGGTCCTACCGGTGTGGGAAAGACTGAGCTTGCTAAAGCGTTGGCGGAGTTCCTCTTTGATGATGAGGATGCGCTGATTGCACTGGATATGTCTGAATACGGTGAAAAGCACACTGTCTCAAGGCTCTTCGGTGCCCCTCCAGGATTCGTCGGTTTCGAAGACGGTGGTCAGCTCACCGAGAAAGTGCGCCGCAAGCCCTTTAGCGTCGTGCTCTTTGATGAAATCGAAAAAGCCCACCCCGATATCTTCAACTCCTTGTTGCAGGTACTGGAAGAAGGCCGATTGACTGATGGTCAAGGCCGCGTGGTGGACTTCAAGAACACCGTGATCATCATGACCACGAACTTGGGAACGAAGGACATCACCGGTGGCCCCGTGGGCTTCACCCTGGAAGGTAACGCTGAAGCTAGCTACCAGTCCATGAAGGCCAAGGTGGTCGAGGAGCTTAAGAAGAACTTCAAACCTGAATTCCTCAACCGTGTTGATGACACCATCGTCTTCCCGCAGCTCACCGAAGACGAGTTGATGCAGATTGTGCACTTGTTCATCAAGCGTTTGGGTGATCGCCTACTCGATCGTGACATCACGATGAGTGTGACCGATGCAGCCAAGAAGCAACTGATCACACTGGGCTGGGATCCCACCATGGGAGCCAGACCACTGCGTCGAGCTGTTCAGCAAAACGTTGAGGACCCCTTGAGCGAGCGCATCCTGCAGGGTGAGCTTTCTCCAGGCCAGAACGTTGACGTTGATTTCGATGGTGAAGAGTTCACGTTTGCCTCTAGCAAGCGTGAGGTTGAGCCTCTCGAAGCGGCAGCTCTGGAATCCTAACCAGTACTCTTTTGGGGTGAATACTTCTTCTACCCCGTGGACGCTTCGGCGTGCGCGAACAGCGGACATCAGAGCCATTGCGGCTTTGATGGAACCGCTGGTCGACGCTCGAGTGTTGCTGGGTAAAGATCTGGTCGTCCTGTATGAATCGGTCCAGGAATTTATTGTCGCTGTGGATGATGCGGGCGAAATTCTTGGATGTGGGGCGCTCCATGTCTTTTGGGAAGACCTGGGCGAAATTCGCAGCCTTACCGTGGCACCGGATAAGAAGAACCTTGGAATTGGACATTCTCTGATTGAAGAGTTGGAGCGTGAAGCTCGCCAACTGGGCCTTACCCGGCTTTTTTGTTTGAGTTTTGAGGTGGATTTCTTTCAAAGCCACGGCTTTAGCGTTCATGACGATGAGACGGTGGATCCGGCCGTGTATGCGGAATTGGTGCGATCACCTGATGAGGGTGTTGCCGAATTCTTAGATTTAGCCCGGGTGAAGCCCAATACGTTGGGAAACTCCAGGTTGTTTAAGAAACTTGCCTAATCTGGATTTGTCTTCAGGCTCGCCGAGTCATACCCCCGGAAAATGGGGGATGCAGTCGTAATCTAGGGGTATGGCTCGCTCAGGTGGCTCGCTTCCCGCATCGGTGTATTGGCGCCGTCGGGCCGTTGTCTTTGGCGGTTTGCTCGTCATCATTGCCGTTGTGGTGTTGATTGTTGTCCGCCCAGGCTTTGGTGGCACACCACCGGTCGAAGAACCTGTTGCGCAAGAGACGCTTGAGGTCATCGCTGCCCCTAATTGCTTACCCAGCCAGCTCGAACTCACCGCGATGACCGACCAGTCGACTTATGCGCCGGGCCAAGCACCTCAGCTGTGGCTTACGGTCAAGAACACCTCGGCGGTGGAGTGCACGGTGAATGTGGGGACAGATGTCCAGCGCTATGTCATCACCTCGGGTGATGATCAGATTTGGGCTTCTGATGACTGTCAAAAGACGTCGCTTGCCGCCGAACAGGTGCTTGCCCCCGGCGAAGAACAAGGCACCATGGCACTGGCATGGGATCGAACGCGATCCACTCCCGATACGTGCGACGACGCGGCGCGACCCACGATGCCCGGAGGCGGTGCCAGCTACCACCTCAGGGTTTACCTTGGTGATCTCCAGTCAGCACAGACCAAGCAGTTCCTGCTCGACTAGTTCACCGGTTGTTGTGCTCGAGCGGGCTTGCTTGAAAACGCATTCTGCAGGGCTTGGCTAATACTGACGTTTGACTTATCCAAGACCACCTCGAAACCCAGGCGTTTGGCTTCTAACGAACGCTGGTTTGCCTGGGTCACCGGACGTATTTCCCCTGCCAGGCTGATTTCCCCGATAGCGATGGTGGTCGGGGGCAGCGCAATATTTTTGGCGGCACTTGCAATCGCCAGTGCGATCGCAAGGTCGGCCCCTGGTTCGTGGATTCGAATACCGCCCACGGTGGAAACGTAGACATCAGCCGAGGCCACAGCAATGCCCCCGCGACGTTCCAGCACTGCTAAGAGCATCGCAACCCGTGATGATTCCACTCCGTTGACGACGCGTCGAGGTTGCGGAGCGGAGCTGGGGATGACCAGAGCTTGAATTTCCACCGGGAGTGCCCGTTTGCCTTCCATGGCCATGGTGGTGCAGGTGCCGCTGACGGGTTCTCTGGTGCCGGAGCGAAAGAGTTCACTGGGGTCAGGAATCTCGATAATCCCTTCACCGCTCATGTCAAAGCACCCGACCTCATCGGTGGGCCCAAAACGGTTTTTCAATGTGCGCACAAATCGCAAGGACGTATGGGGGTCACCATCGAATTGACACACCACATCGACGAGGTGCTCGAGAGTGCGAGGTCCTGCCACTTGGCCATCTTTTGTGACGTGGCCGACCATGATGATGGGCAACATGGTTTCTTTGGCCACCCGGATAAGCGTCGCTGCTACTTCACGAACTTGAGCAACGCCACCGGGAGCCCCGTCCAGGAGCCCCGAGGAGACGGTTTGCACCGAATCCACAATGAGAAGCTCTGGCTGGACATGGTCAATTTGACCGAGTACTGACCCCAAATCTGTGTCGTTGGCTAGCAAGAGGTTTTCGTGTAAACCGTTGGTGCGCGAGGCGCGGAGATAAACCTGTCCAGCAGACTCTTCGGCACTGACATAGAGAACCCGCTTGCCTCCAGCGGCAACCCTGGAGGCCACATCAAGGAGCAGCGTGGATTTCCCAACCCCAGGTTCGCCCGAGAGCAAAATCACTGCACCAGGGACAATTCCCCCACCGAGAACTCGATCAAATTCCCCCACGCCACTGGGCTGGTGACCACTGCTGGTTCCATCCAGTTCGGTAATGGGCCGTGCTAGGCGAAGGGCGTCCGGTGCGACAGCTTTGGCTTGCTTGGATGATGTGGTGGGCTGGGCGCTTTCCACAACCGTCCCCCACGTTTGGCATTCACCGCAGCGCCCTACCCATTTGAGGGTGGTCCACCCACACTCATCACAGCGGTAGGGAGCCTCAGTCTTTGCCATGTCTTGAGCCTATGGGCATCGACTGACTAACCCAGGAGCAACCCCACAGGTGCGAAAACTTGCCACGGAGAGCCCGTGTAAACTCTTCCCCGGTACCGTGTCCGAGCGGCCGAAGGTGCAACTCTCGAAAAGTTGTGTGGGTGAAAGTCCACCGTGGGTTCAAATCCCACCGGTACCGCCATGTGATGTCGCAAGACATCGGAATACCCCGAACCCACGGTTTCGGGGTATTTTTCTACTCCTGGGGCTGGTAATCCCTTTGCGGGGTCAAGGGTGAGTTCTCCGATGAGTTCGCCGGTTTTGTGGTTGACGACGCGGACTTTGAGGGTCTCGACGGGCATGATGACTGTCGTCTTATTGTGGGGTAGGCGGATGGATCGCTTAGCTGTGACCTTTTGTGTGAGTTTCTCGGTGCGGAGTGCTGTGATGATGAGCCGGGCTTTGTTCATGGCTCAATTGGAGCAATGATTTATTCCTATGTCCTGCAACCACACACCACCGGCCCCGCGACTGTCAGCTTGAGTGGGCGAGACTGGAATTGTTAGATACGCACAGGGCCCTGGTCTGGTTGCGTGCTATCCTGACCTTTGTTTGAGGTGGTGGATGCGGAGAGACCGATGACGACACGTACCACGTCTGTCTTTCGAGTTCTGGCTTCTGGTCTCGTGGCCGGATTTTTGGCTTTGTCCGCGGTCGCCGCGTATGCGGTAGTTCCTGACGTGATGCTCAACAATGAAAAATTACGGTTTGGGGGTGGTGGCTCAAACTCAAGTTCTTTTAGCTACGTAGACTCTGTTGCCGCAAATGCCATGCTTGAGCAGCCTTTTTACAAAGCTTCCAGTGGGAAGTGGTACAAGCTGACTTATTCGTCTTACGGTCTTAATATGACTCTCGGAAGCGGCACCGGTGGATCAAATTGGAGCGGAGCCACTGTTCCTGAGTCTGGCAGCTTCACTACCCAGGGGCTAACAAGCATTAATAATTTGGCGGTGGACGATTCTGGGATGACTTTGCGAAGCCCGACGCAAGCGGTTGACTACGGTTACGGAACTCTCGTGGCCACCGGTGACGTGAGCCTAAATGGGGCTAGCGTCGGTATTTCCAACACCTACGCCCTCGGCCAGAACGCTTCATTTGTGGAAATCACAACCGCGATTACGAACAATGAAGCCTCCCCTATCGACAACGTGATGATTTGGGTTGGGACTAAGGATGATTACGTCGGAACCAGCGATGTTCCTACAAAAACCCGGGGTAATCTCGTGGGCGGTAGCTTCCAAGCGATTAGTAGCTCATCAGACTCTTCAAACGCCATTCAAATCACCTCTGGCGCGGAGGGAGTTCTCTTCTATTCAACAACTCCTAACGCGGCGACCACCATCAACGATTGCTGCACTTTCAAAAATGCTTACAGCCAAGATCCGTCCACCGCTCCGGTGACCGAACAGGGAGACGGTGCGTACGCTGCGGTGTTGCCTGTGGGAAGCCTCGCAGCGGGTGCGACGACATCTATCACGTGGTACTACGCAGCAGGTGCACTTGCCGACTTGGCTTCGGTTGCGGCTGCGGTGGCGGCGGCGGCCGGCTCCCCGCCCGCCGCCTCTCCCGCGGACTCGTCGGCAACAGTCGCTTGGGAGCAGGGCGACTCCGGCGGAGGAACAATTACCGGATATCGGGTTCGGTATTCAAGTGACGGAGGGAGCTCTTGGACTACACACAGCGCCGACTTTAGGGGCGATGCCACACCAAGGGAGTTGACAATATCTGGCCTCGCCAACGGGACAGAATATGAATTTCAGGTCGCCTCCCTGACAGGCGATATTGATGCAACTCCGACTGTCGGTGAGTGGTCTGACAGTTCGTCAGTGCTTATCGCAGGGGCGCCCACAGCGCCCACAATCACTTCGATAGCCCCCGGGGCGGAAAGGCTCCTGGTCGCGTTCGATACGCCTTCGGCAACGGGAGGGTTCGCCATCACTGACTACGAGTACTCAACCGATAATGGATCGAGTTGGTCAAGTTCGGGAAGTACGAGCAGTCCCATCACAATCACGGGCCTCACTAATGGAGTCTCATATTCGGTAAAGGTCAGAGGCAAGGGCTCCTTCTCGGGGGTCGCTAGTGCGGCAGTCGTCGGTACGCCGGCGGCCAGTGTGGCCCCTTTTCCTCCCGTAATTTCATCCATTGGAGCTGGAAATAAGACTCTCACCATCCAGTTCACCCCACCTTCCGACAATGGTGGAGCTGCAATTTCCAATTACTCATACTCGACAGATGGGTCAACTTTCAGGGCATTCGCCCCCGCATTGACTTCAAGCCCAGCTTCCGTCACGGTTTTATCTTCTGATGGATCCACCCCGCTCGTTAATGGGACGAGTTATCCGATTTCCATAAAGGCAATTAATTCCACCGGAGCTTCGTTGGTCTCAAATAGTGTTTCTGGAACACCTAGTGC
>JAFMKX010000022.1:0-1603 GCA_017852615.1 Pontimonas sp. | reverse complement strand
GGCAACACCGGCGGCGCCTACTGCTCCATACCGGCTCACGGTAGCCCCGCCGGCGAGACCGATCGGCGACGGCCTGAGAATTTTTAGGGCCTCAGAGGCCCCCGAGGAGCCTGTCCTGAAGGTTGGTGGCAGAGCAGTGGAGCTTGAAGCGACGGTACCTTCCAATGGTGTTCTTCGCCTGGACAGTTCCAGTTCCGGTTTCGGTTTCTCAGTGGAAGCTCCGGGGGGGTCTGTGACGAAAAACGCAGGCGGTAAAACCACGATCAGTGTCGCGCAAGAACGCACGGCGGTTCTCGGTGGGACAGGAATGCAGCCAAATTCGAGGGCGAGAGCATTCCTGCCGCTTGACGGGGGTAATTTTGTCCTGGTCGCAGACATCGCGGTAAATGATGATGGAACTTTCTCTGCGGTTGGAAACTTTCGTAATGCGCCCGGGAAAACCCCGCTGCCCGTAGGCGTGACTCTTCTTCAACTCGTGTCCGTTGACAAAAACGGAAATCAGATTGTGGTCGAAGTAGCGGTTGACATTCCACAAGAAAACCCGCGGCCTGAAGTTGATCTGTCAGACGGTGGAATTGTTGAGTTGGAGCCTGGAAAATTTCAGGGTTCTTCGGCTGGTAAGCCCACAGTTCTGCAAGTCAAGAACACTGGCCGCGGCTTCGGTTTTGCGGGCGACGGTTATGAAATCGACATCGCTTCAAGCGACGACGGCGCTGTGTCCACATCTGAGAACGGTGAACTTGTCCTGAAGTTGGTCCGGGATGAAGAGACTGTTGTCAGCGGGAAGGGGTTCAAACCGAAGACAAGAGCCGATGTTTACCTTTTCTCCGAGCCAACTCTCGTGGGGTCGGTCACCATAGACGAGGATGGTAATTTCTACGGGGAATTCAATCTTGATCCTGAGCTGATACCGGTCGGGAATCACACTTTGCAAGTCCAAGGCGTGGGCACAGATGGTTATGTCAAGGCAGCGAACATGGGTGTCGTTGTGGAAGATTCTCCTTCATTGCGCGTTGTTCCATTGGTCCCCCTAGCACCCTGGTGGACCCTCTGGTTCATTCTCGCGGGCTTCTTGGTTGTCCTGGTGGCGCGCTGGCGTCGGGTGCTCAAGACCCGCGGTCGTCACCTCACGGGGACTCTCATTGTGTTGGCTTCTGCCACCCCCGGTGTGATTCTCGGATGGCTGTCCACGGTGACCGGGGTTGTTTGGTGGGCGTTAGGCCTGGGCATCCTCGCATCGGTTCTCTCCTGGTTCGCCCCGCAGAAGTCGAAAGCCCGTCGGGACGAAGACTAAAGGACGACTGCAACCGGAAATTCTTTTTCTCCTCGGGCCTGATGGCAGGTGACTCACTGGGGGCTCAGTGCGATGGCGGAGTTTCATCACAACCCCTCTCAACTTGGCTAGGGATTACCCGCGGAAAGATCTGCCACCGCCACTGCGTCACAGCCCACAAGCAAGAAACACGAAGGAGAGGGCTACACCCTTGGCGTATCTCGGTACACCCAGGCGTCGAACTCATCGTCTGCCGGTCAACCGCGGCGCATCTGACTACGGATCAGAAGGTTGGGGGTTCGAATCCCTCCGGGCGTGCCACGGTTGGCC
>JAFMKX010000091.1:1861-3036 GCA_017852615.1 Pontimonas sp. | reverse complement strand
CGCGCCAGGGAACTTCGCACTCAAGCGATCGTGACCGGGGATCTGGTGGATATCGTTGGTGACACTTCAGGGTCGCAGGGATCACTGGGCCGTATCGTTCGCATTCATGAACGATCCACCGTGCTGCGCCGCAGTGGGGATGATTCGGACACCCTCGAGCGCATTATTGTGGCTAACGCCGATCAGCTCTTGATGGTCGTGGCAGCCGCTTCACCCGAACCCCGCCTTCGGCTCATCGACCGCTACATCGTCGCCGCTTTGGATGCCGGATTGACCCCTATCTTGTGTGTCACCAAAACAGATGTGGCCACCCCAGAACTACTTCGCGACTACGCCCACACCCTCCACATCGCCGCCGTGGAACGATCCCCCGAAAATCCAGCTAGAGAAGACCTCGTTGCTTTGTTGCGTGACCACGTGACAGTCCTGGTGGGTCACTCAGGAGTCGGAAAATCCACCCTGGTGAACGACTTGGTCCCGGGAGCGGATAGGGCCGTGGGCGTGGTCAATGACGTCACCGGGCGTGGTCGTCACACGTCGTCATCGAGTTCTGCTCTGGCACTGCCCGAGGGCGGGTGGGTTATCGACACCCCCGGTGTTCGATCCTTTGGTTTAGGCCATGTCAGCTCAGACTCCATCATCCAGGGCTTTCCAGAGCTCACTGAATTTGTAGAACACTGTCCCAAAGCGTGCCCCCACACCGAGGCCACCAGTGATTGTGAAATTTCACGGGCAGTGGAATCCGGCGAGTTATCTGATTTTGATGTGGCACGCGCTCACTCCCTACAACGCCTCCTGGGCACTATTCACGACATCTCCGATGAGGGGAAATAAACCTTTTATCGACCCCACGAGGACCGTGCACGGGTATTGTGCGCCACCTCTACTACGCTCAATGGGGTGACCGACTTCACCATCTCCGATGACCTGGCTCTGGCTTTAGCTGCAGCGGCCAATGCGGATCTCGTGTCGATGAATCGGTTCCAAGCTCTAGACCTCGAGGTCACTACGAAGCCTGATAGCACCCCGGTCACCGATGCTGACAAGGCCGTTGAGCGCATTATTCGAAGCACCATCGAAGCATCGAGGCCTGATGATCACCTCTATGGCGAGGAGTTTGGTTCCAGCTCCAATGCTGAGGGAGCCCAGCCAGGTCGCCAATGGATTATTGACCC
>JAFMKX010000091.1:0-1554 GCA_017852615.1 Pontimonas sp. | reverse complement strand
GCTATCGGTGATTTCTGGTCCTACATGATGGTGGCCGAAGGAACCCTCGATATCGCAGGGGAGGCAGACCTCGCGCCCTATGACATGGCAGCTCTGGTGCCGATCATCGAAGAAGCCGGTGGCACATTTAGCTCCCTCGATGGTCGACCAGGCATTTGGCAGGGCACGGCCTTGGCCACAAATTCCGTACTCCACGATGAGGTGGTGGCCCGGGTCGCCGAGGATTCCCCGGCATGAAATCCCGCGTCGTATCGACCCTTGCGCTAGGGCTCACCCTGGGCGTAGGTGCGTGTGCGGCTCCGTCTGCGCCCGCACCTGACGCGGAAACTATGGCGGATGCGGGTATTCCCACACCGATTATGGATTTAGAGCTCGGTGCGTGCATTAATGACGCTTCTGCACCGGCGCGTGCCGATACCGACACGCTGTTGGTGGTGGAGTGCGAGGAGCCCCACGATTCCGAGCTCTACGCCATTTTGGCTATCGAAGATTCAATCTTTCCCGGAGAAGCAGCGTTAACCGAAGAGGGCAGCGCCAGATGTGCCGCCGTTTTTGGAGATTTCATCGGGGTTGACTTCCGGTCATCCGTCTTGGATTTTCATTTTTATCACCCCACCGCCAGTAGTTGGGTTGAGGGAGACAGGAGTATTTACTGCATGGCCATTGATCCAGGACTTCAGCTGACAGGGTCACTACTAGGGGTGCAACGATGACGGGTTCGTCGATAGTGGTTATCGGTAATGCCAATGTTGACCTCACCACGTATCTTGAGCAATCCCCTGGTGAAGGAGAAACTGTGCTGGGTCACGGTTTCACCTTGGGGATGGGTGGCAAAGGAGCTAATCAGGCAGTGGCCGCGGCGAGAGCAGGGGCGTCGGTGTCGTTTATTGGTCGGATCGGTGAAGATTTTTTCGGTGATCAAGTCCAGGCCTCGTTGACCAAGGAAGGCCTCGAGCTTCAACATATGGACCGCGTCGAGACCCACACAGCGATTGCCAGTATCTACGTCGAAGATTCAGGGGCAAATCGCATCGCCGTCTATCCCGGTGCGTCTGCAACCCTCGCTCCTAGCGATGCCGTGAGTGCGATGAAGAGTTTTCCGGATGCGCACTACCTTGTTAGCCAACTCGAGATCAACCAAGAAGTGGTGCTGGCGGCACTGGAGAGCGCGCGCAAAGCAACACTCACCACCATTCTCAACATCGCACCATATGCGCCTTTGATTCCAGGCATTGTGGATAACACCAGCTGGTTAATTGCGAACGAAGTGGAGCTCGAAGGTCTCCTAGCTCACCATGGTGAATCCGTGGAAATTTCGGAGATGCCGCTTGTTGATATCGAGCACCAGATCTCACGCTGGTCGAGCACAATCTCGTGCAATCTCATTGTCACGCTTGGCTCGCGAGGAGCTATCGGATGTGTCGAAGACACCGCCTTTAGCTTCGAAGGCGATCCCGTAACAGCCACCGATACCGTGGGAGCCGGAGATTGTTTTGTGGGGTACTTCGTGGCCCTATTGGATCAGGGGCTGCCCTGGCAACAAGCCTTGGCTGG
>JAFMKX010000021.1 GCA_017852615.1 Pontimonas sp. | reverse complement strand
CGACTTCCCGACGTCAAGCTAGCCGGTGTGGGGGTTGTCATATTTGGCCTTACTTTCCCAGTATTAGCGGGAAGCGCGGGCGTTATCGCGGGAGGCCTCGCTGGCCTGTCAATAGGTGGAGCGGCACTGCTGGGTGTGTTGAGTGCATCCTCGTCGTATATCGCAGCCCCTACTGCAGTGCGACTAGCCCTACCCGAAGCGAGTCCTGGTATCTATCTCACGGCAAGCCTGGGGATTACCTTTCCCTTCAACCTGGTAATTGGGATTCCCCTATATTTCTGGCTTGCTCAATCACTAGAGGGAGTATTGATATGGAACTAGTGCAGCGAAAATTGGTGACTATCGTCGCCGAAAGCGCCCTAGAAAAACGTCTTGTTCACGATGTCCATGAAGCAGGCATTAAGGGATACACCGTCTCACTAGTCCACGGCGCAGGGGTGCGCGGGCAGCGAGAAGGGGACCTGCAAGGGGGCAATATCAAGATTGAGTGTGTGGTCGCGAAGGAGCTAGTCGAGACCATATTCGCTCTTCTCGAAATCAACTACTTCCCCCACTACGCCTGCGTGGCATGGGTCAGTGACGTGGACGTCGCGCGTGGAGAAAACTACTAACGATTAATCCCGCATGAGGGATAACACCGGCAAGACCAAGGTGAAGAGGTCCCTAGCCGGGTGTACTGTTTTCTCATGAAATTTTCAGGTTCACGATCGGCTGGCTCAGTACTACTGGTGCTCGGCCTTCTTCTCTCGGGCTGTTCACCGACTGAGGACCCGGCTTCAACTCCCGCCGCCACTCCCGACGAGGGCGAAACGGCCATGGCGGCGCTCGATACCTGCCAAAAAGTTGCTGCCGGATACATCGTCCAAATGCCCGATGGCGAATTTGATGTCTGTCCTATGGAGTCGCAGTACGTAGCATCCCAAGGAACGTTGAGCGGTATTCCCTCCGCCACCGCTGAATTTGGTCTCTCAGGCTTTGGGCCGGACTTTACGGATTCCGCGGTGTCGCTTAATCACCCTGCCAGCGGGGCGAGTGATGGAACGAGCCTCGCCATAGCGGATCGCTTTAATAACCGAGTACTGGTGTTTAGTTCTCTGCCTACCGGTCCCACCGAACCCGATGTTGTCATCGGTCAACCAGATTTCCAGGACATCACGCCAGGCACAGGACTTGCTGACTTGAACTGGCCCGGTGCCGTCGAAGTAACCCCTGAGGGCGCCCTGCTGATTGCTGATACCGAAAATGGCCGGATTCTCGTGTACAAGTCGATCCCTCAGTCGAACGGCCAACCGGCAGATTTTTCTCTGGACTTGGCGGCGCTCACTGGAAACACCGATGCCTGGCCCTGGGGCATCTGGTCGGATGGCACATCGCTCGTCGTAACCGACACGCGTAAGGGGTATGTCCTGGTGTGGGACACCTTCCCCACCGATGAAAACTCGGCCCCGACGAGTAGCTCGGACCCCGAAGGAGTCGGCACACCCCGGAACATCACCTCCGATGGATCAAACTTTCTGATTGGCGATGAAAATGGCTCCCAACAGGAGTGTTGGGGCGAGCCCCCAGCGAACCGCAACCGCCAGTCACACATATGGGTTGACCGTTTACCTATTGGAGCACCCGATGGCTGCATATGGGACTGGTACCAGGGTGACGTGTCGCAACGTGGCGTGATTGCCCTCGCCGCGGGTGGCCAGGACGCTCACTTTTGGCCGTCTTTCCCCGTCGATGATGCCACCGCACTTCAACGGCAAACAACGGGCTCTCAAAACACTCCGATGGGACCGCCCGATGGAGAGCAACCTGGCGATCCGGGGGAACAACCTCCTTCACCAGGCGAACCCCCCATGCCCGGTGACCCTCCTACGCCGGGAACTCAACCCGCGCCTGGTGAACCCCAAGCTCACCGCAGCGAATCCACCATCAGAACCGTCAGCAATATGCCTCAAGCTCCAGCCCACAGCTATCTGGGTGGGGATGGTGGTGATGTTGTGATCACGGACACTGCCATTTACTTTGTTGAATACAACGGAAACCGGGTCACCGGGTGGAATCAATTCCCCTCAACCTTGGAAGGAAAGGCTCCTGATTTTTCGGTTTTCGATGCCGACTCCGATGTCTCGACCCTCCTGCGCGATGGATACCTTCAGAATCCAGTTCTAGCCAATGCCGACGGAGCTCTCGTCGCCAGTAGTGACTATGACCGTCGTATGTACGTGTGGAATCAAGCCCCCGGAGAGAATGGGGCACGAGCCGATTACGTCTATCTCACAGGATTTCCTGCCTGGGATAACACCTATGCGCAGGGAACATTGATCATCGCTGGTCGAGACTCCTTGGCGATTTGGCGGGAGTTTTCTCCCGGCAACCTTCCTGATGAGGTCATTCAAGGACAGCTGGGAACTCTCGCACTCAGTGACCTCAAGGGTGTTGCCTATGACGGGACGTATCTCGCTGTGTCTGAACCACAGTCCGACACTGTCGCAGTATTCGACGGTATTCCCCAGCTAGGCGAAGAACCGATTCGTTCCTATAGTGTGCGGGGACCGGGTCGACTCGACATGAAAGATGGGCTTTTGGCCATCGCGCCCAAGGAAGGTGCCTCGGTTTTGTTGGTCGATGTCACCTCATCGGATGAACCTCGTGAGCTACCGGTGCGGGTCAACCTACCCAATCAGGCAAAGTTCCTCCCCTTTGGTTTTGCGATTGCCGATACGTCTTTCCACCGGGTGCAGATATGGAACTCTGTCGATGATGCGCTTAATGGGGCAGAGCCCGCTCGCATCATCGGTGGCGAGTTAGGTGATCGGCCTCAGACTCGAGCTGACCGGTTTTACTTCCCGGCCTCGCTCGAAGTTGTGGCAGGCCATCTCTACGTCGCCGAGTTCAAGTTTTCTAATCGGATTTTGGCGTTCTCCGAATAGGCCCCGGCTTGAACCCTGGGAGGGGTTTGGCTTTAGGCCAGAAGTAACAGGGAGCGGAGACGGAGGGATTTGAACCCTCGGTCCCCTTACGGGGACTCCACCTTAGCAGGGTGGTGCACTCGGCCGGACTATGCGACGTCTCCTCAGCGATGCCTTCGCTTCGCTCAGGGAACCACTATATCGAGCGTGGGAACTAGCGCGGAACCGTGCACGTTTCATCACCCGCTGTTTGACCCACGAGCCCCTCCACCACAGCACTGTCAGTTCCTTCAGCAGGCTCTTCCGGGGCTGCTCCATCCGCTTGGGTAGAGCCATAACCAGACGAATCGGCGGCAACCGTAAAGGACTCATCTGCTTGGAGTTTTGCCGACACTTGCGCAGCGAGCGACTCATTGGGCACAACCCGCCCTGGATAAAGCTCCGGGTCAGCATCTAACACGGGGTATTGAATAAAGACGATGTCTTCATTGGGAATACCACGAAGCGCTCGGGCCATGGCCACCATCACATCAACACTGCCCAGGCTCGTGGAGAGGACCATAGTTTGGGCAGCTACTTGGGCGATGCCATAGAGCTTGCCCACATCGTTGAGAACACCGTCTTGTTGCAAAGTGCGCACAAGGGCTGACATATAGACCTGCTGGGAAGAAATACGAGAGAGGTCGCTCCCATCGCCCACACCTTTGCGGGTGCGCAAGAACGCCAGCGCTTCATAGCCTTCCAAGGTGTGATTCCCGGCCTCGGGAATATTGATTCCCGACCAGGGGTCAATGAGGGGAGCAGAAACACACACTTCAACGCCTCCAACGGCAGTAGAGAGCTGAGCAACACCGGCAAACGTCATCAACCCGGCATAACCAATATCAAGCCCCATCAAATTTTCCAGCGTAAGGGCAACACAGGGAAGACCACCGATGCTCATCGTGGTGTTCAGGGGCTGCATTTCGCGCGGTTTGGATTCCCCTCCCCCTGGCTTCGGACAGGCGGGAATATCCAGCATCAGGTCACGGGGGAAACTCAACACCACAGCATGGTCATGGTTCTCGGACACGTGAACCAACAAATTCACATCGTTGAGTTCGGTATCCACAAACTCAAAGCCATCGCCTTGACCAGCTCTGGTGTCAGAACCAACAACCAAAACATTGAAGCCGCCTTCAATTTCACCAATAGTCGGCAACAGTGGCTCCGGTGCGCTGGGTAATTCCACCGTGACGAGACTGGATTGAAGATTTTGAACGGTGAGCCCCACAACAGTCCCAAGACTGATGACGACTACCCCTACAACGCCAATGCTCAGTGCAGTGATCAGCTTCCAGCCAGTGAGGCGCTTGCGCTGAGTATGCAGTGGGTCTGGATAGTCATCACTGGGACCATAAAGTTCGGGTGCTGCTGGCTTAGCCTTCTTGGCCACACCGTCCCCCGATCCTTAGCTTGGTGCTCTTGGCGGAGGGCGTGGGATTCGAACCCACGAGACATTTCTGCCCACTAGTTTTCAAGACTAGCTCCATCGGCCGCTCGGACAGCCCTCCGAGAATAATTCTAGGGCACCCACCTTTGACGCTCAGTGGGTAAGGGTGGAGAGCGCCGTGGCAACGCCATCGGCGAGGAAATCCTCTGTCATTTCACTGGCATGAATCCTGACTTCTTCCGGAGCCTGGCCCATCGCAACAGCTCTTCCCTGCTGAGCTGCCCACTGGAGCATTTCAATGTCATTGCGGCCATCACCGATAACCATGACCCGGTCAAGATCAAAGCCCAAGTTTGTGCGCACCAGCTCTAACGCGGTGGATTTATTGATGCCCTCGGGCGCAATATCTAGCCACGCGGTCCACCCCACGGTGTAGCTGACCTGGTGCAGACCCATGTCCTCCACCACGACGAGAAAATCATCAATGTCGTGGCCGGGTGAAATAACGACCACTCGCGTTGCTGCGGTGGTGAGTAGTTCGTCAAAGCTCACCTGCTCGCTCATCGCGTCTAAGGCGCCCTCGGGGAACCAATCGGTGTATCGATAGAGACCTGTTTCGTCTTCCACCGCATAGTGAGCCTGAGGCAATCTCTGCTTGATTTTGGTCAGCACAGGGGTGGGGTCAAAGCGCTCAACATGAAATCTTTGATAGCCCGAAGGCGCGGAAGTATCACGCTTGAGCGTAATGGCGCCATTAGAGCAGACGACATATTCCGGGACGATGTTGAGGCGATCCAAAATAGGAATCGTCATGGAGACTGATCGCCCCGTAGCCAGGGTTACCTCATGACCAGCATCACGAGTTTTCTGAACCGCATCGATTACCACTGGTGAGAGAGTGCCGTCTTCGTGAAGCACTGTGCCGTCAATATCTAACGCAATCAGCCAAGGCCTCGAAGAATCAGTCATGTCCCTTATTTCTAGCAGGTCGATATCAGGAAGAACTGAGGACGCTGAGACCGCCCATATACGGCTGAAGCGCTTCGGGAATCGCCACCGACCCATCGGGTTGCTGATGCGTCTCCCACAGCGCCACAAGCCACCGTGTCGTCGCCAAGGTGCCATTGAGGGTGGCTACCGGTTGAGTACCCGAATCCTTATCCGCGCGGTAGCGAACGTTGAGTCGACGAGATTGGAATGTCGTGCAATTGGATGTTGAGGTGAGTTCCCGATACGCGCCTTGGCTGGGAATCCAGGCCTCGATGTCGTATTTTCTCGCAGCACTAGAACCCAAATCCCCAGCTGCCACATCAATAACTCGATAGCTAAGTCCGAGAGATTGCAGCATCTGTTCTTGCCACGACAGCATCGCTTCGTGCTCTGCTTGGGCCTGAGATGGTTCGACGTAGCTAAACATTTCTAGTTTTTGAAACTGGTGAACCCGGATAATGCCCTTGGTGTCTTTGCCATACGAACCTGCTTCACGTCGATAACACGTGGATAAGCCGGCATAGCGGAGGGGCCCCGCAGAAATATCGATGATTTCATCGCTGTGATAGCCGGCAAGCGCCACCTCGCTGGTTCCGGTCAGATACAAATCATCGTCATCCAGGTGATACACCTCAGCAGAATGCTCACCTAAAAAACCGGTCCCCTGCATGATCTCTGGCTTGACCAGCGTGGGGGTAATCAGGGGTGTGAAGCCATTGTCTAGGGCAAGCTTCATCCCCAGATTCATCAAAGCCATTTCCATGAGCGCGCCAGCACCTTTGAGGAAATAAAACCGGGAGCCCGAGACCTTGGCGCCACGTTCCATATCAAGGATGTCTAGTGCTTCACCTAAATCCAGGTGATCCTTGATAACGCCCTCGAACGAAGGAATATCCCCTACCTCTGTGAGCGTGACAAAATTCTCTTCCCCACCAGAAGGGACACCCTCGAGCACAATATTGGGTAAAGCGCCCAAAATTTCGCTTGCTTCGCGCTCCGCGTCATCAACTGCCGAGCTAGCGAGCTTGACGCGAGCAGAGAGTTCTTTGACCTGGGCTAAGAGTTCTTGTTTGCGCTCCCCCGATGCGCCAGCTACCTCTTTGCCGAAAGCATTTTGCTCGGCCCGCAATGCCTCGTATGCAGAAATGGCCTCCCGGCGGGCAGTATCCGCGGCAATAGCTTTATCAACGTGTGCTTCATCGCCACCGCGGGCGCGAAGTGAGGCTCGGATCTGCTCAGGGTCTTCGCGCAATATTTGGGGGTCAATCACCCCTGTATTCTCTCACGCCCCTTCGGGCGAACCTGCGCGCAAGTGCTCAAGCCACGTTCTGGCATCGACGAAAGCGTCATCGCTATAGGGCGTAGAAATTTCAGGACGGTGTCCGTTTGCCCTGGGGTAGGAACCTAAGAAGACCACATTCGGGCTGAAGCGGCGAAGCCCCATCAATGCATCAGCAACCCGCTCATCGTCAATGTGGCCATCGAGGTCAATAACAAAGCGATAGCGGCCCATAGCATCGCCGATAGGACGCGATTCCAGCAAGCTCATGTTCACACCACGGGTAGCGAATTGCTCCAGCATTTCTAATAAGCGACCAGCCCGGTCATCCGGCAACTCCGCAATGATGCTGGTCTTATCCGCTCCCGTGCGAGCCGGGGGTGCACCGCCCAGGCGCACCAACACAAAACGGGTCTGGGCGTTGGCGTTATCTCCAATGTCGGTCGCAATCACATCAACATCGACTTGTTCGGTAATGCCCGGTGGAGCGATTGCCGCATCGGCAATGTTGTCTTCAGCCAACGACTGCGCGGCCTGGACGTTTGAGCGAGCCGGCACGTGGGAATGGTGAGGCACATTTTTTTCTAACCAGGTTCGACACTGCGCATAGGCGACGGCGTGGGCCGCCACTGTCGTGACACCGGCCAAAGTCGTCCCCGGCTTTGTCGCGAGAACAAAGCGCACCGGGACAAGATATTCACCGACAATGCGCAAGCTTGGCGCCACAGCCAAAGCATCTTGGGTAGCGCTAACGCCCCCCTCAACGCTGTTTTCAATAGCGATCATCGCGTAGTCGCTGCGGCCTTCGAGAACGTCATCCAGGGCCTCGCCCACGTTATTGACGCTGATCCACTCCCCTTTTTCAGCACCAGAAACCTGCCGGAGAGCTTCCCAAGTGAAAGTTCCGGCGGGTCCTAAATAGCTATAGCGCGGGGTTGAAGTGGCCACGGGGTAAGTCTAGTAAGCACAGCCCCTATCGCAGTGGCAGACTGATTTCTACACAGCTCACACCTAAGGAGCGCCCCGATGGCAGTTCACCACCGATTTGATGACATCACGATCGACGATCTTCGCGCCCAAGGCAGCATGAAGTGGACGAGAATGCCCGATCACCTCGCAGCTTTCGTCGCCGAAATGGACTTTGGCATTGCCCCCGTGATCGCCCAGGCGCTTCACCAGGCGGTGGATACCCCCACGTTGGGATACACACCACCCGCCATCAAAGACGAAATGTCGGCCGCCACGAATGAATTCCTTCACTCGCGCTTTTCGTGGTCTATCCCACCGGAGAGGATTTACCCGACGGCGGATGTTTTGAGCGCCTACGACTTTGTTCTCGAGCGTTTTGCTCGACCCGGAACCCCCGTCATCCTGCCCACCCCCGCCTACATGCCGTTTTTCACCATTACCCCGATGCGCGGTCGCGACGTCATCGAAGTTCCCATGATTCACGGTGAGAATGACCGCGCCGACATGGACTTAGAAGGTATTGCGAGGGCTTTTGAGCAGGGCGCCAATGTGCTGATTCTGTGCAATCCCCACAACCCCTTGGGGCGCGTGTACACGCGAGAAGAATTAGTGGCACTGTCTGAGGTAGTCGAAGCACATGGTGGGATGGTCTTTTCTGATGAAATCCACGCCCCTCTTACGTTCCCCGGACACACCCACCTCCCCTACGCCTCACTATCCGAGGTGACCGCGGGACATACCGTGACCGCCACCTCAGCGTCCAAGGCGTGGAACATTCCAGGACTCAAATGCGCCCAACTGGTGGTAACCAACGATGAACACCAAGCAGCCATGAAAGACCTCGCGTTTGTGGTGTCCCATGGAGCCGCGACACCGGGACTGATCGCGAATACCACCGCCTATCGGGACGGGCTGCCCTGGCTGGAGGATGTGTTGGGCTATATCGATACCAACAGAACATTGTTGGGGGAGTTATTGGCAGAGCACCTGCCCGAAGTCACCTACCGCGCCCCCGAGGGAACCTACATCGCCTGGTTAGACGCCACTGGTCTTCCCGATATTGCCGGAGATCGGTCCTGGGCCACTTTCTTTTCTGAGGAAGCCAAAGTTGGCCTTACCGACGGCGCCGCGTGTGGCAAAGCTGGCATTGGTCATTTGCGCATGATGCTCGCGGCACCCTCTCACGTCCTGGAAAAGATTGTGCTCGCCATGGCACAAGCCGTGGATCGGCACCGCTAAGGGGGAACGCAGCATGAAGATTACCCACGAACCTCAATCACACCGCTATGTCCTCAGCGATGGTGAACAATTCCTCGGCGAAGTCGAGTACTACCAAGAGGGCACCACCCTCAATCTTGTCCGAGCTGAGGTTCCCCTAGAGCATCGAGGTGAAGGTCTGGGGATTCCCCTCGTCAAAGGCACCCTGGAAGCAATTCGGGCTGAAGGCGGACTGACTGTTCGACCGGTCTGTCCCTACATCGCCAAGTACATGATGAAAAATACCGAGTTTGACGAGCTCAAAGGTTAGAACTATTTTTTCTCTCGTCGGGGAAGAATGACCGGGCGAGGCGGCCTACCGATGGACTCGATATCGACCTCCACACCGTAGACACGGCTTACGCGATCAGCGACAATCACCTCTCCTGGTGTGCCGATTGCCTCCAACTTGCCTTCAACAATCATGGCAATCCGATCGGCATATCCCGCGGCAATGGAGAGGTCATGGACCACCACGACCACCGCACAGCCTCGATCAGCCAGTCCACGAATTGCCCGCATCACACTTTCTTGGTGTTTGAGATCCAGCGCCGCGGTGGGTTCATCCAGTAGGACAACCGGGGTGCGCTGAGCTAATACCCGAGCAAAGGAAACCCTGGCTCGTTCACCACCCGAAAGCTGATTAAACCGCCGCTCCACAAGGTGGGCCACATCGGCCTGCTCCAGCGCCTGCTCGATTGCCTCGTCATCCTCAGAAAACTGAGGGGTCCGCGCCCACGGGGCACGGCCCATGTCGACAATTTCGCCCACGCTAAAGGGAAAGGACACTTGATTGGACTGCATCAACACCGAGCGCACCCGAGCTGCTTCGTCCGGGCGATATTTGGTGACGTCTTTGCCCCCGAGGGAAGCCATTCCGCTGGTCGCAGGGACATCGCCTGCCATCACCGAGAGGATGGAAGATTTGCCCGCCCCATTGGGCCCGACCAAGGCCAGTACTTCACCCGCAAATACTTCCAGCGACACATTTTTGATAATCGCTCGTCCATCGAGAGCAAGCCCAATTGACTCACACCTAATCAGCGGTGATTGCTGCTCCATCAGGCCCATCCTCCGCTGCGACGGCGCTGTTGATACAACAGGCCAAAGAAGAAGGGCCCACCCACCAGCGCGGTGAGCATGCCAATAGGCAAATCCGCACCCGACACGAGTGTCCTGGTGAGTAAATCGGCCACCGCCAACAGTGCCCCACCGCCCACCGCACTGGCCAAGAGCAATCCCCGGTGGGCAGGTCCCAACGCCATCCGAATGATGTGGGGAACTACCAGGCCCACAAACGCAATAATTCCCGCAAACGCGACCGCCACACCCGTGAGCAACGCCACCAGGACGATGGCCACAATCCGCAAGCGCTCCACATCAACACCCAGGTGTCGTGCGTTTCGCTCACCCAGCGCTAACAAATCAAGTTGCCTCGACATCATCAGCGCCAGCACTGTTCCGATAACCAACACCGGCAACACCACGACGACTTCAGACCACAGAGATCCTGCCAGGGAGCCCAGTTGCCAAAACACAATCTGTTCCCGACTGGCCGTATCCGCCAAGAATAAGACGAAGGCCAAACCGGCTTGAGCGAAAGCGTTGATGGCAATACCGGTCAGCAACAGCGTGACGACTTCGGTTCGCCCACCGGCTCGTGCCACCGCATACACCAGCAGTGTGGCTCCTAAACCGCCGAGGAACGCAAGCAGCGCAACACCACCACCCGAGGCCGATATGCCAAACACGATGGCCGTGGAGGCGCCCAAAGCTGCTCCGGAGGAGACCCCCACCACGCCAGGCTCGGCCAAGGGGTTTCCAAAAACGGCCTGCATCAGTGCTCCTGCCACCGCAAGCGCTGCCCCCACAGCTAAGGCCATCACAATCCGGGGGAAACGCACCACCTGGAGGGTGGATTCAATAACGGGGTCCGCAGGGGCCCAAGAATTTGCTATCCCCATCCATTTCAGCAGCGAGCCGACCACATCGCTGGGTGAAATAGTGAGCTGTCCGGTGATTGCCGAGACTATGACCGCCGCGACAAGAATCAGTCCCAAAGCGGTAGACAAAATAATGGTGCGCAAGCGCACCCTCGATTGTGTTAGCTGTGTCTCACTCACGGAACTCGATAAAACCATTCGGAGGTGGCAAATTTTTCTTGTGCCAAGGCTTTCGCTCTGTCCAGCTCCTGCGGCGTGAGCGAACCATCGCGCAGGCCATAGAGTCCGCGGAAGGTAGCAACTAAGTGGTCTTCAATGGCTTTTTTGGTCAACCCAGTGTGCGCTTTGAGTGGATCCACGCGCTTGTTCGCACTGGCAACGCCTTTGTCACTAATTTTTTCCCGACCAATGCGCAGCACTTCGACCATGCGATCGCCATCCATGTCGTAGGCCATCGTGACATGGTGCAACACCGCTCCACTACCCAGGCGTTTTTGAGCTGCCCCGCCAATTTTGCCCGTGGGACTCGTAATGTCATTGAGCGGTTGGTAGCTGGCATCGATATCAAGCCCGCGCAAAGCCTGCACCACCCAATCATCAAGAAACGCATAGGAATCCTGGAAGCTCATCCCCGATACCAGCTCGGCGGGGGCATAGAGCGAGTACGTGATGGCTGTACCCAATTCCATAAACATCGCACCGCCACCGCTCACCCGCCGTACGACCTCCATGCCGTGGCGTGCGGCGGCGTCCAGGTCGACTTCATTTTTGACCGACTGGAAACTGCCAATCACCACTGCGGGTTTTGCCCACTCCCAGATGCGCAACGTGGGTCCTCGGTTTCCTGCGCCCACTTCCTCAGCGAGTACCTGATCTAGGGCCATGTGCTCTAGGGGGTCCAGTGGTTGTGGTGCCAGATATTCCCAGTCGTACTCTCCAAAGCCTTTGGCGTGCGTCATGGCACGCCTGATTACTGTTCCGATCGCCTCGGGGCTAAACCCCATCATCACCACATCAGAACCCAGGCTAGAGCGAACTGCCTGCGCAATGTCCTCACTGGAGGAACTGGAGGGGAGCCCGACTATTGCTGCATTAATGCTCTCCAAGGCGTCATCGGGTTCCAGAAAAAAGTCTCCCGCTAGGCGGCAGGAACTAATTCGGTGGTTCTCCACCTCGAGGTCGACGACGACGAGCTTGCCCCCGGGGACTTTGTATTCAGCGTGCACCCTTCCAGCCTACGACTTTGAGCTGGTGAGCCTGCTTTGTAACCAGGAGATCAGATCCCCTCGGACCTCTTCCTGGTTGGTTTCGTTGAAAATCTCGTGGCGAGCTCCCTCATACACAATGAGTTCCACGTCACTGGCTCCTGCGCGCAGATAGGCATCGGCCAATTTCTTCACACTCTTCTCCCCGCCGAGCGAATCATCAGAACCAATCATGATCAACAGGGGAATATCGTGAGTGAGCTTTCGAGGTGTGCCTAATAATCGGGCAGCATCGAGCGGACCCATCAACTTAAGGGTGTCGGCCACAAACGTCAGTGGGTCATCCCGCCACGCCTCATGGACTGCTACATCACGGCTTAACCACTCGGCTCCAATGGTGCCCAAGTGCTTGTGTCGAGAATTGAGATCTCCAGCATTCATCATCCCGGGCATTCGATAGGCCGTGCCGGAGAGAATCATGCCGGCGTAGCGAGAGGCACCGTCTCGATTAAGAATCATTTGTCCCATAATCGAACCCCAGCTGTGACCTAGGAAGAACAACGGAACACCCGGGCGTTGCTGAGCAATCAGGTCGCTGAAATCCTCTACCGCTGTGAGCGTGGCCCGCATACCACCAGGTCCCAGTTTGCCTAGTTTGCTGTAATCGCCACCCCACTGCTCGAGGCCCGTTGCGCCGTGACCGCGGTGTTCATCAGCCCACACTTCATAGCCTGCCCCAACCAACGCCGCCACGAGATTGTCATAACGAAGAGCGTGCTCACCCAAACCGTGGGCAATTTGCACGATCGCGGTCGGCTTCTTCTTCGGCGACCAGCGGTGATAGTGAATCGTGACTCCGAAGGAGTCGATGAAGATATCGTCCGTGCGGGGGGTTAGCGCCATGGCCTCATAGTAGAGCAGTGCCTCCTCGTGGAGGCATGTTTATTAGTGACCAAAAAGGTCGAAAGCCACCGTGTGATGTACCGCTTCGGTATCACTGGGGTGATAGATACCGGCTAAGACATCGCGCTGGAGACGACTGAGTTCGTGGGAGCTGCGATATCCAGACCCACCCGCAATCCGCATCGCTTGATCCACCACCCGTCTGGCGGTTTCCACACTGGTGTGTTTGATACCGGAGAGTAAGCGAAACCAGCCCTCGGGTTTGTCGATTCCGCCATCTACCCAGGCGGCATAGGTTTCCAATTGCGGTGCCAGAGCATCCAGTGCGATAGCGGCATCAGCTGCCCGCCAGCGAATATCGGGATCTTCCGCAGCGGAAAGCGCTCCCTCAAAAACACTGGTCTTGTGTGTGGCGCAATCCACGGCCAGCTCTAAGGCTCGATCCGCAATCCCGGCGTAGACGCTCGAGACTAGGAGGAGAAAGTTCTGGAATATCGCCTGAGTAAACAGGTCGGTGTTGGGGCCCACGGGAAGGATGCGCGCTATGCGCTCCGGGGGCACCACCACAGCGTCTAATTGGGTCGTGTAGCTCTGTGTTGCCCGCATCCCCAAGGTGTCCCAGTCCTTCGTCTGGGACCAACCTTGTTGATCACGGGTAATAAACCCATGGACGATGCTCTCGTCTAAGCGACCTAGGACGCTCATGCGGGTCCAGGCAGGCGAAGTAGAAACAAAAATTTTGGTCCCGGTGAATTCATAACCCGACGGTGTTTTCACGACAGTGGTCACAGAATCTGCAAGGACCCGATCATTGCCCCGCTCGCTCACCCCGAACGCGAACAGTTCCCCAGCTGCACCATCATCAAGAACCCACTGCAGGTGGTCTTCGCCAGCAGCCACCATGTCTCGCGCGACACCCATCCAGGTCAGGTGCATGCCCACTCCCAGAGCCGTGGCAGGAGCATAAGAGGCCAGCAGGCGCTGGTCATAGATCATCTGCCCCAGCGAGCGAGGTTTGAGATAACCAATGCTGGTGAGGATCTCTAAATCCTCAAAGAAAAACTCGTTGCGATCATCTAAACCTGGGGCTCGATCCCGAATACCCTCCAGGATGTCCACGCTCAAGACAGTGGTGTCACTGGGGTGAGGGTCGCTAGGCACCCCTTTAGGCTAACGCGGGTTCTGGGGAGAAACCGGAAAAACCAAAGCTGGATGGCGCAGCGCCAAATGGAAGTCTTGGCCAACTGTGGGCAAAAACGGTGCCGCGATGCGGGCTCGCACTCGCTCACCGGCGCCTTCTAGATCAAATTCCACCAACGCATCATGGCCGGCATAGGACACCCCTCGCACCCTCGCGGGAATTCCGGTGGAGGCGGGGACTAACCATTCCGGACGCACCACCACGCGCACCGTCTCGCCAGCTGTGGGCTCATATCCTCGCGCCGTTGCCGCAACATCACCCAGCGCGCACTCCACATGACCCGAACACCCCAGTCGATTTTCGGCAGGCCCACAGAAGTCTTTAGCCCCACACTGTTGGCAATCCAGCGCGTCATCTCGCCACACACCAGGTAGCTCCACGGTGTCACCCACAAAGGACGCCACCCACGGAGTAGCGGGGGATTCATAGATCTCCAACGGTGTTCCCACCTGAACGATGCGACCGGCATCCATAACGACCACCAGGTCGGCGAGATCCAGCGCTTCTTCGCGGTCATGAGTCACCAGCACCGCTGTGATGTCGCCGTCTCGCAGCACCTTCGCTACGTCTCGAGCCAAACTATGGCGCAAGACTGTATCCAGGGCACCGAAAGGTTCATCCAGGAGCAACACATCCGGTGATGGAGCAAGCGCTCTGGCCAAGGCGACCCGCTGTGCCTGACCTCCCGAGAGTTTCGTGGGCGAGCGATCCTGAAACCCTGCCAATCCGACCAGCTCGGCTAACTCATCGACCTTGTCTCCGCGGCGGCGGCCCGCGGGAAGACCAAAACCAATGTTGTCTCCCACGCTCAAATGCGGGAACAAGGAGGCTTCTTGAGGAACCCATCCGACTCCGCGCTGCTCCGGGGGAACTCGGGAACTAGCGGTAGAAAGCTCGCGCGATCCCACCGTGATGCTTCCACTGTTAATGCCCACCAGACCAGCGAGCGCCATGAGCAAACTTGTTTTTCCACACCCCGAAGGGCCCAAAATAGCCACCAAAGATCCCGAGGGAATCACCAAGGAGACATCCTGAAGCGCCGGAGCATTTCCATAGGAAAGTCCGACGTTCTTGATCGTCACTGTGGTCATAGAGCCTCTTTCGCACCCGGGCGAACACCCGAGAGAATCATCGCAGGTATAGCTGCGACCAACACCAAGAGGGCGGCATAGGGTGCCGCTGCCCCAAATTCGCCAGCGGCTGTCCTAGTCCATAACTCTGTTGCCAAAGTATTGGCACCAATAGGTCGCAACAAGAGCGTTGCGGGCAATTCCTTCATCGTGGCAATCGCTACGAGTAACGCACCGATACCAAGCCCTGGCAAGGCCAGTGGCAGAGTCACGCGGCGCCATGCGTTAAACGGAGAAGAGCCGAGCGTGCGCGCCACGCTCACCAAATCAGGTGACACTGCCTCAATACTGGCTCTCGCCGTTCCCAGAGCCTTAGGCATAAACAACACGGCATAGGCAAACACCAACACCACCACGCTCTGATAGAGCGCTGGTACCACCTGCAAGCTAAAGAACACCAAAGACAAACCCACCACAATTCCTGGTAACCCGTGGGAAAGATAGCCAAGCCCTTCCAGCGCCCCGGCCCACCTGGTCGAGTACCGCGCCGCTAGTGCGGCGATCGGCAGAGCCAAGACCAAGGCCACAACGGCAGCCGCTAAGGAAACCCCCACCGTCATCGAGGTGGCCACGATAAGCCTGGTGCCATCGATTTCTCGCAGGGTTTGCGCATTAGCCAATCGGATACCCAGCCCCACCATAGGGACGACTACGCCAATCAGCGGAGGCAGTGACACCAACAACATCACCACCATCCGGACCGGGCGGGAAATGGGCTCCAGCGGCGAGGGCACCGAGGAGGATTGGGTCACAAATCCCCGTGCGCTTCGCTCAGCGCTCACCACCACCAACGCGATGACGACGAGCAACAGAGCCAAAATAGCCGCCTGTGATCGATCAAAACTTGAGGCATACGCCTGCTGAACCCCCCAGGTCAGGGTGGGAAAGCGCAACATTGAGACCAAACCAAAATCACTCAATGAATAGAGGAACACCAATAAACCACCAGCGATAGCAGCGGGACGCACTCTGGGCCAGGTCACTTTTCTAAAAGCCTGAATGGGGCCTAGCCCCAGCGTTCGGGCCACTGATTCGGCATCAGCCGATGTTCCCCGAAGTGCAGCAGCCACCGGCAAGATGACATAGGGCACCGTGACTGCCGTGAGCAAGGCGTAACTGGGCGCAAAACCATTAAGTCCGGGAGACACCACCAGCCAACCGTAGGAAGCCAGGTAGGACGGGACCGCTAAGGGAAGAGCAGAAACCAGCAGCCATAGTCGATTTCCTCCCACCTGCAGGCGCGACAAGATGGCCGCGATCGTTGTTCCCATGATCACCGCACTGAGCGCTACCGATAGGGAAAGACCAATCGTGTTTACCACCAGCATCCCCACCTGGGGCCTGGAAAGAATTTCCAGTATCTGAGTAAAGGGCACCGCGCTCGCACGTACACCCAAATACACCAGCGGCACAGAGGCGCTGGCTAACGAAAGAGCGACAAGCCCCACCAGCCATAGCTGTGGTCGAGACCTGCTGGTGTGAGCAGCCTGAACACCGGGCATTACGCTCTGGGTCACGATGGCTACTTTCTGAGTGTGATTAGAAAATCAACCCATACCTTCTCAGTAATTCCTGGGTTTGCGCCAGTGTTGCTAAGTCAGCAAGATCGAAATCAGCGATAGCCAAATCGCTCAACGCCGGCAACCCCTCGGGAGCAACCGCACCCGGGACCAAGGGATATTCATACGTCGTGGCCACGAAATACTCTTGGGCCACATCGGAAACCAAAAATTCCACCAAGTCATAGGCATCGAGATCAAAGCTCTGCGCTGCCAAAATGCCAGCCCCGCTGACGTTCACGATGGAGGCAGCATCGCCAGGTTGGGTGAAATACAACTGCGCCCTCATGGTGTCCACACCGCGCTCGGCAGCCATTTGATACCAGTAATAGTGGTTGATAAGCCCCAGCGGGACCTCACCAGAATTGACCGCTTCCAGGATCGCGCTGTTCTTGTCAAATATTTGTGGGTCATTAATCGTCAAGCCAGACACCCACTGATCAGCAGCACCCTCGCCCCGGAGGACACGATAGGCAGTCACAAACGATTGAAAGCTTGCGTTCCCGGGGGCAACACCGACCTTGCC
>JAFMKX010000090.1 GCA_017852615.1 Pontimonas sp. | reverse complement strand
TAGAGCGCTTCGCTGATAACGAAGAGGTCCCAGGTTCAAGTCCTGGTAGCCCCACACACAACTAAATATTTTTCCCTAAGGGGCCTTAGCTCAATTGGTAGAGCGCCTGCTTTGCAAGCAGGAGGTCAGGAGTTCGATTCTCCTAGGCTCCACGAAATTATTTACTAATCAGGAGAAACGCTCCGACTAGAGCAACTACTACACCTGAGAAACCTAAGAAGCTGTGTGCTTTGGATTTCCAGAGCAACGCTGCCCTTGCCACGAGGTATTTGAATGGTGTCGCGTTTGATTTTGTAAAGCCGCTCAGGGCCATCCACACTCCGACGGCAATCATTGCGATCCACCACAACATGCCACCAGTATTTCGGTGGATGAAGAATCCACTCTGATTAAGGAAGGCATGTCGCAACAATCGGGGTAAAAGGATGTCGAATAGTTGGAAAAACAAAAAAGGCCCTCAAACAAGCCGAAGTAAGGGCGAGTGGGGCTATCTAGGCTTCCACAATCAGACAAAATAATGTTGCCGTTTTTGTAGGGTCGCGGGGCGCCTTACCCAGTAGCTTATAGCGGTGAACTCCTTGTCTGAGCCGACAATCGGCGCTCATCTCGTGCACATCGCGAGAAGGATTTTGCGACTCGCGAGAAGGACTCTGCGGCCTGTGAAGAGAGCGGTTCGCGCCGCTCTACGCCGTATTCCGTCTTGGCGTCGGGTCGCCTATTTCTTCGGCTTTTCAGATCGTTTGTTTGTAGAACGAGAACCGAGGGGAAGGCTATTCATACTTTTTTCGGGTATGTCGGGTGGCATGTCTGGTGTATCCACCGCCAGGGTAAAAGACGCGGTTCTTAAGGAATTTCCCGATGCATCCGTAGTCATTAAGAACCTTGACTACGAAGCCTGGAACACCGTCCAAGGCTTCCATCATTGGGATATCAAGCAGATGTTGAGGTGGGTCCGGTCTGCTCGTAATCGATATTCCAGTGTGTATTTGATTGGTGCCTCGGCGGGCGGCTTTGCGTCGATTTTGGTGGGCGCGGCCAGCGGTGTGGCGGGCGTGTTGACCTATCAAGCCCAGACGGAAAGATCCCATCGACCGCAGGCTTTAGATCCGCGGTATTCAGATGTGATCGGGTTTATCGATGGGCAAGTTCCGCTGTGGTTGTATTTCGATCCCGAAGGCGTGAAAGAGCACTCCTCTGCTCAAGCACATCGAATTGCGCACTTGCCTTTAGTCATAGCTAGGCAGATGCAACCGCGCACCTTTTCCCAACTGTTGGACGAGGGAGTTTTCTCCCAGCATCTCCACGAGATGGTCCTGAGTTAAGAAGAAAACCACACAACAGCCGTGTGGTGTACCGGGATTGGTGGCACAAAGAATCGGGCGCAGGCTAAACCAGGGGTACATGGTGTTAGTGGCGATTGCGGTAGTCGACCACACCCCGACATCTTGCTACCGCGTCCGTATGTTGCTAATTTGTACACGTGTCACCCTAGGGTGACATCTTTTTATTCTGGCTGCGGGGACAAAAAACATGACCGACTCGGATTCGGCAGAAGTGGATGGGGACTACCTCAATCATCGATTGAGAAATATGGACTCCCTTCCGTTTGAAAAGCAGCTTTCTCGCTCCCGCCGATCTTCACTGTGGTGGGGAATATTCCTCGGCGGTGCCGTTGGTGCCACAGCAACGTGGTTCCTGCTCACAACCCCACTCACTGCGCTCCCGGGACTCTAAAGCCCATCGGTAGTGGCATCCCTGGCGTGTGCGGGATGAGATAACCGGGATTACTCAGCGCGTGGGATGGCTCCCATTGTGCTGGCCTTTTTGTTCGTTAACGAATATTTTCGAGACCCCCAAGATTGGCATCCATATGCTCGTGCTTTACGAGAACAGGGGGAGCGGTCATGACGACATACGACAACATAGCCGTGCACGAAGTCGATGGGGAATATCTCAACCGACGGCTCAGAAGTCTCGATCCTGCCTCCTTTGATCGACAAATCTCTCGCTCGCGACACCGCGGTCTGATTCGGGGCTTTGCTCTCGGCGCCATTCTGGGAGTGGGCATCTCCTGGGCAGCAGTGAACGTTCCACTTCCCTTTATGTTCTAACGCCTCGTTTTTTGGGGCGGTGAGCCACAACAATCAACCTGTTTTGAACCATGGCAGCGCTGAGAAGAATAATGAGGCCGCCCAGCACCTGATACCAGGTGAGGGTCTCACCCAAAATGCTCACACCCAATACGGCTGCGACAAGCGGTGTGATGTAGGTGACCGAAGAGGCAATCGCACTACCGGCAAGTTTCATGTTGCGATAGTTCCAGACATACGCATAGCCCGTGCCCAGGAACCCTAGGAGCGCTATCCCGATAATGGACGGGGTCGTCAACGGGCCTGAGGTAATTCCAAAGCCCAGAGCAAAGGGAAGCAAGACGAGGGCTGAGCACAAGACTTGGCCCGCGGCTAAGGCAGTGTTGTCATGGGGCATGGTTAGAACGAAGCGCCGCGCGTAGGGGAAAGAAAACCCGTAACACAGTGTGGCTCCCAGCAACGAGATGACCCCGAATAGGTCGTTTTCTCCTAAACCCGTCGCAATACCGCTGACGAGAGCGACCCCCACAAAGCCCAAAAGCAGGCCGGCAATCTGATTTGCCGAGGTTTTTTCGCCCCGAAAGAGTAAGCCGATCACCAAAAGCGTCATCAGCGGTGTTGTGGCGTTGAGTATTCCTGCCATCACACTGGTGACGTGTTCTTGGCCTAGGGCAAAGAGGAATCCAGGTGCCGCATTGAGTAGGACCGCTACTACGGCCAAATGACACCAGTCGATGAGCCGCGACGGCAAGGCGGATTTAGTGAAGGCCACGGCAACGAGCAAAGAAATAGCACCGAGTGCTCCACGGAGGAAGGCGACCCCTATCGGAGTGAACGCCTCTAAAGACCATTCGATGAAAAGAAAAGAGGCGCCCCAGACCGCCCCCAGAGCTAAAAAGCTCGGCAGCCAGCTACTGGTCTTTGCCACGTAGTCATCCTGTCATGCACGACTCAGGCACAGAGCACGTTTACGATGAGGAGATGAGCCGAGCTTTTCG
>JAFMKX010000089.1 GCA_017852615.1 Pontimonas sp. | reverse complement strand
CGGGGTCCTGAGATCCTTCACGAGGTCCCAATGAAGCGCCGACTTGTTCACACCCCCGCATTCGGGATACGCGCGGCCCATAGCCAGATGCATCGTGCCCAGAATTTTCTCATCGAGGAACAAGTCTCCCGTGTAGGTCGTCATCGTGGGATTAGTCCCGATGCCCAATTCCCCCACACGCGTGGCACCCTCGTCGCTGGCGAGCAACGCTCGAGCAAAATCTTCACCATGATCGGCTGTAACGTCCACCACAACACCGGCGTCAAAGCTCAGCCGAAGACCAGAAATGCGGGTGCCAGCAAACCATAGGTCATCGCCAAAGGTGATGTGGCCTTGGGTGGAATCATCCAGCGGCGCTGTAGCCACCTCACCATCAGGCAAGTTCGCCTCCCCAGCAAAACTCACCCACGTACGATTCGCCACCCCAAAGGAAATATCGGTGTCGTGAGAGCGAACTCTCACGACAGAACCCTGGTTCAACACCTCGCAGAGTGCTTGTTGGCGCTTTTGCACAGCAGGCCAATCCATCAGGCATCCGTCAAAAAACTCTCCCAATAACGTGGGGAAGGAAACCTGAATCATCTCGGCCCAAGCCGGCGTAGGTATGCGCACCACGCACCAGGTGGTGTTTTCCCATCGTTTGGTCGAAATGGCACCTTTTGCTTGGCGCAACAGGGCCGCTTTGCGAAAATCTGGCTCGCTCACCGGGGGAACCATCGCCCGGAATGACACGTGGATATCGGCCCATTCCATCGACGCAATCTCTAAGGGTGCCGGCACCTTCAACAGCTCATCACTGGCGTGACGAAGAGCGCTGTCATCGAATGCTTCATCACTGGCGATGACCTGAGGCAGGGCACCCAGGCGATAGCACGCGTCAACAAAAGCTGCGACTGCCGGCATCGCGGCGTAATCGGTCATGAACACCGACACCCTTGATCCGGTGGTGACCCCCAGCGCCCCCACCAAGTGGTGCGCTAAGTCAGGCCACTGCGGGGACTGGGGATTAGTCGTCATCACGCCTCGCCGATCGAGAATGCGACAGGGCACGATTGGCTTCATAGAGGGCTCGATAATCAGCATGGTCTGCCAGGAGGCGCTTCGACCAGGCAGCATCCGGGGACACGGTCTCACGAATGCTCAACCAGGCTGCAGCATCGGAAGGCTGGGCAAAATGCCCCGTGGCGATCGCTGAGAGAACGGCATCACCATAGGCAGCGCCGGCGGAATCTATGGCGTTTTGGGTTTTTTCGGTGAGAGCACTCACACTGGCGAGAATAATCGGATTCTTTGTTCCCCCGCCAATGGCAGAAATAGCAGTGGAATTAATTCCCTCTTCCGCAAAGGTCATGAAGGCCCACGCTAGGGAATGGGCGACACCTTCCAAAGCTGCTCGGGCTAGATCCGCCCGCGTGTGAGACAACGTGAAGCCATGAAACACTCCAGTGCTGTGGGGGTCTTGAACCGGAGTCCTCTCACCGCTGAGATGCGGAAGCATGACAAGTCCATTGGCTCCCACCGGTGAATCCGAAGCCAGGGTAATGAGTTCACTAAAGAGTTTCTGATCGCCCTGGGATGAATCAAGACCGAGCAGGTCAGCCACCCATCTGGTGACGGTTCCCGCGGTGGCGGTTCCGGCAGCGGAGACAAAGGTGCCGGGGAAGACGAAGGGGGCTGACCACAGTTTTTCACTGGCTTGAGGCTGATCCATCACCGTGATCATGTATCCAGCAGAACCGTATTGCAGCATCACATCCCCAGGGCTCACCACCCCTGCCCCCACTGCTTCAGCAGGGGAATCGGTGGTGCCCACCAACACGGGTGTCCCTTCGGGAATACCCGTGATCGCGGAAGCCTCCTGTGTTACCGTCCCGGCAATATCTGTAGCCCATCCAAGGCTTGGCAACTGATCCTCTGAGATGAAATCTTCACACCCGCTCACATCCCAGCTCTGACTGGCCAAGTCATAGAGCGGGTGGTAGTAACCAGCAGTTCCATGATCGATGGTGACGTTGCCAGTGAGTTTGGCAACCAGGTAACTCTGGGAGGTCATGAACCACCGGGTGCGCTGAGCAATCTCTGGTTCGTTATCGACAATCCACTTGATTTTGGGCCCCGCAGATTGGCTGGTGAGGACGTTAGCCGAGCGCGCAAAAATGGCCTTCTCGCCCAAGCTAGCGTTCAACTGCTCAATTTGCTCGTGGGCGCGAGTATCAATGCCATACAAAATTCCCGGGCGAAGCGCTTCCCATTGTTCACTGACGGGAAGGACGCACGGTCCAATAGCACTCACCGCCATCGCAGAAATATTCTGCGAAGACATAGCGTCTGAGGCCATCAATATTTGAGCGACATAGGCAACATCCGACCACCACACGTCATCGGCGTCTTGCTCAACATGTCCAGGATGCGGGGTGGAAATCTCGTGCCGTCGCGCAGCACTGGCCCGAACCACTCCGGATTCATCCACCAGCACCCCCTTCGTTTCGAAGGTGCCGATATCAATACCCAGGAACATGGAGTCTCGTCTCTACAGGTCGGCGCGAAGTCGCTCAACCTCAGCCATGAGCGCTTTAACTCTCGCCGAGTCAGTGCCATTTTCAAAGACACCATCCACTTTGAAGAAGGTTCCCACGATGGCCGCATCGGCAATCGAGAGCATGTTATAGGCGGTGGACTCATTAACACCGGTGTTCACAAACACAGGGGTGCTGCCCGCGTTCTCCTTCACTGTTGTCAGTGTGCTGACTTCGGTGGAGGCACCCGCTGTGAGGCCCGAGACACATAAACCATCAGGTAAGCAGTTGAACACGGTCGACTTCGTGACCTGGTCAAGCGAGCGACCTGCCATATAGGACGCCGCTTCAGGAACGATATTGAACAACAAGCGCACGTCCTGGCCCGATACCGACACCCGGTGGCGAGCGGCCTTACCCACGTTGGTGTTCCACAATCCAAAATCTGACGCGTACACACCGGAGAATACTTCGCGAACAAACTTTGCTCCGGTAGCGACCGCTAAATCAATGGACGCGATGCCATCCCACAGCACGTTCACACCAAAGGGAACCTTGATTTCACTGGCCAGTTCCCCAATGACGCGCGCCATGGTGATGGCCGTGATGGGCTCGGTGT
>JAFMKX010000020.1:8862-18099 GCA_017852615.1 Pontimonas sp. | reverse complement strand
TAGAGCGTTCGACTGAAAATCGAAAGGTCACCGGATCGATGCCGGTCGGAGCCACTGTACGAATTCTGAGTATGTACTCTCAGGTCGTGTTGTCCTCGCGTCGAATCTGGCGTTGGGCCTCGTCTATCCATTCCCGACGTTGATCGGCCAGGCTTCGACGAAGAGCCTTGTTTGCTCCGCCTCGTTCCGGGAGGAGGGTAAAAAGGGTACGGAGGTGGCCCACAACCTCTTCAGGTGTAGAGCAGGAAGCGCTCAAGAGTATTTCTACGGCTCGCGGGCCATCGACGCCTTTGCTCAACAAGGCGATAATTTCGCGCGCATCCTTGGCACCTTTTTCACTATCAGGCCGGTCGAGGAGTGCGGCACACTTCGTCACGAGATGAGCCTCGAGGGTTAATAACAACCAGCCACGGACAAGTTCTTCATCGGTATGCCTGGCTAAGACAGAGACATCAAGACGTAACTTTTCTCCCAGTCGCGATTCGTGAGGGAAATAGGCATCGACATGAATCCCGTGTACTGAACCCCGTCCTTTTCTATCCCCGCCGTGATGAGAGTTTTCACTGTAGTCATGGAGAATTCTGGGCAACGTGCTTCGGAGGGAGGCACTGTTGATAATCAAATCGATATCTCTACTGATCTCACCACCCACGCGGAACTGAGTCGCCCAGCCGCCAATGAGGATTGAGGGTTCTAGGTCGTGACCCAGATGGTCAAGGAGAGTCCAGAGCTTGTTGGCATCATCTGTGCTGATTACCGCCATCGTGAGCCTCCGGTTGGTCCCAATCTCGGACAGCCAGAAACTCATCGTGCAGTGCTAAACGAAATTCAGATGCTTGCCATCCAGGAGTCGCAAACAGGTCAGCGTAGGTTTGGGCCACACTCGAATATCCATCCCAATCCAACGCCGCGCGCTCGTCCATGGGCAAGACCGTAACCTCATTGCCCTCAGGCCATGTCACTTCATCCACAGGGGCTTTGACATACGCCAGTGTCTGCGAAAAATCGGCAACAGTATTGGATCCACCAAGAAAATGGATTGCCGCATCGGGCCCTCCTCGCGCGAAGGGCACAGTGAGGCGTTCCACAACATCCTGAAATCCCTCAAAGGTCGTGTGAGCAATAGCGTCTTTTCGAAGATTCCGCCACGCGCACAGCAACGTCAATACCTTTTCCGGGTTCACCACGGAGAAACCGCCGCTGGAATACCGTGACATCGCTCCGATGTCTACCAATCTCTGGGTGGCCAAGTGAGCAGTCGATACCGGCACTCCGGCCTTGAAGCCAAGATCGGCAAGATTGTCCCACCGCCGCACACCTTCTAGAGCGTGATCAGCGAGGGTTCGCCACACGAGTTCATTGCCTTTCACGACACCTCTTTTCAGGAAAACCTGTAAAGTAGTCTACAGGAAAACCTGGAAATAGGGAATCTAGCCCAGTCGGGTGAGCATTCGCCGCAGGGAAATCATGACCCCACCCAGGACTGCGGGAATTCCCCCTCCCGGGTGAACAGAAGAACCCACCCGCCACAGCCAGGGCGTTCTGGGGCTGTTATAGGGGGGTGTGTGAAAAGGTCCACTGCGCCACCACGGAGCTGGTTCACCATAGAGGGCGCCGCCCACAGCACCAAAGCCCTCAAAGTATTGAGGGTCTAAGACTTTGTGGTGGGTCATCATCTCGGTGATGGGTCGCTTCAAGCCCAAGAGGTGCGAGAAGCGCTTCGATTCGGCAACGACAAAGGGATCATCGATTGTTGCGCTGAGCCCGCTGGGGGGCGCTGTGAGTAAGAGGGCTGCCACAGGTTTGGTGTTGGGATAGACCACGCCGGTGCGGTAGTAATTCAAGAAAGCCATCGTCTCGCTCGGCATTACTCGCTTACCCAAAGCGTCAAAAAGATCAGCGGGATTATTCGGCATCATGACCGAGTGGGTCACCACCTCAGGAGGTAGTTCCTCGTCTAACACTCCAAATATCGCAACCCCCGAACACGAGAGCCGAGCCGGGGGTTTCGATTTTGGGCGACCCATCAGCGACTCAAGGATTCCGCCATCGAGTGCACTCACGACATAGTCGCAGTGGTAGGTATCTTTCGCCGTGGTTACTTCCTTGGGGGCAACCCGGACAACTGCTTCGCTGGTGTGGATATCCACGCCTGCCTCGAGGGCCAATTTTTCTAGGCCGGCAGCAATCTCATATACCCCTCCGCGGGGCACCCACACGCCATCACTGGCCATCACTGCCGCCATGCTGGCGTAGAGGGCCAGTGTCTGCTCGGGGCCCACACCCGCGTTGAGGGTGTGGATAGCAATCACGTCTTTGAGGTCTTCTGGCATCCAATCGAGTCCGGCCAAGAACGATGCCGTCGTAAGCCTTGTGCCATAGCGTGAGAGCAATTTGGCAATGGCCGGGAGAATGCCTTTATCCCAGGGATCTGCGGTGAGCAGATGGGTAATCGCGGGGCCGAGAGAACCGTGTTCGGCCTCAAACCGGGCCCACGCATCATGCCAAGGATGGCCAGCTTCCACCGGAAGATTGGCCTGCTGGCCGCGAAAATAGTACCGCCCAACTTCGGGCAGGGCTTCCAATGTCACGCCCGCGATCTCGGCGGCTGGAGTCCCCTTGGGGCCCAATTCGTCATAGGTGCGCAGCACCGTTCGCCACACCTCGGGGAAGGTGACCAAAGAGGGTCCCGTGTCGAGGCGTTGGCCATCAAGTTCGATACGGCGGCTTTTACCCCCCACCCAGTCTTGGCCTTCCAGGACCGTGACCTGGTGACCCGCTCTGGCTAATAAGGCTGATGCCGCCAGCCCGCCCAGGCCTGCCCCAATGACGACAATTCGGGACGACATCGCTTTAGAACATTCCTATGGTCAAACTCACGACTAATTGCACCCCGGCAACAGCGCCGGCAACGTAGGGGAAAGCAACGGAATAGCGATAAATATCTTTGGCATAGGCCGTGGTGGGTTTTCTCCACAGTGCAATCACTAACCATCCAGCGAGCAGGGCATTAACCACCGCCACGGGAATGTTCACCACCGCAAAGAAGGCCGTCGAAACAATCCACCAGAATCCCGACCACACCAAGGATCCTTTGAGGCCAAATTTCACGGCGGTCGTGATGATTCCCACCGAGCCATCTTCATCGATGTCTTGGATGGCGTCATAGACGTGCTTGGCCATCGACCAGGCCATCAGGCCAATCGCTGCAGCCCACGTAGGTTCCACGCCCAGGGCAAAGGGGACAAAGACCAAGGGAAAGGCGTAGTCAGCGTTGGAGAGCGAGTCCAGAATGGGACGGCCCTTGAACCGAAGCGGGCGGGCTGAGTATTGCCAAAAGGAAAAGGCATAGGCGCCCATCCACGCCACAGCGGGCCAGGGAAGGGTAATCGCGAAATAAATCAGGAAGGGGATGTTGGTGAGGATGACACCCCAGGCAATCATGCGGGTTTCCGCCGGCTTTATTTTGGCCCCGCCATAGCCGCCCTTGCGGTCATTATCCGCATCGGTGTCTTGGTCATAAATGTCATTGATGCCATAGATGAGCAGATTGAAAGGGAACGTCACCCAGAGCAGAATCGGAATGATTGACCAGGTCCATAGCTCGCCAGCCAACCACATGCCAATGACAGTGGTTCCAATGGTGTTAACCCACAGGACAGGCCGGGAGATTTCGATAAGTCGCCTGATCACGGGTTCACTCTATCCTTGCCAGGCTGGGGGAAGAATTAGAGCTTGGGGCGCAGCGGGCCACGATGTAATTTGTGTTGAGCCGCCTGGGCCACCGGCCTCATTTGCACCAGATCAAGATTGACGTGCGCGGGACATCCCACGGCGTAGACAATGACATCAGCCACATCGTCTGCGACCAACGGAGCCTCCACGCCTTCATAGAGCGCGTCTCGTTTAGCCTCGTCTCCGGCAAAACGATTCAAGGCAAATTCCTCGGTGTGCACCATGCCTGGAGCGATTTCCACTACCCGGATAGGTTCGCCAGCTAATTCCAAGCGCAGAGCGCCCAGCATCGCGTGCACGCCCGCTTTGGCTGCGTTGTATCCCCCGCCACCCTCGTAGCTCACAAACGCTGCTGTGGAGGACAGTGACACAATGTCCGCTACCTGGTGTTCCAGAGCGCCGTGGCGAAGCAGAGGCAGCATCGCGCGAATCAGACGTTGGGTGCCGATGACGTTGAGCTCGAACATTGCTGACCAATCGCGTGGATCACCTTCTCCCACGGGATCTGCGCCAATCGCACCGCCGGCGTTAGCCACCAAAATATCCAGCGAGCCCCGCTTGGCAAGATAAGCACGGACCGCTTCCACATCGTGCTCGTTGGTCACATCGCACACCATCGTGGTGCACCCTGTTTCCTGGGCCAAGCTCGCTAGCCGGTCTTCGCGCCGAGCGATTGCTACGACCTCATAGCCTCGTGCACACAAGGCGCGAACGGTGGCGGCACCAATGCCAGAACTAGCACCACTGACCAAGGCGCGACGAGGGGCTCTCGACGAAGTCTCGTTAGTGCCCATCACCGTCTCGACCAATAGATCCCGAGCCAATGTGCCATTGCTTAATCTCACGCTGCTCGATCACGCCCAGGCTCCAAAAAGGATCAGGGTTCAATACCGCTTCAATGGCCTGGGGTGATTCAGCCTCAAAGAGCAACAGCGCAGAGTCTCCCGTGCCACCTTCCATGCGACCACTGGCAATCAGTCCGCCATCGCCCAGCAGGGAGGACAGGTACTCACGGTGAGCAGGTCGATGCTCTGCGATGATTTCAGGCTTATCCGCGTATCGATAAATGACAGCGAAGACGGGCATGCGAGAAGGCTCTAGAGCGCCTTGACGGCGCTCAATACCTTGGAGAGTGTTTCTTTGGCATCACCAAACAACAGGGTGGTGTTGGGCTCATAGAGCAACTCGTTTTCGATTCCGGCGAAACCGGGTCGCATCGAGCGCTTGAGGAACACCACCTGCTTGGCATCGCCGGCATCCAAAATGGGCATGCCGTAGATGGGTGAGCCTGGCGTCGTCTTTGCTGATGGGTTGACCACGTCATTGGCGCCCACAACTAAACACACGTCAGCAGTCTTGAACTGAGGGTTGACCTCATCCATTTCCTGCAACACCTCGTAGGGGACATTCGCTTCTGCCAACAACACGTTCATGTGACCAGGCATGCGGCCAGCAACAGGGTGAATACCGAAAACAACTTCGATTCCCTTTGCCTCGAGAGCCTTAGCCAATTCATACATGGTGTGCTGTGCCTGGGCAACGGCAAGTCCGTAACCGGGGACCACGATGACCTTTTGTGCGTAGCCGAGCAAAATAGCCACGTCTTCGGCCGAACCGGACTTAACCGGACGATCCGATACTTCGGTCGAACCTGCCGTGGAGCCACCTTTGAAGGCGCCAAAGATGATGTTGTTGACGCTGCGGCCCATGGCACTGGCCATCGCCCTGGTCAAAATGGTTCCCGAAGCACCCACCAGCGTTCCACCGACTAGCAACAGGGTGTTGCCCAAGACCAGACCCGAGGCGGCAACGGCAAGACCGGTCATCGCGTTGAGCAAAGAGATAACAATGGGAACGTCAGCTCCACCCACCGGCAGCACCAGCAGAAGTCCCATGACCAGACCCACCACCAGAAGCAAGGTGGCAATCACGAGGTTGCCATCGAGAACCACCAACACGGCCCCTGCCAGAGCAAGCACCGAAAGGATTATCATCACGTAGCGCTGGCCCGCAAAAATTACCGGACGCGTAGTCATCATTTCCTGCAGCTTGGCAAAGGTAATGACGGATCCAGAGAATGAAATGCTTCCAATAAAGATGGTGAATGCCACCGCAATGAGGAAGCCTGGTGTGTCAGCTGCGCGCAATTCCAACAGAGCGACGATGGCGGCAGCGCCACCACCCACACCATTGAACAAAGCCACCAACTGGGGCATCTGGGTCATTTTGACCATGCGAGACGCAGGAACTGAGATCAGTGTTCCCACACCAATCACCAGCAAAATCCATCCGACGTTGCGAAGTTCTTCCGCCAAAAAGACGGTCGCGATTCCGACTAGTGCTCCGAGGGCACCGATCAGGTTGCCTCGACGCGCGGACTTAGGCGATGACAGGCCCTTGAGGGCCATGATGAAGCAGACCGCTGCAAATAAATACAGGAGTGCTTCTACCTCTACTGAAATCAAGCTCATTTCTGGGCTCCTTCCGAAGCCTTCTTCTTACCGGAGAACATTTCGAGCATCCGGTCGGTGACGACAAAGCCACCTACTAAGTTGACCGTGGCCATCAGCACTGCCAGGAGGGCCAGAATCAAAATCCCTGCGGATTCCGCGTGACCGGCCACGATGATGGCGCCGACCAGGATGATGCCGTGAATGGCATTAGCCCCGGACATCAGCGGTGTGTGCAGTGTGCTGGAGACTTTGGAGACAACTTCAAATCCCACAAAGACGGCCAGAACGAAAAACGTCAGAATATTGATGGAGTCCATTACTTTGTCCCCTTCTTCGCGCTACTCGCCGGCGCAAGAGCTTCAGCGGTGGGCTGGTGGCGAATTTCACCCGCATGGGTGAGACACGCACCGGCAACAACTTCGTCCTCAAAATCTGGCTTGACGGCCTTATCCTTCGTCATCAGCTCCAGCAAATTGGCGACGTTCTTGGCATACAACCGTGATGCGTCATACGCCATGGTGGAGGGAACATCTTTCATTCCCACCAGAGTGATGGCACCGCCGGACTTACCGACACTGACCGAAACATCAACACCGGGCTTGGAACCTTCGACGTTTCCGCCGGTTTCTGCCGCGAGGTCAATAATGACCGACCCGGGCTTCATGTCTTTCATCATCTTGGCGGTAATCAAGCGAGGTGCTGGTCGGCCCGGGATAGCTGCTGTCGTGATGATGACATCTGCTGCGCTGACATACGGGGTGAGCAATTCTTGTTGACGGGCGACGCGATCAGCGGCCAATTCCTTGGCGTAACCACCAGCGCCATCGGCTGCGACGTCTAAGTCAAGTTCGATGAATGTTCCACCCATGGAGCGCACCTCATCGGCTGAGGCGGATCGCACGTCATACGCATTCACCTTGGCGCCCAGCCGCTTCGCGGTGGCAATCGCCTGCAATCCGGCAACACCGGCGCCCAAGACCAGGACGGTAGCGGGAGGCACGGTTCCAGCGGCCGTCATGTAGAGAGGGAAGAAGCGGGGCAAACGCATGCCTGCCTCCAACACACACCGATAACCAGCAACAAGAGCCTGGGAGGTCAGCGCGTCCATCGACTGAGCGCGAGAAATTCGGGGCACAAGCTCCAGAGCAAAGCTCGTGACACCCTGATCGCGCAACGCCTTGACGGCGGCAGCTTCCGAGGCAGGTGACGCGAGGCCCATGGTGATGGTGCCCTTTTTCAGTTTCTTAATCGTGGCGGGCGCTAACGGGCGAACGTGGGCCAAGACATCGACCTTTGCCACATCGACACTCGCTGCCACGGTGGCGCCGGCTGCCTTGTAATCATCATCGGCATACCCTGCGGCAACGCCTGCGCCTTTTTGGAAGCTAACTTTCAACCCTGCGGCCACAAGTTGCTTCACGGATTCAGGTGTAGCTGCCACCCTTTTTTCGCCAGAAATTGGCTCTTTGAGAACTCCGACAATCATTAATTCACCCTCGACTGTTAAGTGACTCCCCTAAGACCCCTTCTCAAGGGTGAGTGGAAGCAACGCTAGCAGATGTGTGCTGGAGGGGAACTATATGACTCTCTCGGCCTCGGCGTGTAACGCAGTGCTTCGGCGCGTCAGAGGCGCGTTCGCTCGACGCTTGTCACCGTTGACCAAGACGATAGTGATCGCGGTGAACACGAGGCCCGCAATGGCTAAGCCAAGAGCACAGAAGAGAAGAATGTCGGTCCAGGGCATACAACGAAACTACCACGGCACACCCCATAATGTTAAGTTGACTAAACATTAAGCACCCCGAGTGTCGCAGGGCGTCCGCACACCACACCGTCCGCGCTAGGGAACTAATTTCCTAGGTGGCACTGCTCCAGCGTGGAAAGAATCTGCCGGTGCGTTGCGCATACGCTTCGTATTCTTCATAGCGCTCAGCCAACAGTTTTTCTTCTAGTTGCGCCTTGGTCATGAGCACCACATACAAAGCAAGGAAGCCCACCAGGTGGGCCACTGAGGCACCGGCCACCACAAGGCCCAACGCCGCCAATACGACGCCGGTATAGATCGGGTGGCGCACCCAGCGATAGAGACCCGTGGTCACCAGCTGCCCGTCGTTCTTGGGGATGGGCAACGCTGTCAACGAACGGCCTAAGCCAAATCCCGCAAGCGCCACCAGAATCAGTCCCCCCGCGATGAGTAGTCCAGAGAGCACCACAGCCACAAGTCCGCGCCCCCAAAGCCCTCCTGAAGGCAACAGAACTAACGCAGCCAACAGCCCAAACTGTGTCCCCACCAACGCCCACGCAAGGGAAGGTTTCACGCAAGGCCTCGCTCATATTCGCGAGCTTCTTCTTGGCGCTTGGCTTCTTCCCCCATAGCAATGGGAGCTCGGATGTGTCCAGGAGCCAGGCCAAAGCCCTCCACCAGCGCCCCAGCATGGGGACGAAGCCTGGGGAACAGTCGGTGATGGATGTAGTCCGTGATCGCTTCTGCACGATGGACGCTGAGGCGACCGTTCATGAGATACCAATCACGGTGCTTTTCAATGAGTGTGAAACCGTGAAGGTCGCGCAACCAGCGCAACACCTGCTTGTTGGCATCCTCGGGCATCCGGTCAATCGCTGTGGTGAAAGCTTCCCAGACCACCAATTCGGCGTGGGCCCAGGCCGCATCAATCAACTCACTCTGGTGCTGATTCATCAACTCCGCCGCCTCCCGCGGTGGAAGTTTGCTCGCAGGCCTTAGGTGATCCGCCACAGACGCCACCATGGTGTGCACACGGTCGGTGAGAAGTTGGCGCTGAGAGTCTGTCGTTCGGACATATCCAATAGAGCGCGCCGTGGAGCCAAAGTCAGCAACATTTTGGGCGAGGCGGCGCAAGCCAGAGCGATTAATCGCCAGGTTACCCATCTGTTCTGCCACGTATCCCGCCATCGTGCCAAAATCCGGATCTGTGAACTGTTTCGCGTAATCACCGAGTAAGCGCTTAGCCACCAGCTGCAGCAACACAGTGTTATCGCCCTCAAACGTCGCATAGACATCGAGGTCGGC
>JAFMKX010000020.1:6878-8459 GCA_017852615.1 Pontimonas sp. | reverse complement strand
CCCAAAATGGTGAAGAAGCGACGCCCACGACTTTCAATCGGCGAGGAGTAGACGCCATTGTCATCCACATGGCCATAGCGATCGAGGAGATTTTCTCGGGGCACGCGCACCGAGGTGAAGTGCAAGCGCCCATTATCAATGCCGTTGAGTCCACCCTTAGGGCCATCATCGTCACCCCCGATACCGGGTAAGAACCCGGAGTCATCGCGCAGCGGGACATACAGGGCATGGACGCCATGGTTTTCTCCCGACACAATCAATTGCGCAAACACCACAGCGGCTTTGCCGTGCAGTGCAGCGTTGCCGATGTAGTCCTTCCACGCACCACGATGCGGGGTGTGCAGGATGAAATCGCCTGTGGCCTCATCAAAGGTTGCGGTCGTGGCAATCGAAGCAACGTCGGATCCGTGACCTGTTTCGGTCATCGCAAAACATCCCGGGATTTCCAGCGACATAATCCCTGGCAACCACTTCGTGTGATGCTTCTCGGTCCCTAGGTGCATCACTGCAGCGCCGAAAAGACCCCATTGAACACCTGATTTGATCTGAAGGGACGGGTCAGCGAGCACCAGCTGTTCAAAATTGGCAATGTTCCCACCCGGGTCGGCCTTGCCCCCCACGATTTCGGGAAAAGACAACAGCACCCCACCCGCGTCCACGAGGTGGTGCAGTTGGCCTAGCACTCGTTCGCGGTGCTCGGCCATCGGCTGGCCTTCGATTTTCCACATATCGGGACGCTCACAGAGCGCCCGTGCCTTGCTTCGGATCTCAGCCCAACGACCGAGCAGCTGTTGGCCCAGCGCGGCAACGTCGACGCTAAGTTCTTCACTGCGCGGAAAGTCTGTGGTCTTGTTCGGGGTTTCCAAATCGACACTCATGTGACGCGAGCTCCCTTCAGGAAAACTGAAACTTATCCAGCGTAGAAAAAATTGGGCTGCGTTCCTAGCTAGTAGTTTTCTAGCACCATCAGAGCCCACGAAGCGACTTAGTTTTTGTGTGATTCCTACTAAAGCTCTCCACTCACGTTAGCGCTGAGCGAACACCACCCGACCCCTATACCCCATGGGGTATCCTTGTCTCAACGAAAGGACAAGACATGAGCACAGTGAACCTGACCCACGAAGACTTTGAAAAGACCGTCACCTCTGAGGGGATCACCCTTGTTGACTTTTGGGCTGAATGGTGTGGCCCGTGTAAAGCATTTGGTCCTGTCTTTGAAGAGGCCAGCACCCAACACCCCGATGTGACGTTTGGGAAGGTCGACACAGAGGCTGAGCAATCACTGGCTCAAGCAGCCAACATTCGCTCCATCCCGACCTTGATGGCCTTTCGCGATGGAATCCTGGTTTTCTCACAACCCGGAGCTCTTCCTGCGCCGGCGTTAGAAGAAGTCATTACTGCGGTCAAAGGCCTCGACATGGTCGATGTCCGCAAGCAAGTAGAGGAAGCAGCGGCAAGCTCCAATCAGGCTGGCTAAAGCTGGTTGCGAGAGCGGAATCTCCGGCGGACTTTTTCGACAAAAGTCTTCGGTGGCGCTTCGTTGTAATCGCCAGCTCGCTCCTGACCTGACATGGCAGCAAT
>JAFMKX010000020.1:0-6373 GCA_017852615.1 Pontimonas sp. | reverse complement strand
GGGCCTTTTTTGGGGACATTGCGGCGACCCACAATTTTCGCCCGAAATAACCCTCGGGCCACAGGGCCAAGGGTGAGACGGCTCACAGTTTTGAGCATCAAAAACCTAAGGGTGTCGGATTCGCTTCTTGACCTTAGCGGGAATTCCGACGGCGAGGGAATTGGGGGGAACATCCTTGAGCACTACCGACATCGCTCCGATAACAGCGTCATCCCCAATGGTGATCGGGCCAAGGATTGTGGCACCAGCCCCCACCGAGACTCTCTCACCCAAGCGAGGATGGCGTCGACCCTCCACTTCGTTGCGGCTTGCTGCGTTCTTTCCCCCCAGCGTTACGCCGTGGTAGAGCAAGCAATCATCGCCCACAACAGCCGTTTCGCCAATGACTACGCCCATACCGTGATCAATCACGACCCGACGGCCCAGGGTGGCGCCAGGGTGAATCTCAATACCGGTCAACGCCCGGGAGAGGTGAGATACCAAGCGGCCTAGAAGGAACCATTCCCAACGCCAAAGCCACTGTGCGACCCGGTGCCAAAAAAGCGCGTGGATACCGGGAGAGGTCAGGAAGACCTCAAGATTGCTTCTGGCGGCAGGGTCACGCTGACGCATCGCGGCGATGTCTTCGCCGAGACGGCTGGGGTTGGTCATATTAGCTATCGAGGCCTTCGTATAGGACGGTGGAAAGATACCGCTCGCCAAAGCTTGCCAGAATAACCACGATCGTCGCACCCGCGAATTCTGGGCGGTGAGCTAATTCCACAGCAGCATGCGCCGTGGCACCCGAAGATATCCCGCCAAGGATGCCCTCTTCGGCGCCCAAACGCCTCGCCATGGTGACCGCTTGCTCCGCGGTGACATCGGCGACCTCGTCATACACCTCACGGTCCAAGATCTCGGGAATAAAGTTGGCGCCAATTCCTTGAATCTTGTGAGGTCCCGCAGCACCTCCATTGAGCAACGGAGACTCCATCGGCTCAACACCCACAACCTTGATGCCTGGTTTTTTCTTCTTCAACGCTTGGCCGGTTCCCGTGAGAGTGCCACCGGTGCCCACGCCAGCAACAAACACGTCCACGGCACCATCGGTATCGCGCCAAATTTCCTCTGCAGTGGTGCGTCGGTGGATTTCGGGGTTTGCCGGGTTGGCGAACTGCCGGGCCAACACCGCTCCAGGAATCTCGGCAGCAACCTCTTCGGCTGTCTTGACGGCACCCGTCATCCCCTCTGAGCCGGGGGTGAGGATAAGTTCAGCACCGAAAGCGCGCAACAGCATGCGGCGCTCGGTACTCATGGTTTCTGGCATGGTCAAGACGGCTCGATAGCCGCGTGCAGCAGCGACCATGGCCAACGCGATACCCGTGTTACCACTGGTTGCTTCCACGATTGTGCCACCAGGGGTCAACTCACCCGAGGCTTCCGCAGCATCCACAATGGCGATGGCCAGGCGGTCTTTGACCGACGAGGTGGGGTTATAAAACTCAAGTTTGGCCAACACTGTTGCTCCGGCATCACCGGTCACCTTATTCAGGCGCACCAGGGGGGTGTTGCCAAACGCTTCTGTGATGTTTCCATAAACCAAAGACATGTCGCTCCTATTTCACTTCGCAGGATGTAACGGCGTGAGGCTCCAGGGTATTCCCTCATGGTGAAAAGAGGACCTCGGGAAGTAATACTGTTACGACAGTGAAAAGACATCTATGTTGACGGTGATCCTCGGATTGACCGGGGCCCTGACCTATGGCGGCGCCGATTTCTTTGGTGGGCTTGCCGCTCGGCGATCCTCCACCTTGCTCACGACTACAGGTGTTGCCCTGGTAGGACTTGTGGGCCTTGCCATCACGGCGATTTTTATTCCAGCGATTTCCAGTGCTGACGCATGGATTTATGGCGGCGCTTCGGGCTTAGCAGGGGCAATCGGTATTGGTCTGCTCTATGGCAGCCTGGCAATTGGTCCGATGAGTATTTTGTCTCCGGCCACAGCCTTCATTTCCGCCATTGTTCCGGTGAGCGTGGGAATTTCGCAGGGCGAAGGGGGCGGACTGGGCTTCTTTATCGCCTTAGCCTTGGCCCTCATTGCCGTGATTTTGGTCGGATTTGTGCCTGAAGCCGGTGCCGTTCGGCCTCAGCCGATCGGGCTGCTCATGGCGGCAGGCTCTGGCACCTTCATCGGGCTCACCATCGTGCTCATCGATGCCTCACCCGGTGATTCAGGGCTGATCCCTCTCCTGGCCAACCGAATCGTGTCCTCCACCGCATTGTTAATTGCCGCAGCCTTTGTGGTGCTGTATCGATCAGCTCGCCAGCGCTCGCCCCGTCTGCCGGGCCTCAGTGAGCTCATGCCGGTATGGCACATGATTGCCATCGCTGGTGTTCTCGATGTGCTCGCCAACGTCGTCGTGTTGTACGGCCTTCGTTTAGGCGATCTCTCGGTGGTCTCAGTTCTCGTTGCGCTCTATCCCGCAGGAACCATCCTGTTAGCAGGTGTGGTCCTGCGGGAACGCATTGCCCCTATCCAGTGGGCTGGATTAGTACTGGCGCTGGGCGCCAGTGCGCTGTTGGCTTCTTAGACCAATTCGAGCTGAGAAATATCCGAGGGACGCATGTCTTCGAGGCGAGCCGAAATGCCTGCTTGCTTGAGCAAATCGGTGACACGACGAGAACGTGAACGAGTGGTCAAGGTGATCACCGTTCCGGTCTTCCCCGCGCGACCCGTGCGACCCGATCGGTGCACATAGGACTTGAAGTCATCCGGTGGGTCGACCTGCACGACGGTGTCAATGTCATCCACGTGGATTCCTCGGGCTGCGACATCAGTGGCGACCAAGACATTGACTCGTCCTGACGAGAGCTTGTCTAGGTTGCGTTGACGGCGGGCTTGGTTGAGATCACCGTGCAGACTCACTGCGGGAATGCCATAGTCATCGAGGACATCGGCTAGTTCTTCGGCGAACGCCCTGGTTCTGGTGAACATGAGGGTTCGACCACTCTTGCGAGCCAGATTCACCACGATCTCTCGCTTGTCCCGCTGCTCCACCACAAAAACGCGGTGATCGATGGTCGAGGACTCTTGATTTTCACCCTCCACCTCAAACACGGCGGGGTCGGGCATGAATTCGCGCACGATATTAGAAACACCGGCATCCAAAGTGGCGGAGAACAACAAGCGTTGCCCTTCACTCGAGGTGGCGCTCAAAATTCGTTGCAAGGGTTCGATGAATCCCAACTCCGACATGTGGTCAGCTTCATCCACCACGGAAATAACGACTTGGGACACATCTAGTTTGCGACGAGCCATCAGGTCTTCGATACGACCAGGTGTTCCAATAATGATGTCGACACCGCGCTCGAGTGCGCCGATCTGACGACCCAGCGGAACACCACCATAAATCTGAGTGGTGAACAGTCCTACGCTGCGAGCAATCGGCTGAACGGTGCGGTCAATTTGCAACGCCAGTTCCCTGGTGGGGGCGAGGATCAACGCACGCGGTGCGCGACCCACAGCGCGCTTGACGCCCTTGTTCGACATCCTCAACAGACGCTCCACGAGAGGTGCGGCAAAGGCGATGGTTTTACCAGAACCGGTGCGACCGCGGCCAAGAACGTGCTGACCGGTCAGGGCAACGGGAATGGTCGCTGCTTGCAGGGCAAAGGGACGCTCTGCGCCTAGCGCCTGAATCGCTTCGACAATTTTTTGACCCAGACCCAGATCGATAAATTCCACACCGTCAGCCGAATCGGCCGTGACCGATGTCGCCTCGAGTGCATCGTGATGAACTACAGCACGGGGGCCTTTAGATTCATCGCGGGAGCGGGGACGATCGTTGTAGCGATCAGAGTCTTGGTGACGCGGGCGTCCACCACCCGAGCGCTGAGGCCTACCGCCCTCAGACTTGTAACCCTGGCTCTTGGGTCCTTTATGGCGGGAAGGAAAATCTCTGGATCCTTCGCTGCGAGGACGCTCGGTGCCAAATCTTTCAGCTCGGCCTTCGGAACGCTGCTCAGCGCGTGGTTCCGAACGAGGTCGATCGGAACGGGGACGCTCTGAACGAGGCCCCTCGTTTCGTGCGCCTTCTGAACGAGAACGATCCGAGCGGTATCCCTCGGATTTGGGAGCGTAACGCTTGGCGCCGTCGTTACCTCGACGGTCATCCCGCGCGCCTTCGCTGCGTGGGGCACGGCGTTCATCTGAGCTGGATCGCTCAGGTGAACCGCCAGGAGCGCGATTACTGCGCTTCTTGGAATCTTGGAAGGACGTGCGTTTGGACGGTGGGCGCCATGACGGAGCCTGCTTTTTTTGTGGCATGGGAATAGCAACTTTCTCAGTGATCAAATGGGGAGATGAGGTGTCAACATGACACCCAACCCAGATCACCAGTTGCCAGACCAGGGCTGTTTCGTCTACACATACGGCCGACTCACGATGGTGAGGCGATGGCCCTCGAGCTCCGCCGACGATGGCAGTGGACTCTTGTTCCAGCCTCCAGGGTACCAGGCAGGGGCCTAAATCAACACCCCCACCACACAATGGTGAAAGCGCCATGGTCGCGGGGGTTAGAGTGAGCTGTGCTTCGCTCCCGCCACTATCTGCGCCGATGGAGCCAACTGCTTTCGGGATTGTTCCTCTTTGGCTTCTCCGCAGCCATGATGCTCCGGGCCAATATTGGGGTGGATCCCTGGACGGTTTTTGCCGAGGGTTTCAATGTTCGGTGGGGATTCTCATTCGGCTGGGTGATTGTCATCAGCGGCCTCGCCGTTCTGCTGATCTGGATTCCGCTGCGCCAACGCCCGGGTATCGGGACCATTCTCAATGCGCTTTTGGTGGGGCCCAGTATGGAAGTGGGGTTGGCCTTGGTCGAGACCCCTGAGACGCTTCCCCAACGCATCGTCTTATTTGCTTCGGGCTTGCTGATGATGGGTATTGCCAGTGGCCTCTATATTGGCGCGCGTTTTGGACCCGGTCCTCGCGATGGCCTGATGGTCGGCTTCAACGCCCGATTTGGCTGGCCGATGTGGGCTGTGCGCACCGGCGTGGAATCTACCGTGCTGGCCATTGGCTGGGCGCTAGGAGGCACGTTTGGTGTGGGAACCATTGTCTTTGCTGTGCTGATTGGGCCGCTGGCCCAACGGGCCATCATGGTCTTCCGGGTGCCGGATTATTTGACGAAAAGCACCGGTACATAAAGGTCTTGCACGCGGTCATCCAAGGCGGTGTGATCATTGCGGGTGTAAAGCCCACAGGCGTCCACAGCGCAGTCCACACCTGATTCGGGATCTTCTCCCACCTCGATATAGGCACTAAAGGATCCCTGGTCCCGGTCATCAAAACTGCGCGCACCGAATAATCTCCAGGCCCAGTCATCGTTAACCCAGTTAGATGGCGCAAACTCGATAGCGGCCACGCCTGGTTGGTCCAATACCTCCGTGCTGGGCACGCCACCGAGGCAGGGACCAGGTTTGGTGTCCAGCTGATTAGGTATTGCACACACCGCCACGTAAATACCTTTGTCCGGGTCATACCCCTGACCCCTCACCACCAGGCGATCCCCGGAAACCAAATGGTCGAGTCCCCTGCCCTGCGGGTTTTCCAGAGTGACCGACAACGTTCGGGTGCGACCATCGTCGCCGGTGGCACTCACGCTGGAGGGATAACCCTCGACACCCAGAGGTTGACCCGAGGACCCTGCAGAAGAATTCGCCACAATTGGAACCACGAGCCACGCGGTAAAAGCGAGAATGATCAGAACGATAATCGCTGTACTCCAGAGCACGATGCGAAGCGCTCGAGACGGTTTCTGTGCCACGGGCCAAGTCTAGGCAGGGCTCACCCGGTAGCCTCTCAGGTGTGAAACTCCGTGAGGGACTTGCTGTGGCACTGGGCGGGGCGCTGGGAACGTTAGCTCGTGTCGGGGCCGATGAAGCGCTCGTGGGGATCACCTACGGAGCCCACCTCGCCACACTCACGGTCAATGTTCTGGGCGCTTTAGGTTTGGCGTTTGTGGTGGCTCACGGTGTGCCTCGATTGAGCCCCGCCCTGCGCGCGGGAATTTCCGTGGGTTTCTTTGGCTCGTACACCACGTTCTCCGCTATTTCGTTGCTGGTCATTACCTCGAACACGGTCGAGGCGATCGGGTATCTCGCCCTCACTTTTGGCCTGGGAATCGCAGCGGCATTTCTGGGCGGGAAATGGGGCGCCAGGGTTCGAACTCAAGCGGTGGTGGGCGCATGAGCCTCATGGTCTTGGGATTAACCGTGGCTCTGGGAGCGCTGGGCGCAGTCATTAGGTGGCTCGTTTGGTTATCCCTGAATCGTTTCGGTCGGGCTAGATTGGCGATCGCAATCGTTAATATCACCGGGTCAGCCTTAGTCGGAG
>JAFMKX010000088.1 GCA_017852615.1 Pontimonas sp. | reverse complement strand
TGATTTTTTTTACCCACACAGGACCTATCCCGCTTTATCTAGTTGCGGCAATTCTGCAAGCGCGTTCAGTCAGCCACGACGAGCCCATTGTGCTTCTGAGCGACCAACCCGAAAACCCGATTCCTTTCCCGATTCGACACAACATCGTCATCGCCGCGATTAGTGATTTTCGGGAAAGTGCCGATCTCTTCGCGGCGAAATTTCGATTCGAAGGTCGAAATTCCTTTGCCTACGAATTATGGAATTTTCAACGATGGTTTGTCATCGAAGAATATGCCCGGCTGAACAAGGTCGAAGCTCCACTGATACACCTTGATTCAGATGCCTTTCTCTATGTAGCGCCCTCCACTGTTTTCCGCACAGTCACCGCACCGCTGACAGTGTGTGACACCTCTGGGCCACAGTTTGTCTTTCTAAAAAACCAGCATTCACTTTCTGAGTACACCTCCTTTATTGACCAGCATTTCTCAAGCGATGCGGGCTATCAGAGACTTCGTAACTACGTTGCAGCCTCACAAGATCCCGGGGTACCACACGTGAGCGACATGGTTACCCTGGGTCTCTTCGGGGAAGAGCACGACGTGGAAGATATCGGCTCACCGAGTCGATCAGATTTTCAATTTTGTGAAAACATCGGCTCCTCCCAGGGTCTTCGACTGGGTCCCACCGGGAAAAAAATACGCAAGCGCAAGGGAATCCCTCACTTCATTCGACACAGCGGCGATCTGATTCCCGCCGGTGGGGTGCACCTCCAGGGAGGAAACAAAGATCTGTGGCCACTTTTTGCCTCCCCTGGTGTTCGCAGGCAGGTGCTTCGCTATTTCCCACAACGCTATGGCTTGGCTCTGCGTGACATGGTGCGCAAGGTACTGCTAGCACTGGGAATGCAAGTATCAAGGCGGGTAAGAAACGCGCTTGGCAGGACGCGCTAAGCGTGGGGGACTGAGCGCAGATAAGCTTATCTACCGAAGGCGCAACCAAGGAGACCGGGCTTATTAGTACGCACAACGGTATTGAACACATCACTGATAGTGATGGCACATCGGTGTTGGCGTTAATTATCTGGTCCCACCACAAGGCCCCGGGAATCAGTTTTGTGACTGACGATGACAGCGTTCACCAGCTAGGCGTGCTGTGTTGGGATAAAGGCCACATCATCGATGCGCACGTTCATAATCCGCTTCAACGCACGATTGATTCCACCCAGGAAGTCCTCTTCATTAGGAGCGGTCGTGTGAGGTTGGATCTATACAGCGCGCAGCGGGAGTACCGATGCTCTCGCGAGCTAACAGCCGGTGATGTGGTGTTTCTTCCTTCGGGAGGTCACGGCCTCGAGATGCTTGAAGATACTGAAATCATCGAGGTCAAACAAGGTCCTTACATGGGCGAAACAGAAAAAACCCGATTTGTCCCAGCAGATAATCCCTTCCTAAGCGATGTAACCCATGGCTGAACAGAACACCTTTAGTCGCTACGCCGCACTCTACGATCTCATTTATGGCGATCGGGACTCCGTCGGCGAAGTTGAGTGGATCCAGGACAACCTCACCACCCACGGTCTGCCCTCCTCAGCGACGTTGCTTGAGTTGGGCTCAGGGACGGGGCGTCACGCCCACCTTTTGGCTGGCTATGGCCATACGGTGACGGGGGTGGAAACCAGCAAAGAAATGCTGTCTCTTGCTCACGAATCCGACACAGTTCACTTCGTTCGAGGTGATGCCAGAACGGCTCGTTTGGACCAGATTTTTGACTGCGTTCTTGCCTTGTTTCATGTGGTGAGTTATCAAGTCACGCCCGCTGACATTGATGGAATTTTCGAAACCGCAGCAATCCACACCGGCTCTGGCGGGCTGTTCGGTTTTGATATTTGGTTCTCGCCCGCTGTGCACTACCTCAAGCCCGAGGGCAGAGAATTATCCAAGAGTAATGACCAAATCTCCGTCATGAGAAAAGCCAATCCCGTCGAAAATCTCCGAGAATCCAGCGTCACGGTGAATTATTCCTTCGAGATCACCGACGCCAACACTGGTGAGCAAGAGCGCTTCGATGAGTCCCACCTGATGCGGCATTTCTCTGCTCCCGAGATTGAACTGTACGCAACAAAGCACGGTTTCACAGTCCTCTACCAAGGAGAGTTTCTTACGGATGCAGAGCCGTCTCGGGACACCTGGGGCGTGTGGTTTACGCTTCGAAAGGACTGAAATGGAGCCCATTCCGGTATCAACGCCATCGCTGAATGACCACGATATCCAAGCCGTTGCGACGACAATGGCAGAGGGGTGGATTTCCTCAGAAGGTCCTCCGGTTCAAGAATTTGAAAAAGCTTTTGCAGACGTAGTTGACCGTCGCCACGGCATTGCGGTGGCCAACGGCACGGCGGCATTAGATATTGCTTTAGAGGGCCTTGGGATTGGGCCCGGTGACGAAGTCATTATCCCTAGTTTCACCATTATTTCCTGCCTCAATCAGGTACTTCGCTCCGGAGCTACCCCCGTCTTTGTCGATGCGCAGCGCGATACATGGAATATGGATGTCTCTGCGCTCAAGGGTTTGATCACCCCTCGGACTAAAGCCATCATTGTCGTTCACATCTACGGTTTACCTGCCGATATTGATCAAGTAGTGGCCCTCGCCACAGAGCACGACATTGCCGTCATTGAAGACGCAGCAGAGGCGCATGGGCAACAACTCGATGGCGCACCTCTGGGTTCTTTTGGCGACGTCTCTACCTTTAGTTTTTACTCCAACAAGCTCATCACCACGGGTGAGGGCGGTATGGTTCTGACCGATGACGATCGCCTCGAGGCAAAATTTCGAGAGTTACGCAACCTTTCTTTCAACCCAGCACAGCGGTTCGTTCATGAAGACATTGGCTGGAATTACCGCATGACCTCGATGCAAGCAGCCCTGGGTATTTCCCAATTGAGTCGCATCGACGAGCTTCTCGATTACAAGAAAAAAGTTGGCCAGACCTACCAAGAATTGCTGGATGGCACACCAGGGATTTCGCTTCCGTTGCCAAGCTACCGAGGTTCGGAGAACGTCTACTGGATATTTGGAATAGTTCTCGACCCAGACTCTCCGCATACGGCTTCGGAGATGATGAAAAAACTCGCCGCCAAGGGAATTGGAACAAGGCCCTTTTTCTACCCGCTGCATCAGCAGCCCGTGCTGAGCAAATTTGGTTTTGAACCCACTCCGGCCCTCCCCAACGCGGAATGGCTGGGAAAACAGGGCTTCTATGTGCCCAATGGCGCTGGACTATCTCGATCACAACAGGAATACATTGCTCACACCGTGCGAGAGGCGCTGGTTTCCTGATGGGCCT
>JAFMKX010000087.1 GCA_017852615.1 Pontimonas sp. | reverse complement strand
CAATCCGGTTGCCCATCTTGATGGCCTCATCAATGTCGTGGGTGACAAAAACAATCGTCTTCTTCAAATCCTGCTGGAGTCTCAGAAACTCATTTTGAAGGCGGTCTCTCGTAATCGGATCAATCGCGCCAAAAGGCTCATCCATGAGCAACACATCAGGATCGGCAGCAAGCGCCCGGGCCACACCCACGCGTTGAGCCTGACCACCAGAAAGCTCTTTCGGGTATCGATCACGATAGATGGCAGGGTCCATCGACACGAGGTCCAACATTTCATCAATGCGTTCATTGATGCGGGCTTTATCCCAGCCCAACAGTTTGGGCACCGTCGCGATGTTTTCGGCAATCGTTCGGTGAGGGAACAAGCCAACCTGCTGAATCACATAACCAATTTTGCGTCGCAGCACACTGGGATCTATGTCGGTGACATCTTCTCCGTGGAGATAGATCCGGCCGGCAGTAGGTTCAATCAAGCGATTGATTAAACGCAAGGTCGTGCTCTTGCCACACCCCGAGGGTCCCACGAGGACCAGGACTTCACCTTCATGGACATCCATGGTGAGATTCCCCACCGCGGGTGCCTCCGTTCCGGGATAGGACTTGCTCACGTTTTCTAACCGGATTAGTGGCTGACTCATCTGATTCCTCTCGAGATGGTTGCTCTCTTGGTTGCCTGCAAAATCAAATCGATGATGAGTGCCAACACAAGACACAGGAGTGTTCCTGTCCAAATTGCTTCTAACGAATTAGGCAGCGGCAAACGCGCTAAGCCGCTCTTAATGAAGTCGCCGAGTCCACCACCGGCGACGAGGGTGGCAATCGCTGCGACACCCACAATCAACATGGAGGACACGCGAATTCCGGCCAAAATTACCGGCCAGGCCAGGGGCAGTTGAATGCGCAGAAGAACCTGGCGAGAAGTAAGGCCCATCCCTTTGGCAGCATCTAAGACACTGCTGTCGATGCCATCAAGGCCCGTAATGGTGTTACGCAGAATGGGGAGTAGTGAATATAAGAACAAAGCGATAAACGAGGGGGCAAAGCCCAGGCCAACTAAGGGGATGAAAATGGTGAACAGCGCCAAAGCGGGCAAAGTGAGAAAGACAGAGGTAATGGCCAGCGAGAGCTCTCTCGCCAAAACACTACGGCGAGTAAGAACACCCAGTGCTATCGAAAAGACACTGGCCAGGCCCAGAACGCTCACCACATACAAGGAGTGCTCGAGCGTGCTTTCTTGAATCTGATCCAGCCGGGTCGACATAAAAGTCCACCAGCTTGCTAAAAATTCCATAACTCACCTTCCGCCATCACAGCGAAGACCGGGGAGCCCTGGGGCTCCCCGGCTCGCTATCGATCTAGCCGGAGATCAAGCCTTCTTCCACCAAGAATGCCTTGGCGACGTCAGCAGGATCCTGCCCTTCGGCAGATACCAGGGCGTTAAGCCCTGCCATGCGAACTTCGTCCAACGGAGCGAGGATAGCTTCGATGATTCCATCGAAAGCATCCGGTGCTTCGTTGTACTTGTCCTCACGGATAGTGCCCGACACGTTGTAAAGGATGTTGACACCTGGGTCAGTGACCAAGGTGAGATCCAGTGCGGGGATACGACCATCAGTCGTAAATACTTCACCAAAGTCGCAATTATTTGCCGCGGTTTCGGTGTAGATGATTCCGGTGTCGAGAATCAGTTGCTGGTCAACAGCCAACTTGATACCCGTCGCGTCCTCGGTCAGAATCAGACCGTCGGGGCGAGAGGGGAATTCAGATTCCATACACACGGTGGCGTCCGGGTTGGCCTGGACGTACTCCATCATGGTCTGAAGAGTGAAAGGCTCACCATTTGCTTCAGTGACCTCAGGAGAAGAAGCAAAACCGTAGGTGTTGTTGAACGGCGAGCGTCCCACCCATACGATTCCATTCTTTTCCAGATCCATCTCACGAACGCTGGTGGTCAGTTCCTCAGAGTCAAAGCTGGGGTCTTCCTGTCCAAGGTGGACGGTCCAACCGGTGCCGTTGTACTCCATGTAGATGTCGATTTCGCCAGATTCAAGACCTGCGCGAGCGATGCTGGTTCCACCAAGGTTAACCTTGTTCTCTACCTCAGCACCGGCAGCTTCAAACGCAGCAACCATCATCTCACCGAGAATGAGCTGCTCATCAAAGTCCTTGGAGCCCACTGCTACCGATACGCCGGAAAGGTCGTAATCGGCGAGGGTTCCGCCTGATGCCTGGTCACTTGACCCGTCAGCCGCGCAACCCGCCACTGCGAAAAGCGCTGCAGCCCCTGTGAGGGCCATTACATTTCTTATCGATTTTTTCATTAGTTTGGTATTCCTCCTCTAGTTTCGATATCTCCACCGTACGGACTGGCTCCAGCGATGGCTAATAGGGTTGTCCATATATCAACTAGACGTTAAGCTTGGTGTGTGTCCCTTCATACCTCCGGCCTCGCTCGAGACCTCGAAGTTCTAGAGCTTCTCGGCACCGATGAAGCATGGGACGCCGGTGGTTTAGGTGTTCAACGAATCGCCGAAATACTCAAGCGGGATAAAGGGCAAATTTCTCGGGTGTGCCAAACTCTGCAGGCCACAGGGCTCATTAACCGTGACCGACACAGCCGCCGCTACACCCTGGGTCACCATCTCTACGCTCTGGCGATGCGCACACAGGAAGCGCACTTAGCTCTCTTAGCCAGGCCCACCCTGCTCGACCTGATGGCGCGCGCGGAAGAGTCCGCGCACCTCACGGTCCTCCGAGGTGGTGCCATCATGACTGTCCACACCGAATTAGCTCAGCATCCCGAGCGCGATGACAGTTTTGACGGGGTGTCTATTCCAGCCCTCAAGACCGCTTCGGGAAGGGCAATTTTGTCGACCTTCACCCCCGATGAGCTATCTGCGTGGTGGGAAGAACACGGGGAGTTTCGAGAACAACCAGAGACACTCAGGCAACGACGCCCCCCGGAGACCAGCATCATCACCACCCTGCGCCGAAAACCAGGCTCCATCCGATCACTGTCCAAGCTTCAACGGATTGCCCGGGCGACAAAAAAGGCAGGGTTTGCCATTTCGGATGGGGAGCTCACCCCCAACATCGTTGATGCCGCCGCGCCCTTGAGAAACAGCCAAGGCCTCGTCGTCGGCGCTATTGCCGTCGGAGCCCGAAGCACGCGGATCAAGGACGGTTTCCAAAGCCTGGGGGCGTTAGTAAAAGAGTCCGCTGAGACCCTGTCGTGGGAGCTTGGTTGGCACGGTCAGTCCTAGACTTTCGCCATGAACACATCACACAAAGCCATCTTGCTTCCCCTGCTGGGGCTCGCCATGGCCTGGGTCCTATTTATGTTCGCTTCCTGGTCCAATCTGTTCATTCAACCGGAGTACGACTCGAAGGGGATGTGGCTTAACGATGGGCCGACCATTCGCCCCTCGACCTACCTCTATCTGCTGGGCATCGCTCTGTATTCCCTCGCGTC
>JAFMKX010000086.1 GCA_017852615.1 Pontimonas sp. | reverse complement strand
TATCGCCTCGCCTGGTCTCAGTGGAGTGGGATGAAGCTCGACGACATCACCGCAAGTTTCTGGTTTGTCGCCACCCAAAAACTAGTCACACCCGATGCGCTGCCCGATAAAGCCCAGTGCGAAGCGCTGCTCTCCCAGGCCCTCCCGGCGAGGAAAGACTAGGTCGCCAGAGGGTGCTTGTTGGTGCTGATCGGCATGGTGAGCGCCTGATCTAAATCCCCGGATACGCGATCGTGCAGGGCTTGGACCATGTCGGTGGCGTCCTCGATCACTTTCTCGATCCCGTTATCGATGCCGTGCAAGAGCCAGCGAGCGATATCTAGCTCAGCCCAGAATCGCGCGCGCTGTGCGACATAGCGATCTGCTGAGCTGCGAGCACTGCGATAGGAGGTAATCACCGCGGGAGAAAAACTCGACATCGTCGGGGTGGTGAGCCAGGCGAGATCACGGGCAGGGTCGCCAATGCGAAGCTCACGCCATTCCTCGATCGCGACCACTTGCTCGCCGTCACACAAAAACCTCGATGCCTGCATCAAGCCGTGAATCACTGTGGTTTCAAACTGCCATAACCCAGCGTCTTCACACGCCGTTTCCCAGCGCCGGAGCAATGATTGGGGCAGCAACCCTGTGGCGGCAGCGCGATCGACAATGCCCGCAGCTTCTCGCAGGGAATCAAGCGCCGACTGAGAGGGGCGATCAAAATCCAGCAGGGTGCTGGTGGGCAGCTGGTGGATTTCGGCTAGGGCTTTGCCCACGCTGGCGGCCAGGATGGGGGTCACCCGGGCGGGAACAAGCTCGCGGCCAGGCAAATACTCGCTGACGCTGAGGGTCTTACCGCCCACATCGGTGGTGCCGTGGAGTTTCGGAACTCGAAAACTCAGTCGCGAGCGCAGGCCTTCACTCAGGGCCCGAGCGGCACTGTGTCGGGCACTCATCAGAGCTTCTTCTGGCTCAGTTCGGGCCAGCTCGACCAGCCAGGCAAAGGAATTAACGTCGTGGACGAGCGCTGCATCGCGCTCTGGTGTGGATAGCGATTGGGCGCTCACAGCTTGGAATCCAGGCACGGCGCTAGTCGCCAGCGCCGATAGCATGAGAGGAGTGTGGCTCATGGCTCCAGGGTAAACGTGGGGTGCTGTGGCTTGCGCCTGCCACACCGAGTAGTGTCACGCGTTTCGCCATCGGGTGTTGCGAGAAGGAAGGGAGATGGTTATGTCTTTGACGCACAAACTTCCCCTGTCGCGTACCCGATTGGACCGCGATGCTGAAGCTCGCAAGATTCCTGGATATTTAGATCAGTTGTGGGCTGATGCCAATACCCGGGTTGTCCTGTTGTGGCGAGGCGAAGCGTTGGTGACGACCGGCTCGCCCACCATGCTCGATTTGCGCACCCCTAACGAGGTCCCCTCTTGGGTGGAGCGAATTTATCTCGGTCACACGGTGGAGGATATTCGCACCCACCAGCGCGGGACGAAGATTGTCGCGGCCATCCTGGATGATGACCAGGGGCGCGCTGTAGAGCCAGACCTGGGCTTGTGGATGAGCGCCCGGACGATGGCACACGCTCTGGATGATCTTGACGCGGGAATCATTGTTGCCGCGCTCGCGATGGCTAATTGGCACGCGTCGCATGCTTTTTCTCCGGTGACCGGTTCGGTCGCCACCGCCGATCAAGCCGGCTGGACCCGAGTGGACCAATCCACGGGCTCGGCGTTATTTCCTCGCACCGATGCCGCCATTATTGCGTTGGTGACCGATGGCGAGGACCGCATTGTGCTGGGCTCCAATGCTCTGTGGGAATCACGTCGCTATTCCCTCCTCGCTGGTTTTGTCGAACCCGGTGAGTCCCTGGAAGCCGCCGTCATTCGTGAGGTCTGGGAAGAATCGGGATTGGTCGTTACCGACCCCGTCTATATGGGTTCCCAGCCGTGGCCTTTTCCCGCTTCGTTGATGGTGGGCTTTAGAGCACAGGTAGACCCCACACATTCCACCGAGGTCACCCCTGATGGCACCGAAATCGTTGATTTGCGATGGTTTAGCCGCGAGGAGCTTCGAGCGTCCTTGGGTGAGGTGATGCTGCCTGGGCGTCCCTCGATTGCCCGAGCCATGATTGAGGAATGGATGGGAGAAGCACTGCCCGATCATGAGTAGCGTGGACCCTCTCGCCGGCTTAGATGAGCAACAAAAGATTGTTGCGACCTCTTTTGATGGCCCCCTGTGTGTGCTAGCCGGTGCGGGCACGGGTAAAACTCGAGCCCTTACGCACCGCATTGCCTATGGGATAGCGGAGGGAAAGTTTCTTCCTGAATCGGTACTGGCGTTGACCTTCACGACTAAAGCTGCAGCGGAAATGGGACATCGCTTGCGGGGTTTGGGTGTGGAGGGAGTCGCCACCAGGACGTTTCACTCGGCAGCGCTTCGACAACTGCAACACTTTTGGCCCGAGATTACCGGGGGGTATTTACCCGACATTGTTGCTTCCAAAGGACGAATCATCGCGGGGGCCCTCGAAGGGTTGAAAATTTCGTTAGATACGGCGGTGTTGCGCGACATTGCCGGTGACATTGAATGGCGCAAGGTTCAGGGCTATTCCCTGGAGGAGTATCGCGAACATCGGCCCGCCCGAGCAGGTGGTTTGCCGGGCTCCCTGTCGCTTGAAGTCATGCTCAGCATTCATGAGCGTTATGAAAGCCTCAAGGACGAGCAATCCCGGATTGATTTTGAAGATGTGCTCTTGGCGTGCGTGGGGATGTTAGAAGAAGAGACCCGCGTGCGCGATCGCATCCAGGCCCAATATGGAGTGTTTCTTGTCGATGAGTATCAGGATGTATCTCCTATTCAGCAGCGCTTATTAGATGCCTGGCTAGGAAAACGCGAAGACCTTGTCGTGGTCGGGGATGCCAGCCAGACGATTTACACCTTTGCTGGAGCGAGTAGCTCCTATCTGCTCGACTTTGCCACTCGATATCCCACCGCCTCGGTGATCACGCTGGAGCGTAACTATCGCTCCAGCGCTGACATTGTTCAGGCCGCGAACCACGTCATCTCAGGGCGTCCAGGTGCTGTGGTGTTGAGGGCGCGGGATTCTCCCTCCACACCGATTCGTCGTCATATCGCGGCGTCCGACCAGCGTGAGGCCGACTACATTGCGCAGTCGATACACAACCTCCTCGAACAGGGCCGCAGTGGGGATGACATCGCTATTTTGACCAGGTTTGGAGCCCAGTCCTTGTTGCTCGAAACGGCACTGGCGAGCAAGGGCCTGAGTGCCCGGGTTCAGGGCGCTAAGGACTATTTCGAACAACCACACATTCAGCGTGCAGTGATGGAAATCAGGGGGGCTGCTGTGGCCGGGGTGGAGGGCGAACTAGCCACCGTGGTGGACGATATTTTGCACGGCATTGGATTTGATGGGACACCGCCGGACCACGCGGGCGCAGAGCGCAGCAAGTATGAAGACTTATTGGCACTGCGGAATTTGGCACGAT
>JAFMKX010000085.1 GCA_017852615.1 Pontimonas sp. | reverse complement strand
GAAGCCCGCATGAACGGGCAGAAATATTCCGCCGGTGGAATCGCATCAACGGTGGCGGCCACCCGCAGCGCCACCGACCAAGAACTAGAAGCCAATATGCGCCGTCTCGTGTCTGAAATGACGAGGTCTGGCATTACAACCTTTGAATCGAAATCCGGTTATGGTCTCACTACCAAAGACGAGACCAGGGCACTTGCCATCGGATCGAAGTTCACACCAGAGACTACTTTTCTCGGCGCCCATGTTGTTCCTGAAGAATACGCACACCAACCCGATGCCTACGTTTCGCTCATCATCGACGACATGATCGATGCGGTATTGCCACACACGAAGTGGATTGACGTCTTCTGTGATGAAGGCGCTTTTGATGTTGATCAGTCCCGAGCAATTCTTCAAGCCGGCAAAACCAAGGGTTTGCGCCCGCGAATCCACGCCCATCAATTGGGTCGTAACGGAGGTGTGCAACTTGCGGTGGACCTTGATTGCGCCTCCGCTGATCACTGCACACACCTGGATGATTCCGACATAGACGCACTAGCCGGTAGTCACACTGTGGCAACTTTGGTTCCCGGGGCAGAGTTTTCCACCAGAGCCCACTATCCGGATGCCAGAAGGCTTTTTGACGCAGGTGTGAGCGTTGCCATTGCCACCGACTGCAATCCAGGATCTAGCTTCACCACCTCCATGGCTTTTTGCCTTTCCGTTGCTATCAGAGATATGCACTTCTCGCCCGAGCAGGCCTTGTGGGCCTCGACCATGGGAGGCGCCAAAGCTCTTCGAAGAGAGGACATCGGACACCTGGCTATCGGGGCCGTTGCGGACCTGACCATTTTGAACGCGCCAAGCTATCTGCACCTGGGCTACCGCCCCGGAGTCGATATCATCAGCCGCGTTATCAAAGCCGGCAACACAAGCTACCAGAGAGCCACATGACAATCACACTCAATTCCACCGGCATCACCATGGAACAGGTCGTGGCCATTGCACGAGACTCCGAAACGATAGAAATATCACGCGAAGCCCTCGACCAAATGGCCGCCACCCGTGCACACATCGAATCGCTAGCTTCCGCACAGACGCCTGTCTATGGAATTTCAACAGGCTTTGGCGCACTGGCCAGCAGACATATCGCCCCCCAGGACCGAGTTCAGCTTCAAAAATCTCTAATCCGCTCCCATGCTGCTGGCATGGGCGATCCTGTGGAAAGAGAGGTCGTTCGCGCTCTGATGCTGCTGCGACTGAAGACTCTGGTCAGTGGACGAACTGGCGTTAGGCCGCTTCTTGCACAAACATATGCTGGCTTGCTCAACGCTGGCATTACCCCGATAGTTCATGAGTACGGCTCCCTAGGTTGCAGTGGGGATCTCGCACCGCTTGCCCACTGCGCGATGGTGTTGATGGGCGAAGGGCGAGCAACAGACGCCGAGGGCGTCGAGAGGCCAGTTGTTGACCTGTTAGGCGAAGCCGGTATCGAACCGGTTGAGCTACAAGAAAAAGAGGGCCTTGCTCTCATCAATGGAACCGATGGCATGCTGGGCATGCTGATTCTTTCCCTGCACGATTTAGAGACACTATGTGACCAGGCTGACGTTATTGCAGCCATGAGTGTCGAGGCTCAACTGGGTACCGACCAGGTTTTTCGCCCGGAGCTTCACGAGCCCCTTCGCCCCCACCCAGGCCAGATCACAAGTGCCGCCAACATGTTTGCGGCACTGTCAGGCTCTGAAGTGGTGGCCTCACATCGCGTGGGCGATGATCGGGTTCAAGATGCTTACTCACTTCGCTGCTCACCTCAGGTGACAGGTGCTGTTCGGGACACCGTGACGCATGGAAACCTGGTCGCATCAAGAGAGCTTACTGCCACGATTGATAATCCCGTGGTTTTAGAATCGGGCGAAGTTACCTCTAACGGAAATTTCCACGGAGCCCCGGTGGGATACGTCTTGGACTTTCTCGCCATCGCCGCCACTGATTTATCTTCGATCGCCGAGCGTCGAACAGACCGGATGCTCGATAAGCACCGCTCACACGGCCTTAATCCTTTTCTAGCCGATGACGCCGGGGTTGATTCGGGGCTGATGATTGCCCAATACACCCAGGCTGCACTGGTATCCGAAAACAAGAGGCTTGCGGTTCCCGCCAGCGTTGATTCCATTCCTTCTTCAGCGATGCAAGAAGATCACGTCTCTATGGGGTGGCATGCAGGACGAAAGCTGCGAAAGGTAATCGACAACGTGCGTCGAGTGCTCGCTATCGAGTGGGTCACAGCCGCACGAGCGCTCGAGATGCGGGCCCCACTCGCACCCGCTCCCGTGACCGGTGCGATGATCGCGAGCCTTCGCAAGGAAATCTCGGGGCTTGGTCCCGATCGTTTCCTTGCCCCCGAGCTCGACGCTGCAGAGAAGCTCCTGCGAAACTATTGAGCACCTGGCTGTGAGCGCGCATTTTGCATCATGCGGATACTGACGCTACTCATTCCATCACACCGCAGGGCCCATCGAAGGTTGAGGGCGAAGCTAGATGTCTAAAACAGTGCCCCCTCATCCGCTAGAGCAGCGGGCTCCCTCACTAGCGATAGCTAGTCTGACTACACTGCTTTCATGCGCAAAATCGTGGGTCTCACCCGGTACACCGTTATTGTCCCCGCCATTGCCGCGATCCTCGGCGCTCTGCTGCTGATGGCGCAGGGATCTTTTGCCGTAGTGTTCGCCATCATCAACTCGATAGTGAGCCAAACCCCGCTCAAGGAGGTCATTGTCGACGTCTTGACCGCAGTGGATGCGATCTTGCTCGGCACAGTCTTGTTAGTGATCGGCTATGGACTCTACGAACTTTTTGTCGACACGGAAGTTGATGTTCCCCCCTGGCTTCAAATCCGAGATCTCGATGACCTAAAATCCAAATTGATTGGCGTTGTTGTCGCGATTATTGCTGTCGTCTTTGTCGGCGTGCTGGTGGACTCGAACCGGGCAGGGGATGTCCTCGCTTACGGCGCGGGTGCTGGCGCTCTCGTTCTGGGGCTCGGGGTGTTCGCGTGGGCAACGCGAAGGAAAACTGACCCCACTACCAAGAGCTAGACCTAGACCAACGAATCCAGCCACGCGGTGTGAAGGGTCGCAAAGCGACCCGTACCACTGCGCAGCTGGGCTGCGGGTCCATCCTCGACGATTTCTCCGGCGCCCATCACCAGGATGCGATCGGCGATCTCCACCGTGGAAAGCCGGTGGGCGATGATGATGGCCGTTCGATTGGCTACTAATGTTTTCAAACCGTGTTGCACCAGAGGCTCACTGGGGATATCCAATGATGCCGTCGCCTCATCAAGGATGAGAACGCTGGGGTAAGCGATAAAAGCCCTGGCAAATGACACCAACTGCCGTTGTCCGGCAGAAAGCCTGCCCCCTCGTTTATTGACATCGGTTTCATAACCCTCGGGCAACGCCGAGATGAACTTGTGTGCGCCAACGGCACGAGCTGCTTGTTGCAC
>JAFMKX010000019.1:13187-19590 GCA_017852615.1 Pontimonas sp. | reverse complement strand
GATTTGCTCGCCTTCCCGGGGCGTCCGACCATTACGATCTCGGGGACCATTGGCGCGCGTGTGCCGGCTGAATCCGGAGTGGGCTTTGAGATTCGGAAGCCTTCTGAATTGTTCGTCGCTTATGGTCGCTCACCAGACGTGCTGGCCTGGTTGTCTCCGACGCGTCACACGGTCCTCTCTTTCGATGCGCTGAGCGATTCGTGGACAGCGTTGCCGCGCTCTGGGGAACTTTTTGCTCCTGACCCCCGTGGCTCGGACATGTGGTTGCAAGAATTTTCCGGAACGTCCTCACTGTCGTTGGCTCTTGCGGCGCCCGAAGACATGACGGTGTTGATCATGTCTGATGGTGTGTTGCCAGCCCCCACCGATGTCACCATCACCTGGCCGGTGAGCAATGATGCGCCCCTGGTGTTGGCGGCCATCATCGTCGGTGTGATCACCTTGATTGCCGGGTTCATTGCCGTGCTGACGGCACTGGTGCACTATCGCAACAACAAGGGACCGCGTCGGAAGAAAACGAGAATGCCTAAGCGTCCTCGACGCTCGCGCACGCGGGTCGCTCCCAAGCGCAAGCCTGCACCGCCGCGCGGGGGACGCCGCGTTGCTGGGTTCGTGGCACTTCCCCTGGTGGGCGGACTCCTCCTGGGTGGCTGCTCCCCAGTGGCAACGCCCCCGGCTGCTTCCGAGGTGACCGAGGCGCCCGTTCTGGCCACTAAGCCCTACCCCGCGGTCACGGAGCTTCAATTCTCGAGAATTATGTCCAGTGTGGCGGCGCAGATTCGCCTCGCCGATGAAGAACTCTCGATCAACTTGTTGGGCCCGAGGGTTCAAGACCCGATGTTGTCCACGCGCCGCACCGCCTACATCGTGCAGCGAGCAGACCCAGAATCCAGCGCGCTCGTTCCTATTCCCTCTAGCCCCATTCGTTTGGTGATGCCTCAGCAGACCACCGGTTGGCCCCGGAGTGTCTTTGGGATTATTCAAGACGAAGAAGATCTCGAGTCACCCTCGCTCGGTGTTGTGTTGCGCCAGGAGGACCCACGCTCGCAGTATCACCTCACGTATGCCGTCGTGCTCAACCCCCAGGTTCAGCTTCCCGACCTGCCGGCGGCCAATATTGGCGCTCCGAAATTGGCACCGGATTCGAAGCTCACCCGTATTTCACCCCAGGATGTTGTGGCGCACTATTCCCAGGTCATTAACGAGGGAACTCAAAGCGAATACGCCCGAGAGTTCTCCCTGGCTGCGGACCCTCTCTTTGCTGCGATAGGTCCGGATGCCGCCCTGCTGCGCCAAGAATCTTTTGGTGAAACAGTCGAGGTCGACTGGGAAACGACCCCCACCGATCGCGATGTGGTGGCGTTTTCCACCGCTGCTGGTGGTGCGATTGTGCTGGGCACACTCAGCGAAGCGGAAAAAGTGATGCCTATTCAATCGGGTGCCACGATTAACTCCAGCATCGCGGTGCGGGCGCTCACGTCCCTGTCGCAGTCCTCCCGCGGATTCGAAGTAGATTCCCATATTCAAATACTCTGGTACGTGCCACCGGTGGGATCAGAAGAAAGTATTCGGGTTCTCGGTTTCACCTATAGTTTGATGGGCGCAAAGGAAGTCAGTAATGAGTAATCCTGGAATGAATCCTTCTCTCGCGGGAGCGGTCGACCTCTCGGGACTGGTGAATAAGAACCGCGCCCCAGCACCCAGCGATAGCGCGCCTTCGGATAGTGCTCTGGTCAGAGCAGTCAATGACCAAAGCCTGGGCGAGCTCGTGGAGCTCTCGCGCAGCGTTCCGGTGATTTTGGAAATTTATGGCGGTGAGCTAACTCCTCAGCTTGGCCCCCTGATCGAAAGTTATCAGGGGAAATTTGTGCTGGGAACTGTGCGCGGTGAAGAAGCCCCCGAGTTAGTTAAAGCACTCCAAATTCAGGGTGTGCCCACGATTGTGGCTCTGGTGGGAGCTCAACCCATCCCGCTCATGCAGGGCATTGCCCCAGAGCAAGAAATGCGCCCCATTCTTGACCAAGTACTGGAATTAGCCGCCAAGAATGGTGTGACGGGATCCGTGGCTCCGGGCGAGCCAGGTGAGGAAGGTGCGCCGGAGGAGCCTCCGTTGCCTCCGTTGCATCAAGAAGCTTTTGATGCTCTCAGCCGCGACGATATTCCCGCTGCTCTGGCGGCTTATCAGGCCGCCCTGGCACAAAACCCCGGGGATGTGGACGCTGCGGCGGGTCTTGCCCAAGTGGAGTTGTTGCAGCGCACGCGCGAGCTCAATCCTGATCAGGTTCGCCGCCAGGCGGCAGAGAATCCCACAGACCTAGACGCTGCACTGGGTGTGGCGGATTTGGATATGTCCACCGGTCACGTGGACGACGCCTGCCACCGACTCTTGGCTCTCTACCCCGGTGCCTCCGAAGAAGACCAGAACACTCTGCGCGAGCGGTTATTGACCTATTTCGTGATTGCAGGTCACGCTAGTGATGAAGTCAAGCGAGCCAGGACCGCGCTCACGTCGCTGATGTACTAGGACGCTATGGGAATCTATCTGGACCATCAGGCAACGACGCCGATGTCCGAGACGGTCAAAGCGGCGTATCTCGAAGCCCTGGGAACCGTGGGAAATGCGTCGGCAATTCACCAAGCCGGACAACGTGCCCGGGCTGCCGTGGAAGACGCGCGCTCTCGGGTAGCGCAGATTCTCGGATGCGAACCCATTGAGGTCATTTTTACCTCCGGGGGGACCGAAGCTATCAACCAAGCGCTCAAGGGTGCGGTGTGGGCAGCCAAGCGACGCAGTGGGCGCGAGGCGCCCACGCGCATCGTGACCACCGGGGGTGAACACAACGCCACGTTGGATGCCCTGTCGTGGCTGTCGGAGCAAGAGGGCACCGAGATTGCCTATGCACAACTCGATCCCGAAGGGGTCATGGATCTGGACTCCCTCGAAGAGCTTCTCGCCCACGCGCCCACCACCATGCTCACGTCGTTGGTCGCCAACAATGAAGTGGGTTCAATTCAACCCGTGGAGGAAATGGCTCGCCTCGCGGGCGAACATGACACCCTCTTCCACCTGGATGCGGTGGCGGCGTGTGGTTATATTCCGCTGAATTTCCATGCTCTGGGAGCAACCGCCATGAGCGTTTCCGCTCACAAGGTGGGAGGTCCTGTAGGGATGGGGGCATTGGTGCTCTCCCGGAGTGCGCCGGATATCCAAGCCCTGCACCACGGTGGGGAGCAACAGCGCTCCCGCTCAGGAACAATCGATATGGCCGGCGCCGTGGCCTTTGCCGCCGCATTGGAACACCAAGATCGCCGCCGCGATACCGAGGTGGAGCACCTTCGGGCCATGCGGGATTACTTGTGGCAGGGTCTCTCCGCGGCATGTCCCCAGATTGAGATGCGCGGCTCCCAGGATCATCGTCTACCGGGCAACCTCCATGTGACGGTCCCCGGGTGCGAAGGCGACGTCTTGTTGTATTTGTTGGACCAGCACGGTGTGCATGTGTCCACCGGCTCGGCCTGCCAGGCAGGTGTCCCTGAGGCGTCACACGTGTTGATAGCGATGGGGGTGGAGTATTCGCACGCCAGGGGAGCCCTGCGCATGAGCATGGGGTACTCGATCACGCAAGAAGATTTGGACACCGTCATTTCTGCCTTCCCGGCCGTGGTGGAGAAAGCCTCTCGAGCCGGTCTTGCTTCGGGCTAAGCACCCCTGTCACAGCCGGAGCCTTCTACACTGGTGGCGTGAAAGTTCTGGCAGCAATGAGCGGCGGCGTGGATAGCGCTGTAGCAGCTGCGCGCGCCGTGGAGGCCGGACACGATGTGGTGGGTGTTCATTTGGCGCTGTCTCGGATGCCGGGAACGCTGCGCACTGGTTCCCGGGGTTGTTGCACCATTGAAGATTCCATGGATGCCAAGCGCGTTGCAGACATGTTGGGAATTCCCTTTTATGTCTGGGATTTTTCGGAGCGTTTCGCCCAGGACGTGGTGCAGGATTTCATCGACGAATATCGCGAAGGTCGAACCCCTAACCCCTGCATGCGCTGCAACCAGCACATTAAATTTGATGCGGTGCTCGAGCGCGGGTTAGCGCTCGGTTTTGACGCGATCGCTACGGGTCACTACGCCTCGGTTGTGGAGGGGCCTGCGGGTAAAGAACTCCACCGAGCAGCGACCTGGGCAAAAGACCAGTCCTATGTGTTGGGTGTGCTGACTACCGAACAACTGGAGCACTGCTATTTCCCTTTGGCCACGACGCCCTCCAAGGATGAGGTCCGCAAGGAAGCCGCGGAGCGTGGCTTTATTGTGGCGGCCAAACCCGATAGCCACGATATTTGTTTCATCCCGGATGGTGACACGAAAGGCTGGTTAGCCGAACGTGTGGGGGAGAGCGAAGGCCCCGTGCTGGATATGCAGGGCGAGGTTATTGGCTCGCATCAGGGCGCGCACGCTTTCACGGTGGGGCAACGCAAAGGTCTTCAACTCGGATTCCCAGCCGATGATGGCAAACCGCGATATGTTCTCGAAGTAAGGCCTAAAACCAACGAGGTCATCATGGGCCCGAAAGAGGCGCTGGCACTGAGCGAACTAGCGGGAGCCGCAATGAGTTTTGCCGGAGCAAACCCCGCGGTATCTGGCTACGCCAAGGACGCCAGTGACGAGCACGGTTTTGGGTGTGAATCCTTTGAGTGCCAAGTCCAGGTGCGTGCCCATGCCGATCCCGTGGACGCCACTGCTCAGGTGACAAACGGGGAGCTCATCATTACCCTGCGCGAACCGATATTGGGGGTGTCTCCCGGGCAAAGTGCGGTGCTGTATGTCGGCACCCGTGTGGTGGGGCAATGCACCATTGATCGCACCCGCAGCGCCGTGCTGGAGGCTCCCGCCCGTGCGTAAGGTTCTCATTCTGGGTTCCACGGGCTCTATTGGAACCCAGGCACTCGAGGTTATTGCCCAACACCCCGATCGCTTCGACGTGGTGGGCTTGAGCGCTTTGTCCAACACCGCGTTGCTCTCGCACCAAGCCCAGCAATTTGGCGTTCCTGCCGATCATCTTGCCGTGGGATCGATCGAAGCAGCCGCCCTGGTCGATGCGGTGGAGTGCGATGTGGTTCTCAACGGAATCACGGGCTCAGTGGGGTTATTGCCCACGCTGCGCGCTCTAGAAAACGGTCGCACGTTGGCTTTGGCCAACAAAGAAAGCCTGATTGTCGGAGGTGCCCTCGTCACCGGCGCCCTCCAGCGCCCCGATCAAATAGTGCCCGTTGATTCTGAGCACTCTGCGTTAGCTCAGGCGATGATGGCGGGCTCTCACGCAGAAATCGCCAAGCTTATTGTGACCGCCAGTGGTGGTCCGTTCCGTGGTCGAAGTCGTGACAGTTTGCGTGAGGTAACCCCGGAACAAGCGCTGGCGCACCCGACGTGGAACATGGGGCAAGTAGTCACCACAAACTCTGCCACCTTGGTCAATAAAGGTTTAGAAGTGATCGAAGCACACCTGCTGTTTGGTATTGATTTCGAGCGCATCGAGGTCACCGTTCACCCACAATCGGTCATTCACTCGATGGTGGAATTTGTGGATGGGTCCACCCTGGCGCAAGCATCGCCACCGGATATGAAACTCCCCATCGCGTGGGGGCTCAGTTGGCCCGATCGTGTTGCCGGTATTACCCCGGGAATTGATTGGTCCCAATCGCATACCTGGAGTTTTGAACCCTTAGATGAGGTGGCATTCCCCGCGGTGGCCATGGCGAAGGCTGTGGGTGCTAAAGCCCAGACTTTCCCAGCGGTGTTTAACGCGGCCAACGAACAAGCCGTGTATGCATTCCACCGCGGCGAGCTTCCTTTCTTGGGCATCACAGAGGTTATTGACCACGTTCTCAATGCCCATGTTCCGGTGGAGCTGAGTTTGGATGCCCTGGCCGAAACGGAAGCATGGGCGCGAGCGAGTGCAGATAGCGAAATCGCTCGGCGTCGACCGTAGGGTTCACCGCCCCCTTGTCCCCCGGGACGGTGGCTTCGGGGGTGATACATAGGCTGCTGTCGGGGCAGAGGATTAGAGTGGGCGCGTGGAATCAGCCGTAATCTTTGCCCTCGGGGTCATCGTCATTGCCGTGGGCCTCATGCTTTCTATTGCGTTGCACGAATGGGGGCACTTCGCTCCAGCAAAGAAGTTTGGGGTCTATATTCCCCAATTCATGATTGGCTTTGGGCCCACGTTGTTTTCGCGTCGCCGGGGAGAGACTGAGTTTGGTGTGAAAGCCATCCCTCTGGGTGGGTATGTCGCGATGGCGGGTATGTATGCACCCGGTTCCTCGGATTCGGCTGGTGGTACGTCCACGACGGGATTCCTTGATCGTGTCATCGGGGATGAGCCCGTGGTATCGGATGTCTCTACAAACGCCGA
>JAFMKX010000019.1:0-12898 GCA_017852615.1 Pontimonas sp. | reverse complement strand
AGCTGGTTTGGTGTGACCGAAACGATTCGGGCCTCACCCGGTAAAACCCTCCAGGTGGGCATTGAGCGCTCAGGAACGTCGCTGGTGATTCCGGTGACACCGCTGCTGAGCGAGCGCTACGCCTTCGATGATGCGGGGGAAATTCTTCTGGATGAAGCGGGAAACCCCGTGATCGAATCCGTTGGTTTTATTGGCATCGGGTCAGCTGTAGAAAATCAACAACAATCGCTCACCAGCGTGGTGCCTGCAGTGTGGGACAACGTGGTGGGTGTTTCGCGAGTGATTGCTACCTTGCCCCAGCGCCTCGTCGATGTGGCCCAAGCAGCGTTTGGGCCTGAGGTTCGAGATCCCAATGGTCCTCTCAGCGTCGTGGGCGTGGGGCGCATTGCGGGAGAAATTGCCACCATCGATTCGATTGCCATTCGAGATCGTGTCGCGAGTCTGATCGGCATCGTGGCCTCGCTGAATGTCGCGCTCTTTGTTTTCAACCTGATTCCGTTGCTGCCCCTAGATGGGGGGCACGTGGCTATTGCGCTCTATGAAGGGCTCAAGCGCCGAATTTTTAGACTGTTGGGTAAGAGCGATCCCGGTCCGGTCAATGCCAGCAAACTCCTTCCGGTGACACTGGTCGTGGTAGCGGTCCTGGGTGGAATGAGCTTGCTGTTGATTTATGCCGACATCGTTAATCCGATTCGGTTGTTTTCCTAGACCTAGCCATGCCCTTGTTCGACACTGACATTCAGTTTGAGGCTTTAGGCTAAGCACGTCGAGCGCGAGCATGAGAGCTCGCAGACTCAAATGGAGAGGACTTAACGCGTGCCTGCAGTCAATTTGGGAATGCCAAAAGCTCCCGAAACCCTCAGCCCCCGTCGTGTGTCACGACAGATCACAGTGGGCAAGGTCAAAGTCGGCGGTGATGCTCAAGTCAGTGTGCAATCCATGACGACCACACAGACCACAGATATCAACGGCACGCTGCAGCAAATTGCGGAACTTACGGCCACGGGCTGTGACATCGTGCGGGTGGCAGTTCCCACCCAGGATGATGCCGACGCATTGCCCATCATCGCTAAAAAGAGCCAAATTCCCGTCATTGCTGATATCCACTTCCAGCCCAAATATGTCTTCCAGGCCATCGATGCGGGCTGCGGTGCGGTGCGGGTAAACCCCGGGAACATTCGTAAGTTTGATGACCGTGTGGGTGAAATTGCTGCGGCAGCAAAAGCCGCGGGAGTGAGTTTGCGTATCGGTGTTAACGCCGGTTCTCTCGATCCGCGGTTGCTGCAGAAGTATGGCAAGCCCACGGCGGAGGCTCTGGTGGAGAGCGCTGTATGGGAAGCCAGTCTCTTTGAGGAACACGACTTTCACGACTTCAAGATTTCGGTCAAGCACAATGACCCCATTGTGATGGTCAAGGCCTACCGTCAACTTGCTGAGCGCGGGGATTGGCCTTTGCACCTCGGGGTAACGGAAGCCGGCCCCGCTTTCCAGGGAACGATTAAGTCCTCGGTTGCTTTTGGTATCTTGCTCGCCGAGGGAATCGGTGACACCATTCGTGTTTCTCTCTCCGCGCCTCCCGCTGAGGAAGTAAAGGTGGGACTGAAAATTCTTGAGTCTCTCAACCTTCGTGAGCGCAAACTCGAGATTGTTTCCTGCCCCAGCTGTGGTCGCGCCCAGGTTGATGTTTACACTCTCGCTGAGGATGTCACCAAGGGATTGGAAGGCATGACCGTTCCCCTTCGCGTTGCGGTCATGGGGTGTGTGGTTAATGGTCCGGGAGAAGCTCGGGAAGCAGATTTGGGTGTTGCCAGCGGTAACGGAAAAGGCCAGATTTTTGTCAAGGGTGAAGTCATTAAGACCGTTCCTGAGGCGGATATCGTGAAAACCCTGATTGAGGAAGCCAATCGTCTGGCTGAATCTATGCCGGATGCGCCCTCGGGGGCACCGGAGGTCATTACGGCCTAAGAGCCCGATAGTCTTTGATTGTGCCTACCCGTCTGAGTCATCTTTTTGTGCGCACGTTGCGCGAAGATCCCACCGATGCCGATGTTGCCAGCCATAAATGGTTGGTGCGTGCGGGATATATTCGTCGCCAGGCTCCGGGAATCTTTGCGTGGTTGCCGCTGGGATTGAAAGTGCGCGCCCGGATTGAAGCGATTGTGCACGAAGAGATGCAGCGAATTGGGGCTCAGCACGTTCATTTTCCAGCCCTGTTGCCCAAAGAACCTTATGAGGCCACCGGGCGTTGGGCTGAATACGGCGACGGTATTTTTCGACTCAAAGATCGAAAAGGCGCTGATTATTTGTTGGCGCCCACCCATGAAGAAGTCTTTACCTTGACGGTGAAGGACATGTATTCCAGCTATAAAGATTTGCCGTTGATGGTGTATCAAATTCAAGACAAGTACCGTGATGAGGCCAGGCCTCGGGCGGGTCTCCTCCGCGGACGCGAATTCTCCATGAAGGATGCCTACTCCTTCGATTACACCGATGCGGGGCTCGAAGCTTCCTATGAAGCCCAGCGTGGGGCTTATGAGCGCATTTTCCAGCGCCTAGGCCTGGAATACGTCATTGTGCAAGCAGATGCCGGTGCCATGGGGGGATCGCGCAGTGAAGAGTTTCTTCACCCCACCGAGATAGGCGAAGACACGTTTGTGCGCACTGCCGGTGGATATGCGGCCAACGTCGAGGCTTTCAGGGTCACTCCACCCAAGCCGGTGGATTATTCCCAGACTGCCTCGCCGGTTGTCTTTGATTCACCCGATACACCGACTATTGATTCCTTGGTAGCGCTGGCGAATGCCCAACACCCCAAAGAATCAGGATCCTGGCAAGCCTCGGACACGCTCAAGAATGTGGTCCTAGCCCTGACACACCCGGATGACACTCGCGAACTGGTCATTGTGGGTATTCCTGGTGATCGTGACGTTGATATGAAACGAGCAGAAGCGGTCTTTGGGCCCAGCGTTGTGGAGCAGGCCACGGACGAGGATTTCACCAAGCACCCAGGCTTGGTCAAGGGCTATATCGGCCCCTGGTCGAGCAAGGGCCCTGTGTTGGGAGAAGAGTCCAGCACTGGAATTCGTTTCCTCGTGGACCCTCGGGTGGTCAGCGGTACCGCGTGGGTGACCGGTGCTAACGAACACGAACGCCATGTGTTTTCGCTGGTGTGTGGCAGGGACTTCACCCCCGATGGCGTTGCCGATATCGCGCAAGTTAAAGATGGCGACGAGGCTCCTGATGGCTCTGGCCCGATCGAGACAGCACGCGGGATGGAAATTGGCCATGTCTTCCAACTCGGTCGCAAATACGCGGAGGCACTGGGCCTCAAGGTCTTGGATGAAAACGGCTCCCTGGTCACGGTGACCATGGGTTCCTACGGGATCGGTGTCACCCGCTTGGTGGCGGTTATTGCTGAAGCAAATAATGACGACAAGGGCTTGATCTGGCCAGAAGCTGTCGCTCCGTTCGATGTGCACATTGTTGCCGCTGGCAAGGACGAGACCGTGTTTAGCGTGGCGGAAGGGTTGGCACAGCAGTGTGAAGACATCGGTAAAACGGTGCTCTTGGATGACCGACCCAAGCTTTCACCCGGAGTTAAGTTTGCCGATGCGGAAATCTTTGGTGTTCCCCATATCGTGATCGTGGGGCGCGGAGCGGCCGAGGGAATGGTCGAATACTGGAATCGCCGAAGCGGGGAGCGCACCGACGTTTCTCTTGACGCAGTGTTGGGCTTGCTGCCCGCCTAAAGAGGGAAAATAGTGCCGGGGGTGGCTCAAAGCGCCAGCCCCTTGTATTCTTGGGGTGAACACCTAGCCATTTCTGGCTGATAATCGAACAAGGGGGAGCTATGGATATCGATCTGAGCGTTTTGAAGCTCATGGAATCTGAGCGGGAAATCCCTTTTGATGAACTCGTGGTGATTATCGAACAGGCCATTTTGGTCGCCTATGAGAAGCACACGGGTCAGGCTGACCATCGAGGGATGCGCGAAAACCCTGATGCGCCGAGAGCTCGCGTGGAAATTGATAAAAAGACCGGCCACGTCGTGGTCTATATCCCCATCGTGAACGAAGAGGGCGAGAAAACCGGCGAAGAAGTCGATAGCCCGGAAGATTTTGGTCGCATTGCTGCCCACGCAGCGAAGCAGGTCATCAACCAGCGCCTGCGCGATATCGGCGATGATCGCATCTTGGGTGAATACCGCGGCAAAGATGGCGATATCGTTTCCGGAATTATCGCGCAAGGGCCCAACCCCCGCATGATTCACGTGAACCTGGGTGAAGTCGAGGCTATTTTGCCCCCTGAGGAGCAGGTTCCCGGCGAAGTCTATGAACACGGTGCTCGCATCAGGGTTTATGTCACCAAGGTGGACAAGGGCCTCAAGGGCCCCTCCATTACGGTGAGCCGAACCCACCCGGGTCTGGTGCGCAAACTCTTCGCCATGGAGGTTCCTGAAATCCATCGGGGTCTTGTCGACATCACCTCTATTGCTCGTGAAGCGGGACACCGCACCAAGATTGCTGTGAAGGCACTAGAACCAGGAATTAACGCTAAAGGTGCGTGTATTGGGGAATTAGGGCAGCGGGTGCGCGCGGTTCAAGCCGAACTCGGGGAAGAAAAGATCGACATTGTCGACCACTCCGACGACCTCGCTCAATTTGTTTCCAACGCACTAAGCCCCGCAAAGGTCACCAGTGCGTTTGTCTTGGATGAGGAAGCCCGGCAAGTGCGGGCCTTAGTGCCGGACTACCAGCTCTCGTTGGCGATTGGTAAAGAAGGCCAAAACGCCCGCTTAGCTGCCAAGTTAACCGGGGCAAAGATTGATATTCAGCCTGACTCCGTGATGGATTCCTAGGTCGCACTCATCCTGGGTCGCTATTCCCAGAGCAAAAGGGGCTAAGATGGGGGCTATCAGGCGGTGCCTCGGTTGTCACACGTCAGATGCCACAGAAAATCTTCTGCGGTGTGTGGCCAAAGATAATCGAGTCGTCGTGGATAGCGAAGGAAAACAGCAAGGTCGCGGTGCTTGGGTGCATCGCAATCAGGAATGTCTTTCCCTTTCGTTGACACGGCGGGCATGGAGTAGGGCTTTGAAACAGGCCCCCACACTCGATTGCTCCGCTCTCGATGACCTCAGTAGGTCAACCGACCTCGCTAAGAACAGGCTGAATGGCTAATGGAATCCTTATGAGTGGCTCGAAATGAGCCTCGTTTGTAGGTAACGGCACCCCCTGCCTGGGTGTGCCCAGACAGGAGAATTGTGGCCGGAAAACCACGCGTACATGAGATTGCTGCCGAATTAGGCATCGATTCGAAGCGCACGCTTGAAAAGCTTAAAGAAATTGGCGAGTTCGTCAAAGGTCCTTCCTCGACGGTGGAGCCTCCCGTCGCGCGCAAGCTCAAAGCAGCTTTCGCTGAAGAAGGCGTTGTCCCTGTTCCCAAGGAAGAAAAGCCTGCACCGGCTGCTAAGCCCGCTGCTGCACCCGCACCAGCCCCCGAAGCGTCAGCACCGGTAGATACTCCTGCCCCCAGTGCCGATCAGCCTGCTTCTCCCGAGGCCCCGAGCGCCAAGCCTTCAGCGACGGGGATTCCCCGTCCGGGCAATAATCCTTTTGCCTCGAGTCAGGGAATGGCTAAGCCAGGCATTCCTCGTCCGGGAAATAACCCGTTTGCTTCATCCCAGGGAATGGGGCGCCCAGCGCCTCCTCGTCCCGGTCAAGGTGCGACACCTCGACGCTCAGACGAGCGCCCAGGAGGCACTAGGCCTCCGTTCCAACAGCGCTCGGGTGGCCCAGGCCGTCCCGGTGGCCCCGGAGCAGGTGGCCCCGGTGGAGCGCCTGGTGGCGGTCCCGGTGGAGCCCGTCCCGGTGGAGGACGTCCTGGAGCAGGTGGACGCGGACGTGGACCAGGCGGTGGTACCGCTGGTGCCTTTGGTCGCGGTGGTTCTAAGAGCAAGTCTCGTAAGTCGAAGCGGACGAAGCGCCAAGAGTATGAAATGCGCGAGGCGCCCAGTATTGGCGGCGTATCGATCCCTCGAGGCGATGGCACAACTGCCATTCGTCTTCGTCAAGGTGCTTCTATGGCCGATTTTGCCGACAAGATTGAAATGTTAACCGGTGTTCACGTTCCCCCCGGGAACTTGGTCACGGTGCTGTTCCAGCTGGGTGAAATGGCCACCGCAACAGAGTCTCTTGATGCGGCAACCTTTGAAGTATTGGGATCCGAACTGGGCTACAAGGTCGAAATTGTCTCGCCCGAAGATGAAGATAAAGAACTCTTGGAGAGCTTCGATATCGATTTGGATGAGGAAGAAGACGAAGACGATCTCGTTATTCGTCCACCGGTAGTCACCGTGATGGGTCACGTTGATCACGGTAAGACCAAGCTTCTGGACGCTATTCGTAGCGCCAATGTTGTGGCCGGCGAAGCCGGTGGGATTACCCAGCACATCGGTGCTTACCAAGTGTGGACCGAACACGAAGGCATTGAGCGGGCGATCACCTTTGTTGACACCCCCGGTCACGAGGCCTTCACCGCCATGCGCGCCCGTGGTGCTCAGGTGACGGACATTGCCGTACTGGTGGTGGCCGCGGATGATGGCATCATGCCTCAGACCATTGAGGCGCTCAACCACGCTCAAGCAGCAGGTGTGCCCATCGTGGTGGCCATCAACAAGATTGACACCCCAGGCGCAAAGCCCGACAAGATATTGCAGCAGCTCACCGAGTTCGGCATGGTCGCCGAAGAATACGGTGGAGATGTTCAGGCTGTTCGTGTTTCTGCGCTCAAGGGCGAAGGTATTACGGAATTGCTGGATGCCATCTTGCTCACCGCAGATGCTGGCCTTGATCTGAGGGCTAACCCGAATCGCACCGCTCGCGGTGTGGCGATTGAAGCCAAGCTCGATAAGGGCCGTGGTGCCGTTGCCACCGTCTTGATTCAGTCGGGAACTCTTCGCGTGGGTGAAGCCATTGTGGCGGGAACCGCCTATGGACGAGTCCGAGCGATGATGGATGAAAACGGCGAACCCGTGGAAGAGGCATATCCCGCAAGGCCCGTGGCCGTGCAGGGTCTCTCGAGTGTTCCCAAGGCCGGAGATACCTTCCTGGTCACGGATGACGACCGCACTGCTCGACAGATCGCGGAAAAGCGTGAAGCGGCAGAGCGCAACGCGCTGCTGGCCAAAGCTCGCAAGCGCATCAGCCTGGAAGAGTTCACCAAGGCTCTTGAGGATGGCAAAATCGAAGCACTTAACCTCATCATCAAGGGTGATGTTTCCGGTGCTGTGGAAGCCCTCGAAGAAGCGTTGCTCAAGATCGAGGTGGATGACAGTGTGCAGCTGCGCATCATTCACCGCGGTGTGGGTGCCATCACCGAAAGTGATGTCAACCTTGCCACGATTGATAACGCCATCATCGTTGGATTCAACGTGCGCCCCGATGCCAAAGCACGCGAGCGTGCCCAACGCGAAGGCGTCGATGTCCGCTTCTACTCGGTCATTTACAACGCTCTCGATGAAATCGAAAGCTCGCTTAAGGGAATGCTCAAGCCAGAATTCGAAGAAGTCCAGTCTGGTGTTGCCGAAGTCCGCGAAATCTTCCGCTCCTCCAAGGCCGGAACCATCGCGGGTTGTATTGTCCGCTCGGGCACCATTACCCGTAACGCTAAGGCCCGAGTCATTCGTGATGGTGTCGTCATCATTGACGGCTTGGCCATTGATTCCCTGCGTCGCTTCAAGGATGATGTCACCGAGGTCAAGACCGACTTTGAATGCGGTATCGGTCTAGGCAAGCTCAAGGACATCGAAGTTGGCGATGAGATTGAGACTATCGAGATGAAAGAAAAGGTTCGTGTCTAGTAACTCTCCTCGTGCGAGAAAGATGGCGGATCTGATTCGCCAGGTTCTTGCAGAGCGCCTCCAAAAAGGATTGCGTGACCCGAGGATGGGTTATGTGACGATTACGGATGTTTCTGTCACCGGTGATCTCCAGCACGCCAGTGTTTTCTATACCGTCTTGGGGGATGACAAAGAACGAGCTGATACGCAGAGAGCTTTGGCTGCGGCAACCGGAATGTTGCGCTCGGAAGTGGGGAAGAACATCACGGCTCGCCTCACGCCTTCTTTGGAGTTCGTTCTCGATGGCATTCCCGAAAACGCCGCGGCGATTGAGGGTTTGCTTCAACAAGCCCGGGAGCGGGATGCTGAAACTGAACGCCTTGCTCAAAGTGCGCAGTATGCCGGTGACGAAGACCCCTATAAGGTTCCTAAAGAGTCGCCCGAGGACGAGCTTTCTGCTCAGTAAGGAATGACATATGTCCATGGATCGTGAAGACCCACGTCAGTACCACATTGAATTAGCGCCGGGCGATGTAGGAAAGTACGTTTTCCTGCCGGGGGACCCTGGGCGTTGCGAAATGATTGCGTCCTATTTTGATGAGCCCCACAAAGTGGCCAGCCACCGGGAATATGAAACCTGGTCGGGATATCTCGATGGCGAGAAGGTGTCAGTCACCTCCACCGGCATCGGTGGACCCTCTGCGGCTATTGCTCTCGAAGAATTAGTCGCCATTGGCGCCGATACGTTCGTTCGAGTGGGAACCTCTGGTGCGATGCAGGACACTGTGCGCCCTGGCGATATTGCCGTGGTTTCCGGGGCTATTCGTGATGAGGGAACCAGCATGCACTACCTTCCCCTCGAGTTTCCGGCCATTGCCGATATCGAGATCACGCAAGCCCTGGCTGATTCTGCGCGGTCGGCGGGCAAGACGGTGCATGTGGGTGTTTCCCAGTCCAAAGATTCTTTCTATGGCCAGCACGCACCTGGCCGCATGCCCGTGGCGAACCGATTGAAAGATCGCTGGGCGGCCTGGATTGGCGGTGGCGCCATTTGTTCCGAAATGGAAGCCGCCACCCTCTATATCGTGGCGTCGGTGCTACGTGTTCGTGCCGGGGGAGTGATGATGGTGATGGGTCACCCCGATCAGTCACCCATGACGCCCGAAGAATGGGATGTCTCGAAGGTAGAAAACCTGTTGCCAGTGGCGATTGCTGGAATGAGAGAAATCATTCGCCGCGACAAAGAAGGACGCTAGCTCCCACCAACCCCGTGGGTTGTTAGAGGGCTAGGCGTAGCTCCTCGCCGTCCTCGCTTTCTTGGATTAACCCATCGGCAATCAGGGATTCCAGGGCTCTCGTGGCTTGTGCCGAATCTGGCCACAGACCCATGAGGAACGAACGGGGAATGTCGATGTCGCTATGGCGAAGCTCGCCAAGAAACACTCCACGTGCTTGACGATCGCTTCCTTCATAACGAGCTTGCCGGGGATTTTTGACTCCCTGGTAGGGGGGATAACCCGCTCTTTGCCACGCGCAATGGCCCGATAAAGGACACGTCGCACACTGTGGGTTTCGCGCGGTACACACCACGGCCCCTAACTCCATCAGAGCTTTGGCAAAATCCACTTGGTCGAGACGAGAAATCGCCCCTAGTTCTTGATCCACATCCTCACGATCCTGGCGTTGTCTTACCGGTCCTGCTTCGCCCAATCCATGGACGGCCCGGGCGATGACTCGGCGGATATTCGTATCCACGATGGGCTCAGGAATACCGAAGGCGAAGGTGCGAATTGCCCGCGCGGTGTAATCCCCAATTCCAGGCAATGCAAGTAGCGCCTCTAAATCCTGGGGGACTTTACCGCCGTGCTGGGTAGCAATCACGCGGGCTGCGTCATAAAGCCTCTTAGCTCGGCGGGGGTAGCCCAAACGGCCCCACGCGGTGATGGCATCGGCTTGTGAGGCATTGGCTAGATCGCTGGGTGTTGGCCATCGGGCCATCCATTCGTGCCACAGCGGTTCTACGCGGGCTACCGGTGTTTGTTGCAACATCACCTCGGACACCATGACTCCCCAGGGGCTGCAGGATTCCTCTCGCCAGGGCAGAGCACGCTGATTGTCGCGAAACCACTGCGCTAATGCTGGAAAACCCATATCCCCACGCTAGTCAATGGCTGGCACCTTCTCAGCAAGGCGCCATACGCTATGGCCATGAAGGTTTTGGTCACGGGTGCCACCGGCTATGTCGGGGGACGACTGGTGCCCAAGCTCTTAGAGCAGGGCCACACGATCCGCGTTATTGCCCGGGAGCCACATCGCCTCGATGGTGTTCCCTGGGTGTCTTCGGTCGAGATCATCCAGGGCGACCTGCTCAACCCCGATGATGTTCGAGCCGCCGTCGCGGGCCAAGACGTTGTCTATTATTTGGTCCACTCGATGTCGAGCGCGGGGGACTTTGAGGCCCTCGAGCGCCAAGTTGCGACCAGTGTGGCGAGCGAATCAGCCCAGGCTGGTGTTTCCAGGATTGTGTATTTAGGTGGGCTTCACCCCCAGGGCCCACTCTCGCGCCACCTCGGTTCCCGCAAAGAAGTCGGCGATATTTTGCTCGCCTCAGGAGTCCCCACCATTGCCCTGCAGGCAGGCGTGATTATTGGATCAGGGTCGGCAAGTTTTGAAATGATTCGTCACCTCACCGAAGTCCTTCCCTATATGCCAGCGCCTAAATGGGTTCGGAATTTCATTCAACCCATTGCCATTAGAGATGTGTTGCACTACCTGGTGGAATCGGCAACGCTTCCTCCCACAATTAATCGGGCTTTCGACATTGGGGGTCCGGACGTTTTTCGCTACGGGCAGCTGATGAATGGATATGCCCTCGAGGCGGGACTCAAGCAGCGCCCCATTGCGGCGTTGCCGGTGCTCACCCCGTGGTTAGCATCCCAGTGGGTCAATCTCGTCACCCCCATTCCGCGATCTCTCGCTGTTCCGATCATTGAGTCCTTGCTTCACGATGCCGTGATGAAAAACCATGACATCGATGAGGTCATTGCCCCACCCGCGGAGGGACTCACGGGATACCGCAAAGCAGTGCGATTGGCTATTGCGCGAATGCAGGCGGGCGAAGTGGAAACATCGTGGCGCAACACGGCGGTCATTGGGGCTCCTTCAGACCCACTTCCGAGTGATCCTGAGTGGTCTGGGCACACCGTCTTTACTGATCGACGGGAAGTGGCCTCGAGTGCCTCACCGGAGGCACTGTGGAAGATTATCGAAGGTGTTGGTGGGGATAACGGCTGGTATTCGCTGCCGATGGCCTGGGCTGCGCGCGGTTGGCTCGACAAATTAGTGGGGGGTGTCGGGCTTCGCCGTGGGCGACGAGACCCCGACAAACTGGTCACCGGTGATGCCCTGGATTTCTGGCGAGTAGAGCAGATCGACCGAGGTCATTTCCTTCGTCTTCGCGCTGAAATGAAACTTCCGGGCTTGGCCTGGCTGGAATTTGGCGTGACACCAGGAGCGCAGGGCGGGAGCATCCTCACTCAGCGGGCGATATTTTTCCCCTACGGACTGGGAGGCCGGCTGTATTGGTTCGCTGTGATGCCCCTGCACGGAATTGTCTTTGAGGGGATGGCGAACGCTATGGCAGCCCGCGCGGAACGACTTCCTGGCGCATCGGTCGCTTAGGTTCCCTCACTGGGGTTAGAATAGGGTCACACATCGATCACTGTCACGGCTCCCGTTCAGGTCTGTTAAGTGTGCCAGCAGCTCATCACACATAAAGCGCAAGAAGTTGCCTCCGACATCAGATTTTGCTGTGACACCTTTTTCGAGGTTTTCAAGGAGATACATGGCCCGCTCAGGCCCTACGAAGACACGGACTCGCCCCTCGGGCGCTCACCGTGCACGCAAAAAGCCTCTCGATGATGAAGGAATCATCCCGATTCTTGCCAGGGCTGTTCGCGAAGTAGAGTCTGCGGCTGGCCGGGGCAAAGTGACTGGTCAAAACCGCACCAAGTTTCAAGTCGCGGCGTTGCTGATCAGGGATGAACGTTCACGGGCCAAGGAATCCACGTCGATTACCCCTGCTGCAAAGCAGGAAATTCTCAAGCGCTTAGACGGACTAGCGGCCATCATGGCCAAGACGGCGGCCAGGGACACCACCTTGATTGCCTTGTTGGCACCGGAAGCTAAAGTTTCTGATGCAGCCAAGAAAATGCGTCGTGATTTCCTCTTAGCCTCCGGGGCAGCGCTCGAGCCTGACGACTTGATCATTGTTGATGAGGTCGCCGCGGTGAGTGCCGAAACTGCGAAGCAGGTGGTGCCCGCCTCGGTGCGCCAAGCACAGCTAGCGAACCCCTTTATGGCCCCTGATTTTGCTGCGTACACCAAGGGCTCCGCCACAGCGGAGGGTCGACTGCTCAACTGGGAGCTCATTGAGCCGCTCTTTAGGTCCTTTGAGCAGGGTGCCGGTGGCGGTGTGGCCAGTATGGAATTACCCCCTGCGGGCAATCTTTCGACTCCCGGTGGTATTCCGATGATGGTCCACCAATCAGAATTTGTGGAATCAGTGCGCGCTGGCCACCGTGGATTCCTCCTCGCCGATGAACCTGGCTTGGGTAAGACGGCGCAGGCACTTATTGCAGCAGAAGTGGCTGGCGCCTTTCCTCTGCTGGTGGTCGTCCCGAACGTGGTGAAAACTAATTGGCTTCGCGAAGTTCACCAGTGGCTGCCCAAACACCGCCCCACCGTCGTCCACGGTGATGGCGCTGAACTAAATGCTTTTAGCGATGTCTTCATCGTGAATTACGACATTTTGGATCGCCATGTTGGCTGGTTATCCAAGTTCGATTTCCGCGGCATGGTGGTCGATGAGGCCCACTTCATTAAGAACAAGGAATCGCAACGCTCCAAGCACGTTCAGGCCGTGGCGAAGACAATTCGCGCACGCCTGCGCCACCCGCTCTTAATTGCCCTCACCGGAACCCCCTTGATTAACCAGATCGAGGACTTCCGCATGATTTGGCAGTTCCTGGGGTGGATTGACGAAAAGAAGCCGCTTGG
>JAFMKX010000084.1 GCA_017852615.1 Pontimonas sp. | reverse complement strand
CTGGGAGCAATCTATAGATGTAGAGGGAGTTATTGATAGCCTAGACGCGCAAGACCAAGAGGCTATCCAAAAATATTTTTTAGAGATGCTGGATTCTGTTTCCCTTACTGACCAGGGATATTCCTCTTATAGTGATGTTCTTCAGGCGATGGTCGATTTCAAAAGATAGTCCCTGCCGCTTGGCCCTTCGGGGTCGAGCGGGGCCAGCCGAAAGCTGACTACGAGGCGGCACGTCTTCTTTAGAGAGGGAGCCCGAGTCGGTCCCTAAATCACGCCACCATCAGCGGAGCACTTCGCCTTTGCAGAGGAAATTCCTCGACCAAACGGACGGTCAGGCGTGCGGCTATACGGATTATGAGTTCGGTGCCTGCGGATTAGCTGGTGTTAGAGGGCATTAGCTAACGTCGCGGATGCCAGTAAACCGGTGAGGTTTAGCGTGGATGGTGTTGGAGTGTGTGAGGTGGTGATGTGCACTTGATGTGCACACATCGGCTGATTCGCCATGGTGCCATGACCAGAAGTCAGCACAATGTCGTAGAGCCTTTTTATAGTACCCGGTGGGGGATAAAGTAAATTATGGACCTCCTCGCAGACCGCTCACTCGGTGCAGCCACGTTCCAGACCGAGGCATCAGGTTCTCTCCCACGGAGGGCATCGGTGATTGTCGTTGGGGGCGGAATTATCGGTTCGAGTATCGCCTATCACCTGGCTCACGCGGGAGTCAACGATGTGTTACTTGTTGAGCGCAATGTGCTAACCAGCGGGACAACCTGGCACGCGGCCGGACTCATTGCCAACGCTCGTGGATCAATCGCGCTGACTGGTCTCAGTCAATATGGCCCTGAGCTGTATTCGACGCTGCACGCGCAAACCGGTATCGATGTCGGTTTGACCACTCCAGGCTCGATTAGTGTTGCCCGCACAGCGGCTCGCGTGGACGAGCTCACGCATGCGGCTGATATTGCCCATCACTGCGGTGTGAGGGCGGAGATTCTCTCCACTGAGGCCCTTGGTAATCTGTGGCCATTAGCGTCAATGGATGGGGTCTTGGCTGGACTCTTTTTCCCCGATGACGGCTACGTGAATCCCGGATACGCATCGATTGCAATGGCCCAGTTAGCAAGCCGCAGTGGAGCCGTAATTTGGGAGAAAGTCCATGTTGTCGAAATCGTGACCAACAACGGTGTCATTAGGGGGATACGAACCCCAGCAGACACGATAGAGGCCGACGTTGTAGTGCTGGCCAGTGGTCTGTGGAGCCGAGACCTTGCGGCAACATCGGGAGCGCACCTTCCGCTCTATGCGGCGGAGCACGTTCACGTAAGGACAAAACCCATTTCGGAGAACCTCGAGAATCTTCCTGTGTTGCGAGACGTTGATAACAGCTACTACCTGCGCAGGGAAGGAGATCGGCTTCTGCTGGGGGCATTTGAACCAAGGGGAATACCGAGGTCGTCTGACGAAATCGACTCCTCCGGTTTTGCGACCTTTCCCCCCAATTGGAAACACTTCGCGCCGACACGTCACAAAGCCGAAGAAACAGTCCCGGCACTGGTCTCCGCCGGATACGAACGCTTTATTAATGCCCCTGAAAGTTTCACCCCGGACAATAATTTTCTCCTCGGTGAAACCGCAGAAGTAGAGGGGCTCTTTGTCGCAGCGGGAATGAATTCGCAGGGAATCATTTATGGGCCAGGTGTGGGGAGAGCTGCAGCCAGCTGGATTACCAACGGCTCACCCGATTTTGATTCCGCCTCCGTAGATGTTCAACGGTTTTCCAGACACCAAAGCAACCAGCGGTACTTGCACAGCAGAACCAAGGAAAGCCTGGGGCGGCTATACGCCACCCACTGGCCCCATTACCAGGCAACGACAGCGAGAAATGTGCGAAGATCCCCCCTTCATTTTTCTCTCGCTGCGCGCGGCGCCAGGTTCGGCGAGATTAACGCCATGGAGCGAGCAAACTGGTTTGGGGGTCCCAGTGTCGAAGACTCTTACTCGTTTGGGCGACCAGGCTGGTTTGACCAAGTGGCTCAGGAGCATGGGAACACGCGGGAAAATGTCTCCCTCTTCGACTTGAGCGCTTTTGCCACCTTTGAGGTTATTGGTAACGACGCAATGCTGCTGTGTCAACGGGCAACGACGGCAAATATTGATCAGCCGGCGGGGCGGGTGGTCTACACATTATTCTGCAATAGTGCCGGCGGCATCGAACTGGATGGCACCGTCACCCGGATTTCCCCCACCCGGTTCATGGTGGTAACACCATCAACCAGTCACACCAAGACCCTCGGTTATTTGACCAAATTAGCAAAGAGCTATTCCGCAGAGGTTATTGACCTCACCAGCTCCACGGCCACTATTGGCGTGATGGGTCCAAAGAGTCGCGAATTACTCTCAAGAATCTCCCCAGCCGATTGGTCTAACGAGGTTCATCCCCTTTACAGCGGACGAGAGGTGGAGGTTGCAGATGGGTTCGGGTGGGTTATGCGCCTCAGCTACGTTGGCGAATTAGGCTACGAAATTTATGTCCCGTCCGACTTGGCCGTCAACGTATATGAGGCGCTGTGCGAGGCCGGAGCAGACCTTGACGTGCAACCTGCAGGGTTCTATGCGTTGGACTCGCTTCGCGTGGAAAAGGGTTATCGGCATCTTGGTCACGATATTGGGCCAGCTGACGACCCGTATACGGCGGGCTTAGCATTTGCCGTTGACTTGAGTGCGGATGCGAACTTCATTGGTGCGGAGGCTTTGGCGAAGATTGACCGCACCGCCCTGAAAAACAGAACGGTGTTTTTCGCGCTGGACGACCCATGCACAATGCTCACCCGCGATGAGACACTTTTTGCAAATGGCCACCAAGTGGGCCACGTAACAAGCAGTGCCTTCGGGCACACCCTCGGTCGGACTGCGGGACTGGGCGTTATCGAGCGAAGTGTCGATTTGGGTGCTGATTTTTCCCTGCGCAGCATGGGTCACGACTATACGGTTACCGTCTCCACAAAACCTTTCTACGACCCAGATAACTCCCGCATGCTTGCCGCACAAGAAATGGAGCGTGACCGTGCCTAGTTATGACGCAGTCATTATCGGCGCCGGCCTGGCCGGTTTGAGTGCCGCCCGCGACCTCGCGGCAGCCGGAGCCGACGTGGTCGTCCTGGAAGCCAGGGCTCGCGCCGGTGGCCGGGTGGAGCAGACGACAACGCCGAATGGGCGCCTGATTCAACTGGGTGGGGAAGTCATTGCCGACTTTCACACCTCTTACCGCCAGCTGGTCGCCGAACTGGGGTTGACGATTGTCCCGAGCTTCACCGATATTCCCGGCGAGTCAACCTGGTTGATGCGCGATGGGGTCTTCCGGGGCGAGGACATGCCGTGGATGTCGGGGAAAGACCGCGCCGTCTACGACCGCATAGACAGCACCTTCGCAGCACTCGCCGCCACTGTGAACCCGGAAAACCCCTGGTCACATCCCGATGCCGAGGCCCTGGACAAGTTGTCTTTTGGCGAGTGG
>JAFMKX010000083.1 GCA_017852615.1 Pontimonas sp. | reverse complement strand
CTAGCTGGGGACAAAATGCGCCCACAACCAGGGTCTAGGGCAGCACGTCTTGCGATGGCGGGGACCACTACGCCAAGTTTTGGCCGGCGCTGGGTGCGCTTTGTCATGCGCCACCCGCTCGCGGTGGCCACGGTCTCGGTGGTGAGTTTGGGTGTGTTGGCTCTTCCCGCACTGTCCTTGGATCTGAACCTCCCGGGGGGTGGACAGGAACCGGTGGATTCGACGCAACGCAAAGCGTATGACTACATCAGTGAAGGATTTGGTCCAGGCTTTAACGGCCCGCTGTTGATTAGTGCTGACATCACCGGTAGTGACGACATCATGGGTGATTTAGAGTCCCTGCGAGAGGACCTGAGCGCTGTGTCTGGCGTGGAATACGTCAGCGAGGGTTACCCCTCGCCTGGGTTAGATACGGGCATCTTCCAGGTGGTGCCGCAATATGCCCCGGATTCTGCCCAAACGAAGGACTTGTTGGGCGATATTCGCGAGGAAATCCCGGCCTGGGAAGAAACCTACGGTGGAGATATTGCCGTCACCGGGTTCACCGCGATTGGTGTGGACTTATCCCAAAGAATTCAAAACGCCCTGATTCCTTTTGGTCTGGTCGTCGTGGGACTCTCGATTCTGCTGCTTCTTGCGGTCTTTCGATCCGTGGTGGTGCCGATCAAGGCTGCGCTGGGCTTCGTGCTCTCGGTCACTGCCGCCTTTGGCGTTGTGGTTGCCGTCTTCCAGTGGGGGTGGTTCGGAAACTTAGTCGGTGTCGATACTCCGGGACCCATTTTGAGCTTCATGCCTATTTTGCTCATGGCAGTCCTTTTTGGACTCGCGATGGATTATGAAGTGTTTTTAGTCTCGGGAATGCGCGAGAGATTTGCCCACAGTAAAGACTGGCGATCGTCGCTGGAAGAGGGTTATGCCAGCGGTGCACGAGTGGTGACCGCAGCCGCGCTGATCATGTTCTTCGTCTTCTTTGCCTTTGTCCCCCAGGGTTCGACCACCATTAAGCCCATTGCTCTCGGTCTTGCCGTGGGTATTGCCCTCGATGCCTTTGTGGTGCGCATGACTCTTGTCCCCGCCTTGATGGCCCTATTCAAGGATCGTGCATGGTGGCTACCAAAAGCTTTGGAGCGCAGAGTCCCCCACGCCGATGTCGAAGGAGAGAAGCTACGCGATCACCTCCTCGACACTCAGTGGTCAAGCGCCACCTCGGAATGTAGCGTGTATGCAGAAGACCTCGTGTGGGAGAGCTCCTCTGCCCCGGTACACCTTCAATGGCGCCCCGGCGAGCGAGTAGACATTCTGGGAGATGTCCCCAGCGCCCGGATGATCTGTGCGACCCTAGCTGGTGCTCTAGCACCCACCTCTGGCTCCGTGCATCTTGCCGGCCACCCGCTGCCCAGTGAATCCGCGTTCGCCCGGGAACACGTGGCGGTATGGAACACCACAGAGGATGACCTCATGCTGTCGTTGACAGAGTCCCTGAGGCAGCGCCTTTCCTGGTCACGCAGTGTCGCCAGGACCTCTGCCACAGAGCGCTCGCGCAGGATTACCAGCATCGTGGCAAGGCTCAATGAGCTTTCCCGCACCCTCACCATGTCAGAAACACCGATGGTGATCACCGGCGAAACCCGACCGGCGCTGCTGCCCAGGGCTCAGCAAATTCTGGTCCTCTCTGCCATGGCGGTGCTGGATGGCGCCCGCGTGTGCCTGGTCAATCCGCTAGAGCCGCTCAGAGATGCCCAGGACCGAGCAGTGTGGTGGTTAGGCCTTGACGCGTTTGCCTCCAAAGACCAAACCGTGGGTCTGTTTTCCGAGCTCGTACTGATCGACTCTCCGCAGAGCTCCCCCGCCACCGCGCAGTTCGAGATGCCCCCGTCGAGAATGTTGGTGAGCGCATGAAGACCGTAGATCGACGCACGCGATGGGGTATCTGGATCATCGCTGGCGTGATCACACCGCTGATTATCGTCGGTGGGCTCTTAGGCACCATGAGCTCGGGCAGCAACGCCCTGGAGCAAGTGCCGGTAGCCCTGGTCAACAATGATGAGCTGATCGAAGAAATTGATGACAACGGCGAAGAAACCATCATTTTTGCCTCTAGACCCTTGGTTACCGAACTGGTCACCAATGATGATTTTGCCGTGGACTGGGTGTTGACCAACTCAGCCCAAGCCAGAGACCTTCTGGCCAGGGGCGACGTTTATGCGGTTGTCGAAATTCCCAAGGATTTTTCCTATGCCGTGACCACGCTCGATACCGACACACCCAGGGCAGCGTCGTTCACGATCATCACCGACCCTTCACGAAGCTACCTAGCGGGGGTCTTAGGCGATCAAATTGGACAAGCCCTCGCCTCGGCCGTCAGCGATGAATTTGGCAAGGAAATCACCAGCGGGCTGTTCACCGCCATCGTGGAACTCGGTGATGCCTTTGCGGAAACGGCAGAGGGCGCCGAAACCATTGCCCAGGCCACCGAGGAGCTCGCCGATGGGGTGAGTGAGCTCAACGACGGCGTCGCTGATTTAGACACCGCTACGACTGATCTGTCCAGCGGTTACAACACTTTTGATGATGGGCTGTCTACTTTTGCGTCCGGTGTCACCTCGCTGTCGAACGGTCTCGACGCTTTTGAAGCAGACACGCGGAGTTTGCCGAGCGTCTCCAGCGGGGTGAAGGACTACACCGATGGTGTGGCCTCCATTGCCACCGGGTTATCTGCGTTGAACTCGGGTGGAGTATTTAGTTCCATCACCGGATCCACCGGAACCACGCTGCAGGCTCTGATTGCCGGGTTGGCAAGCCTTGGCACGAGTGGGTCGACACTAGCCAGCGGAACCGACACCGCAATCTCGGGGGTGCGAACCGGAATTGTTGCCCTCGATACAGCAGCCGACACGCTTGATGAGGCAGGGGTCACCATCGACTCAGGATCTGGCGAGATTCGATCGGGAATCACAGACTTAGCCACGGGAACAAGTGACCTGGCCGAGGGTGTGGACGAGCTCAATGATGGCGTAGGCGAGTTGTCTGAGGGAATGCGAGAGTTCGCCGATGGGGTGCAGGAAGGCTCGGCCCAAATTCAAGAACAGGGCTTTAGCGAACCCAGCGATGAGACAGTGGATGTCTTGACCTCCCCGATTGTGTTTGATCAAACCAAGCGAAGCCCGAGTGTGGGATTTCAAGAGACACTCTCGAGCGTCTTCATCCCCCTAGGTCTCTGGCTGGTGGCGTTGGTGTACTTCGTGCTCTTGCCACGGCCTAGCTCGCGGATGATGACCAGCACCATGTCCACTCGGGCGCTGCTGGGGAAAACCCTGCGGCCTGTTCTCCAGGTGGTGCTCGCACAAAGCCTGGTCGTGAACGGATTACGTCATGTCGTGTGGGTGTGGCCTGGTCAAATATCCCCTGGACACTACCCCTGGTGCTGCTCAGCCCACTGGGCTCGATCGGTGTTCACTTCGCGATTTGGGCCTGGCGTCCGGTGTTACTGGCTCCGCTATCGATAACGGCCTTGATTATTCAAGT
>JAFMKX010000018.1 GCA_017852615.1 Pontimonas sp. | reverse complement strand
CCATGATCGAAAAGTGGACCACGAGGGAACACTGGCAACTCCACAGCGAACTCGATACGGTCAAGCGCATCCAAGCAGGTGTGGCCGGCAAGCTCGAAGGTGACGTCGAGGTCTGGGAAATGTATGGCGTTGCCGCAGGCGATGCCGATAAGGGATTGCTCTAGCGTCCTGTGTCACTCGAGTTTCTCCCCAACGCAATAGCGCCATAGCAGCGCGGCACACTGCTTGATTGATGCCGACGACTTTTTTCCTATAGGATATTTGTCATGAATCCACATGAAATTGTTGATATAGAAATTCGGGCATGTCGGGGTGCCGATGAGCTCTCTCCCCTCAATGCCGTCTCTGCTGTTCAGCTACCAGGAGGGTCCCGACCCGATTTCACTGTGATCACCCTGACCAGCGCGGATGGAACACAAGGTACGTCGTTTGGTTTCGGCGCACTTGATGCTGTTGCGGCTGCCCACGTTATGGGGCAAGTCAAGCCCTTTTTTATAGGCCGAGATCCATTCCACAGCCAACAAAACCTCAAAGACTTTGAGATGTTCGATCGCAAATGGAACCTCACCCCAATTTATGCATACGGCCCTTTCGACAACGCCTGTTGGGATATCGTCGGCAAAGCCGCCAATACCCCCGTGTACCGACTCTTGGGTGCGGCCAAAACCGAAGTACCCCTCTACGTGAGCTCTATGTTCTTGCCGGGCCCCGATGAATATGTCGCGCAGGCCTTGGAAGTCAAAGCGAAAGGGATTCGGGGCTACAAACTCCACCCTCCCGGCGACCCACACCTTGACATTGAGTGCTACCGAGCAGTCCGCGAGGCAGTGGGTGACGACTTCACCCTGATGGCAGACCCCGTTATCAGCTATAACTACGAGCAGGCTCTGGTAGTCGGTCGTGAATTAGAAAAACTGGGTTATCGCTGGCTTGAAGAACCACTGCTGGATGTCAACTTCCACGGCTTACGCAAGCTTCGGGAGAAACTTGACCTCCCGATTTGTGGAACCGAGGTTCTCGCAGGTGGCCACTACTCCACGGCTCACTACATTCATGAAGGCATTGCAGATATCGTTCGCAGCGATGTTTCGTGGCGGGGTGGAATTACGTCAGTCATGAAGACAGCTCATACAGCCGAATCTTTCGGTGTTCAATGCGAACTTCACACCACGATTTACCAAGCCCTAGAACAAGTGCAACTTCATGCCTCACTCGCGATTCCCAACTGTGAGTTCTTCGAAATGTTGTACCCCTTCGATGACTTTGACTTTGGAACGACGACCTCAATCAACATCCAAGACGGCATGGTTCAGGCTCCCACGGGTCCAGGTCTTGGAATCGAATACGACTGGGACTTTATCGAGAATCACACGGTGGCGACTCTCTAACCCTCCAGAGAAAGACCTCCATCGACGGGCACAACTGCCCCGGAAATCCAATGCGCCTCAGGTGAGCCCAAGAAGACAATCGCGCCGACAATGTCCTCGGGTGCCGCAATAGTATTTTCCTTTACGCCATCACGAAGAACTTTGTTCGCTGCGGTCTCATCACCGGCGAAATCCACCAACCAGGATTTCAGCATCGGACTTTGGGTCCCCCCAGGCATCACGACATTGACTCGTATCCCTAATTCACGCCACTCCAAAGCCATGCCGCGAGCAAGATGATTGAGTGCCGCTTTGGAGGAGTCGTAGGCAAGGTTCTTGCGATTTACCTTCAGAGCATTCGTTGAGCTGACAAAAACCGCGCTCCCCCGCGATTCCGCTAAGGCGTCTCTCGCTGCCTGACCCAGCAGGAACGCTGCTCGAACATTAACCTGATAGAGATAGTCCCATTCGCTGGCGGAAGTATCGCTGGACTCTTTGTGAAGTGTGACCGCAGCGTTCGACACTAAGAGATCCAGCCCGTCCCATCTGGCCAGAGTCGCCTCGACCAACGTTCTCGGTGCATGTTCCTCGCTGAGATCCGCCTGGACATAGTCACGGCTTGGCGAGGAATCCAACCAAGACTGGAGGTCCTCATCTAATTTGGTTCGAGGGGTTCGGCCATGCAAAGTGACGTCATACCCGAGTGCGTTGAGCTTTCTCGCAGTGGCCAACCCAATTCCGGACGTGGATCCCGTTACCAATGCTGCAGTCATGTGCCCCACCCAATCGTTACCATAAATGCTATAGGATTTTAAGACCATCGAAGCGAGGTCCCTGTGTCCAGCATGCCCCCGATTGCGCACTATTCACTCAAGGCTCCCCAAAGCGGCCTCCCCGACTGGGCAACGCTGCAACAGGAGCTGATAGCGCGCTTGAAGCCCGCGGCACGAGAGTTTATTGACAGGTACACCCGCCCCGATGGCACCCTCATCTGGCGTGACACCTGGCCAGGGATGGATGGATCGGACGATCCCTATGAAGCCTTTCAGTACCTCGCACTTTTTTACGCTCTGACGGGGGAGGAGGAAATCTACGAATCAGCACGAAAGATTTGGGATGGAATCACCTGGCAGTGGACCGAGTATGGGCAAATACACCGCGAATTTGATGGCTATTACGACTGGATGCACCATGGAGAGGCAAACCTATTCCATTATTTTCTTGGCCTGACCAAACCTGAGTCATTACAAGACCGGACGAGGGCTGAAAGATTTGCCCGCATGTATACCGGTGACGACCCCGAGGCACCGAACTTCGATAAAGACCTGGGAATCATCCGCGCGCCGCAAAGTGGCTCGCGTGGACCTCGGCTGCACGTGACTAAAGAAGATTTAAGCACCCATCGCGGGGTCCTAGACGACTACCTAGCCCCGTTTGAGGATATGCAAACATCGCCTTTTGAGTTGGGGAAATGCAATTGGTCAGACGATGCAGTCTTCGACGAGGTGGTGCGATTGATGAACGAACGCACAACGCGGGGAGATGTGCCGCTGAACCTAAACGCAACGGGGCAGATGGTCCATGCCTTCATGTATACCGGTGACGACATGTTCGTGACCTGGGTTCTCGACTATCTACAAAGGTGGCATGACCGCGCAGCAGCAAACGAAGGTATTCTTCCCGACAATGTAGGACTCTCCGGGCGGGTAGGCGAATATCTCGAGGGAAAATGGTGGGGAGGCCACTATGGGTGGCGCTGGCCCCATGGTTACCTGACCATCATCGAGCCAACCGTCAACGCCTGCAGTAACGCCTACTTAGTCACGGGTGATGACCGATGGCTCACTCTTGCCAGGGAGCAAATGGATATCAATTTCTCCCTGGGGCAGGAGCGCGAAGGCATGTGGCACACCCCCCACAAGCACTTCGATTCAGGCTGGACGGACTACCGGCCAGTTACCCCCTACCACGCGATTCATCTCTGGACAAAAAGCCTGGCGCCCGAAGATCGTGAGCGTATTGAGCGCTCCCGAGGTGGATTTGACTGGGCGACGGTGAGCATCGCTGAAAAACCCTTCAGCGTCAAGCACTACAACACCAATACGGTTCCTTGGTACGAATACATCTCGGGTAACCTCCCTGACTACCCAGTTGAGGTTTTGCACGCGAATTCACGCCTCCTTGATCAACAACTCGCCAGACTGCGCTCCGAACACGGCGACCCTCGAGTCTGGGACACCGTGGAGCAAATAAATGACTATCCCGATTCGTTGAGCATGCAAATCGATGGCTATGCGATTCATGCGTGGCAGGAATTTTGCCCGGTGTACTTCGAATCACTGGTTCAACTGCAATGGGGTGCGCCCATGCACATCTCTCATGGTGGTTTCCAACACGCCACGTTGCGATACTTTTCCTCCGAGAGTCACCGACCCGGCCTCCCGCAGGGCTTGTCAGCGTTGGTGTCGGGGCTGGAGCCTGACGAGGCGACTGTCACACTTGCCAACACCACAGATTCCACCCACGCCTTAGTTATTCAGGCGGGTGCTTTTGGAGAGCACACCATCACCGAGGTAAGCGAGACGTCACAGACGGCAGAGGCGCTCACCGCGCCCTCTGCCTGGCTGGAGATCGAAATGCCGGCCCAAGCGTCAGTGACGCTTAGACTTCGACTCGATAGGTACTCCAATAAGCCCTCCTACGAGACGCCGTGGTCACGCAGGCAAGACTGGAGCCCCCTGATTAAACCGCGCAGCGCGGACGCGAGCTAGGCCCATCCCGCGCGTCACACCACCGGGTGGTAGGTGACAAGGAGTTGTCTAGCTCTTCACCGATCCCGCCAGCACGCCTCGAACAAGCAGTCTCGAGGAAGCCAAGAAGATCAACAAAATCGGGATTGCAACAAGGAGACCCGCTAGAGCAATTTCGGGACCACGGATTGGCAGCACATTTGCACCCACTTGAGGGTTGAGCGCTGGAGTCGACGAGAATAAGATTCCCAAGCCGACCGGCAAGGTAAGGACCTCTCCCGAGTTGACCACAACGTAGGGCAAAAAGAAGTTGATCCAGTTCACTTGGAAACTGAAGAACGCCAGCATTCCGATAAGACCTTTGGATAAGGGCAATGCGATTCGGAAAAACACACCCCAATCGCCTGAACCATCGATTCGAGCCGCCTCATAGAGGTCATGCGGAATTGTGGTGGAAAAGTAGATATACGACAGGAAGACGCCGAAGGGGAAGAACGTGCCTGGCAAAATGATCGCCCACGCCGTGTCATAGAGGCCGAGAGTTGTAATTTCGACAAAGAGCGGAAGCACAAAAGCGACCTGAGGCACGATCATCGCGACCAGGGTGGTAATGAGCATCGATTTACGGAAGGGCATCCGAGTGGCCGCGAGTGCATACCCTCCCAAGATTGCAATTAAGCAGGCCACCAAAACTTGGATGGAGGTGTACCAAATGGAGTTCCATAGCCAAGTAACCAAACGGCCATCTTGAAAGAGCATGAGGTTGTTCCAGGCATCGATATAGCCCTGAAAGGTTCCAAAGGACATCGGGGGATCTTCCTGGAGGCCCACCTGAGTCTTGGAAGGCGCAAGGACCAGCCAGGTCATGGGAATCACGCTAAAGAGGGCGAATGCGACCATGACGACCCAGGCAAGAGTTTTCGCAGGCAACGCCTTGGCGTTGATTTTTTTCTTCCGCACAGTAACTTTTTTCGCTTCGGTTAACGTCACGTTAGCTCTCCTTGATTTTCGTCTTGGCCTCGTCGAAGAAGTCTGTGCGGAAAATGACGATCAACGCCAGACCCAACATCACCACGAGGAGCATGAGCGATAGCGCAGTTGCGGCGCCGAGATTGGAGCCAAGGAACGCCAAGGTGTAGCTCAACTGGTTCAGCGACCAGTCTTTGGCGATTCCGGGGTAGACCGAGGAAGAAAGGAGGTAGGGCTCTACAAAGATTTGCAGGCCAGCGGCCATCACCAAAACCAGCATGTACACGAGGTACTTCCTGATCAAAGGCAACTTAATGCGAAATGCCACTTGGAGCGAGTTTGCCCCGTCAATTCTGGCTGCTTCGAGCAACTCATCCGGAATGGACTGCAGCGAGCCGTACTGAATGACGATCCAGTTTCCGGCGCCGGTGAAAAAGGTCATCAGAGCAAAAATATAAATCAAATTGCTCGAGTTGAAAATGTCGGTTCCCTGCGTCCAACCGAATTCAGCGAACAAAGGGGCAAAAGGGGAATAGGTGGGTTCGAGCATGAAGTACCACACGAGGATGGCGACAGACCCTGTAATTCCGGCAGGAACCAGGTACGCCAAGCGAAGGGGAACAGAATGCCGGGCTTTGATGCTATCGAGCATGAGAGAAAGGCCAGCCACCACTATCAACATCGTGGGCAGGTAGATCAGAAGAAACAACGAAACGTTGATTAACGCTGGCAAGAAACGGAAATCCTGAAGCACAAAAAGGTAATTACCAAAACCGCCGCCGGGATTAGTCAACGACTCTTCCAGCGACACAGAAGCCGCTAGAACGATAGGAACGACAGCAAACATGACTAACAACAAGAGATAAGGGAAAAACATAAAAAACCCATTGATGCGGCTCATCAGTTGTGCACGGTGTTTGAACACTGAAATCGTTCTCCTCGTTTTCCCTGTTGCGTGCTGTTGGTGGGGCCGCCTAGGCGGCCCCACCAACAGGTTTAGCGCTTTATCTGACTCTAATCAACTACGGTGTAGCCGACACCAGGTGCCAGCTCAACAAGCGAAGCCATGAAGGTCTCTGTTGCATCCTTCAAGGTCGCACCGTTACCGATTTCGGTCTGAAGCACACCAATCTGTCCACGCATGTCGAAGCGAACAGGGTTGTTGTCCTGTCGGATTCGAGACGCCTGAGCAACCATAGCGACGGTTGGGTCAGAGGCATAGTAGGTGTCCTGGCCAAGACGTGCAGCCCACTTTTCAAAGGCAGGCTGGTAACCGGGGAAGGTTACCTTGTCTTCGCGCATGTCAGGATCGGTTGCTAGGTAGACGCCAGCGTCAGCAGCATCTTGCAGGTTAGCTGCGTGAGAGGAAACGACCCAAATGCCGCCACCCCACTCGCCTGACCATGCAGTGGATTCGCCATCCCACTTAGGCATTTCTGCTGCAGCGATGCGGCCCTCAGGGATAGCCCATGAGTCTGCGGGACGAATTACGAATTCACCCCACCATGATGGCCCGATGTGCATGGCAACTTTTTGCTGTTGCGCAACATCGGCGATAAATCCAGCATCGAAAGCGGAGCGAGAATCAACTACACCAGCATCCAGCAGGGGCTGCATCAGATCGAATACCCGGGTGCACTCAGATGCACTCGAGTTAATGCGAACCGTTGTGGGGTCCTGGACGTCTGCCATCGGGCAGCCACTTGGCCACAAGTAACCAGCGTAGAAACCCTGGTCGCCCACGGCGCCGGCAACATAGTCAGTTCCCTCAAGTTGCATTGCAGTCGCTGCGAACTCATCCATGGTGGTAGGAACCGTCAGGCCGAGCTCTTCAAAGATGACCGTGTCATACCAGAGAACAGTCTGAGCGAGGTCGTTCTTCAAGCAGTAGTACGAGCCATCCACCAAGCACCAGTCGTTCGAGGTGTTGTATGCGTCGATAACAGCGCTATCTACATAGTCATCGAGGTTCAGCGCATAACCGTTTGCTGCCTCTGCATAGATTGCGACGCTGTTCGGTGGGCTGAATACTACGTCTGGCCATCCCTGACCAGCGGTGTTTGCCAGTTGAATCTTGGGAAGAATCTCTTCCTGACCCACAACCTCACAGGTGACGTCAATTTCGCCTGCAACGCTTTCCTGATAAGACAAACAGGCGGGTTCACGAACGGTGTCAACCCACACAAGCAAAGCTCTAGGGCCAGACGCCTCAGTCGAGCCTCCATCACTACCGCCAGCATCGCTAGTCCCGCCGCCAGAACAGGCTGCGAGAGTAAGCGCACTTGCGATAGCGAGCGAACTTAGGAATTTCTTATTCATTCCAACTTCCCTCCAGTTTTATGGTTGGAGCGAAGCGCCGAAGCATCTTCGCTCTCTTTCAGACGACTATATAACACAAAATGTCGTTTCGTATAGGATACACGGTATCGTTACTTATTCGTTTTCTAGAAGAAAAATTAGGGTGGTCTGATGAAACTAATAAGAATTGGCGATCCAGGCCATGAGAAGCCAGCGGTATTAATCGATGAGGATCATTTTCTGGATGTGAGCGTCACCGGTGACTTCAACGAAGAGTTCCTCGCCTCAGGGGGCCTGACCGAACTGCCTGCGTTGAGCCGCAAACTTCTGTCCGAGGGCGCGACCCCGCAACCGTTGGCTGGACATCGGGTCGGAGCCCCCATTGCCCGACCTCATCAAATCGTCTGCATCGGCCTCAACTACGCCGATCACGCTGCAGAAACCGGGGCAGAGATTCCCCCGGAGCCGATCATTTTCACCAAATCCCCCAACACGCTCATTGGGCCCCAAGACTCCATTCGACTTCCCAGAAATTCGGTCAAAACCGACTGGGAAGTTGAGCTAGGCATCGTTGTGGGAACCCGAGCGCAGTACTTGGCCGATGAGAACGAGGGTCTCTTGCACATTGCTGGCTACATGGTCTGCAACGATGTGAGCGAGCGCGAGTTTCAATTGGAGCGTCAAGGCCAGTGGTCCAAAGGGAAATCCTGCGAAACGTTTAACCCAGCAGGCCCTTGGCTGGTGACAGCCGATGAGGTTCCCGATCCCGCAAATCTGACCATGTCGCTCAGTGTCAACGGGGTAACTATGCAAAACAGCACTACTGCTCAAATGGTTTTCAAGCCGGGTTTCCTTGTGTATTACCTGAGTCAATTCATGGTGCTAGAGCCAGGCGACGTCATCAACACGGGAACCCCTCCAGGAGTGGGTATGGGTCTAAAACCACCTCGATACCTCGCTGAAGGAGACGTGGTTGAGCTGACGATCGAAGGCCTCGGTGCTCAACGACAAACGGTAGTGGGTCCCCGCTAGAGCTCCACCGCGCTACCAGTCTCAATGGACTGGTAGAGGGCATGAATCAGCCGGATGGTGTTGACATTGTCAGAAATCGGGCTTCGAATTTCACCTTCTCCAGCGATGGCAGCCAGAACAGAGCCCATGGTTCCGATAAACGCGTCCGGAATCCATCGCTGAGTTACCGGGTAGGGAACCCAGCCATCGGTGGGGACAACATTGGATTTCACTTCCAAGGTGTCGCACCGCCCATCTGGATAGTCATACAGAAGACCCAAGGTTCCTCGAATGGAGCCCTCGGATCCATCAATGCGAAACTCTGCCGTGTTGTCGCCACCGTGATTGACGTGATTAGCGTGAACCAAAGCCACAACACCGCTGTCATAGAGATATGTACTCGCTGTTCTGGTTTCCCCGACGGGAGCCTGACCGTCTGTGCGACCCGCCACCGCAAAAACCTTGGATGGTTCACCAAAAAACCATCGCACGACATCGTGGTAGTGAATCGAATGAACTAGAACTTCGAGCCGTGGCATCGAGAGGGCCCAATCCCATAAATGCCAGGGGGTGTCGAGGTTAACAGTGATCGAGAATCCAGACACTTTCCCAATCCACCCCAGATCGACCATTCGGTGCGCGGCCGCGATTCCCTCATCGAATCGAAGCTGCTGATTGACGCCGACGTGCAGACCGGTTTCCTGAGCCTTAGCTGCCATGTCGAGGGCGTCTTCCACAGTGGTCGACAGTGGCTTTTGTGCGAGGACGTGTTTTCCGGCCTCTAGGGCCGCCAAGAGCAACGCAGGTTGTTCGGCGGCAGGAACCGCGATGTCCACCACCTCAATATCCGGATCGGCTAGGAGTTCCTTCGCACTCGAATACACGCGAGTGATGTTGAATTCTTCTGCCGCAGACTGTGCTTTCTCGGAATCGATATCGGTAATCGCATGAACCGGGAGCCCTGCCTTGCGATATGCCGGCAGGTGAGCGCCAGTAACAATTCCCCCCGCCCCGATAACTCCCACTACTTTGTGGTGCGCGATCGGAATGGTGAGTTCGCATCCCGCTGATATGTCGCTGAAAAGGTCAATCATGTGTGTCCCTCACCATTTCCTCGAGACCACCCTTTTTGGCCTCGCTAGGGTCCCGGTACTTAACGGTTTGAAGGTGTTCGCAGTAGAGAACTATTTGTTCGTCGTCAGCCCGGAACACCTCATAACTGACTTTGAACAGCCCCATGTCCTCGTACTTGGGTTCCTTGCTCAGCAGGGTTCTCATCGTATAAATCGTGTCGCCGACAAAAACCGGCTTAATAAATCGCAACCGGTCATATCCATAACTAAAGGTGTGCACGTTGTTGTGAGCCATGAGACCCATCCCATAACTAAAAACCAGCGCCCCCGGCACGATTCTCTTTCCGAACAAGCCCTCTTCTCGGGCGAAAATATCATCAGCAACATAGGGATGCATATCCAGCAGCAGCGAATTGAAAATCATCATTTCGCCCTCTGAGATGGTCCGGCGGATCGAACGATCAACCTCGCCCACCTCATAATCTTCATATTTCTTGTCGTCTTGGTTCCATACGGGAACCTCGTAACGCTTGTTCGCGTCGGGATTTGGATTCGACATCCTTACTCTCCTTTGAGCTCTCGGTCGATGGAATCGGTGTGTTGCCCCACCCGAGGGGCACCCTTCGAATTGGTCAGAGTCTGCCCATCAAATCTCACGGGAGCTCGAGTGGTTTTGAGTGTTAGTGCGGCACCCTCTGCGCTCTCACGAGTGAACTCCTGATCCATACCTATGGCCTGGAAACCGTCATGAGCAACAAGCTCGGGCAACGAAAGCACAGGGGCGCACCAGAAATCAGCCGCATCCAATATTTCCAACCAATGTTGAGTGCTTTCCGTAGCCAAGTGTTCAGCGAGTAATTCGGTGATACGTCCCTGCTCGCTCCACCACGTCTCAGGATCCACGAACTCACTCAGCGCATCAAGACCAATCAGGTCCCCGAGCTGAGGAATCGACCCCATAGCCAGAGCGAGGTACCCATCAGAGGTGGGGTATGTCCCATAGGGCGCCTGAAGAAAAGCGTGTGCCGTGTGTTTAGGACCACGCCGGACAAGAACCTGTGCATCGTTGAGGTGGGCACTGATCAGTTCGAACTGGAGATCCAGCATCGATTCGAGGAGGCTCGTGTCTACGCGTCCACCCATACCTGTGCGCTCTCTCCTGAGCAGAGCAGCCGTCACGCCATGAGCAAGATGTATGGACGTGATGATGTCAGCAAGCGCGATTCCCACCGGGATGGGCGGACTGTCTCCACTGCCATTGAGCCACGGGAGTCCCGAGAGAGACTGGGCGAGGAGATCCTGGCCAGGCCGGGAACTCCAGGGCCCTTCTGCTCCGTACCCAGTGATGCTCGCATAAATCACAGTGGGATTGACTTTCTTGAGTTCTTCGTAGCCCAGGCCTAAGCGCTCCATCACGCCCGGACGGAAGTTCTGGACAACCACGTCAGCTTTCTTCACCAACTCCAGAACCTTGTCCCGATCCGCTTGGTCCTTGAGGTTGGCTGCGTAGCTTTCCTTATTGCGGTTGGTGATGTGAAAGGAGAGAGTGTCTCCATCTTCCGTGATGCCGCCAAAAGCAAGGCCCCGACCAATATCGCCAGCAGGGGGTCTTTCCACCTTGATGACTCGTGCGCCCAGGTCACCAAGGCGCATCGCTGCCATGGGTCCGGCCAAGAATTGGCTGAAGTCAACAACAAGGAAACCCTCTAAGGGGCGCATGTGCTCTTGGGTCACGAGAGATCTAACTGGTAAAAACTCTGCGCTGTCTTGAAACACACGTCGTCTTGTTCATCAGGTGACAAACCAGCAATAGTCTCTAGCTGCGCATTCCATACGCCCACAAAATCACCGGCCAGAAGAGATACCGGCCAGTCGCTTCCCAACATCATCCGCCGGGATCCGAAGTGTTCCAAACAGTGGTCGACGTAGGGTTGCCAATCGGCCGATGTCCATCCAGCTGCGGAGGCCGTATTCAGACCGGAGTGCTTCACATAGACGTTGGGCCGCTTGGCTAATTCAGTCATATCCGAAGCCCACTCATCCCAGGCTTTCCCGGCGATATCAGGCTTAGCCATGTGATCCACCACAATGTTCAAATCTGGATGCGCATCAGCCAACTCAACAATGGCCCGAGAATGCTCCGAATTGACACTGACCATGTCCAAGGACAGACCCTGCTGTGCAATCTGACTCAGGGTTTCTGAGCACGAGGACTGAAGAATCCACCGTGGGTCCGGGTAGTTATGGGTGAGGTTTCGATAACCCTTAATGGCCGAATGTGTCGAGAAAAGCTCTAACGCTTCCCTCGCTTCATGCGGGCGATCAAAAGGGACCCAACCCACCACTGCCCTCACCGTATCGACGCTTCGTTCCACGCTGAGCATATAAAACGTGTCGTCGTACGTGTCCGCCGCCTGAACCAAAACGGTCGAGGTGACGCCGGCCTGAGCTACCTCTGCAGCAACGTCTTCTGGGCGATAGTCCCGGTAGAGGACACCGAAATCGGGTGAAATCCAGTCGTAGGCCCGTTCCGAGAGGACCCACAGGTGTTGGTGAGTGTCCACGAAATGTGCGGGTGTGTGTGTCATGATTTTTCCTTCCGCTGGGATGTGTCGGTATTTCTTTGCACGAGGTAAATATGGGTGAGTGCCATCACCAGCTCACCTTTTTGATTGAGGACTTCGACTTTTTCGTCGACGAGCCCAAACTGGTCGGGATTTTTTGCGTATTCCCGTGTGCCGCTGATGGCTGCATGAGCTGTGATGGTGTCGCCAATGAAAACGGGCCTTATGAAGCGGATCCCGTCATACCCATAACTCATGGCGGCTTCATTAATTTCCCCAGCCAACATCCCCACCGCTACCGAAAGAATGAGAGTGCCGTGGGCAATGCGCTCCTTAAAGGGTTGGGTGGCGCAAAATTCGGCATCCATATGATGCGGGTAAAAATCACCCGTCTGCCCTGCATGCAGAACGATGTCTGCCTCAGTGATGGTTCGCCCATGGCTACTAACTGAAGTGCCGACCTCGTACTCATCAAACAGTCGTTTCACTCCGCACCCCTCTCGAGTAACTGCTCTTTATAGTGCACAATCTCTGCCCAGTCTTGCGGTCCAAACGTGCGCGCGCCAAGACTGCGATGGATGACTTGCGACACCTGAAATTGAAAATCGGGCCATCCGACTACCCGCGGGCGCACCCAGGATCTCTCGATGGATCGAAGGGTGTTACGGAAAAAATTGTGCGTTAGGGAATTCATCCGCGGAGACAACCACGCCCGAAGGTTTCCTGGCTGACCATGGAGTTCGGTGTAGGGGCCATTCTGCGACGCAGCAGAAGCCAGATAGTGGGCCACTTGCGCGGCAAGATCAGGATTCTGCGAATGAGCAGAAACCGCAATCCCAGCGCCTCCCAGTTGGGATCCAGAGGCACGCCCATCGAAGGAAGGTACGTCGTCATAAGCAAGGGTCTTAGCTCTAAAACCCTCGCGTGAATAATTGGTGTACCCATAAAGAGGTGCCGCGTACCAATATTCATCGCTGGAAATGAGCACTTCGGAAATTTCAAACGGGTTCTGGGTATGACAAAAATCAGGGACCAATTCCGCAAAATGAATCATAAATTCGAGCACTCGCTGCGTAGTGTTTTCCTCGACAAACTCCGCTGTCTGCCCTATCGCCACACCCATTTGTGCACTGAGCGTGGCAAAGGTGCTAAAAGCATCGACCGGCTTATGCGGCCACAACACCTTTCCTTGGCGAGCGTCATGGAGGATGTCATCCCAAAAGGGTGGGACACCGTCGACGAGGTCGGGTCGGTATACCGAGACTTGGGTTGCCGCGTCGATCGCTAACGCCCAGATCTTGTCGCGAAACCGATAAGACTCGTGCGAGGGTCCCGCGCTTTCGCGAGCCAATCGGGAAAGGTCCCCTTCGCTCAATAGATCATCCATCGCTAAAAGTACACCGTCATGAACTCCGTCGGGCACGTGAGGATGGTCAATCACCATCAGGTCGTGGTCTAAGGCAAATTCTCGAATATGCTGATCGCCAAACTCCAGAAGACTCCGCGCTGTCCAGTCAACCCTTACCCCGAATTGTTCTTCGACGAGGTCATTACACGCTACGACCGATTCAAAACCGCGGGGATGGTCCCAGGTCATTCCCGTGAGGGAAGGTTTTCCTGTCATACCTGCCTCCAGTCGCATTAGTAGAGAGTATCTCTAGCGTATCCCCTTAAATCATGTATCCTATTGTAAATCTGCTTTGTGAGTAGAAGCGCATTAAAACATCACCAAAAGATTGAGGGTCCTCATGGCACAAGAGTTAGCAGGCCTCACCGCCGTTATTACCGGCAGTGCTTCCGGGATTGGACTCGCTACAGCCGAGATGTTCCATGAGCAAGGCGTTAAAGTCTTTGGCTTTGACCTCAACCGTGGGGAGCTGCCCGAGGGAATCCACTGGATCCAATGCGACATTACGTCGCCCAAGGCGGTGGATGCTGCCTTTAGGGAGGTCGAAGCAGCCAGTAAAGTCCTCGACATTGTGGTCAATTGCGCAGGAATAGGAGCCATCGGTTCCATCGAATCCGCAACAGACGATGAGTGGCACAAGGTGTATGAGACGAACGTGGTGGGTACGGCACGGATATCTGCTCGAGCACTTCCACTGTTGCGCAAGAGCTCCCAGGCGGCCATCGTCAATATTTGTTCCATTGCTGCGACCGTGGGACTGCCAGATCGAGCTGTCTACAGCGCCAGCAAGGGGGCAGTGCTGTCCCTCACGAAAGCCATGGCCGCTGATTTTGTTCGCGATGGAATCCGTGTGAATTGCGTCAATCCCGGAACGGCTGACACTCCGTGGGTGGACCGGTTACTTCAACAAGCCGAGGATCCTGATGCGGAGCGCGCTGCACTGAACGCCCGCCAGCCCATTGGCAGGCTTGTGTCCGCGCAGGAAGTCGCCTCAGCAGTGTGCTTCTTGGCAAGTCCCGCTCAGGCTTCCACCACGGGCGCATCTCTCGCAGTCGATGGCGGAATGGATGGGCTGCGCACACGGGCGCGCACCTAAAAAATCAGTATTTATCGGAAAACAACCCCGACCAGGATTAGACTCTGAGAATCCGCTCTTCAGGTCAGGAATTTCGAACAATGGCAGATAACGTCAAATCCCGCCCGTTGCGTCCGATGCGGACGGTCCTTTCAGATGAAACGTATTTGCGTATTCGCGAAATGTTACTGACGCACGATATTGCCCCCGGTGAGCGAATCAATATTGACGCGCTTGCCCGAGAGCTCGACGTGTCCCAGACTCCAGTGCGAGAAGCGTTAGCCCGACTCGAGTCCGAGGACCTCGTCACCAAAGAGCCCCTCCGGGGTTACACGGCGACAAAGCTACTCACCGTTCCCGAGATTCAGGATCTCTTTCAATTCCGTGGGCTAATCGAACCGTGGGCAGCTGGCATGGCTGCTCGAAACATCAACGAAGAAGGAATCGCGCGCCTCCAAGCCGAGTTAGCAAAGGGCCAGTCTGCCGAAAACCTCGATATCGATGAAGCATATGCAGCCATGAGTGAGCATGATGCACGGTTTCACGCACTCATTGCTGAGTTATCAGGCAGCGAATTTGTGCACGATGCGTACGTGCGCACTCACTGCCACCTTCACCTCTTCCGTCTCTACACGGTGCTCAAGACCTGGATGGAACTTCCGCGAGAAGACGCCGAAGTCATCGGAGAGCTTTTCGAGCTGTATTACCAACCCAAATCTGGCTTCCTGGCCTTCAAGGAGCACCGAGCAATCGCTGATGCGGTGGGCTCAGGAGACGAAGCGAGCGCTAGCAAACTGATGCTCGAACACATCGAGAATTCGCTCCACCGATTTGCTCCGACAATGTCGGTGATGGAGAAAAATCAGTAGCTCAGTGCTTCGGCGTTGATGAGCCCCTCGTGGGCCATCAGCGAGTAGAACTCGCCCGGGACAACCGAGGAGAATAATTCGCCATTGCGTAAAGCCTGATCATGGTTGCGAGCACCCAAACACACCACCTTGATGGCGGGATGAACGAAGGGGAACTGAGCGGCGACTTGCGGCAACACAAACCCGTGGTCACGACAGAACGCAGCCAACCTTTGGGCTTTGTCTAGGATTTCTGGCGGTGCTTGCTCGTAGTTGTAATGCGCGCCAGGCTGAGGCTCATTAACAGCAAGAATTCCTGAATTGAAAACTCCGGCTGCGACGACCGAAATATCTCGCTCGAGAGCAAGGGGCAGCAAATCCTCTAAGGCCGGCTGTTCTAGAAGAGAAAATCGGCCAGCCAACATCACTACATCGAGATCCGTGCGCTGGGCAAAACGAGCCAACATTTCGGATTGATTCATTCCCGCGCCATACGAGCGGATAACGCCCTCGGATCTCAATTTTTCCAGCGCGGGGAACGCTCCCTCCAGTGCTTGAGTTTCGTGAGCATCCGGATCATGCACATAGACAATGTCCAGATAGTCAGTACCCAACCGGGCAAGGGACTCTTCGATAGAGGTCATCGTGGCGTCATAGGAATAGTCCAGGACACGATGATTTTCCGCTGACACGGCAAAACCCTGATCGTCCAAACCACCGGAAAAATCAGGATTCGGCCTAATCAGCCGTCCCACCTTGCTCGAAATAATGACCTGGTCACGAGGGACGCTCGCTAAAAACTCCCCGACTCGTCTTTCCGAAAGGCCCAGCCCATAGTGAGGGGCAGTATCAAAATAACGCACCCCCGCATCGAACGAAGTTTGCAATGACGCTGCGGCATCCTCCGGGGAAACCTCTCGGAAGAGATTGCCCAGTGGGGCGCATCCCAGGGCAAGAACAGACGTCTTGATTCCACCTCGACCCAAGGAAGTCTCAGCAATAGACAACTTTATGACCCCCACTCTGAGCCGCCAGGGAAGAGAAAGCCTTCGCGGGTGGGAGCCAGGATTTCTTGGCTGTTACCCGGAGTGTCTGTCGGCCAATATCGACCCTGTTCCACACGAACCGGGTCGACATAGTGCTCGTGGAGATGGTCGACATATTCAATCGCACGGTCCTCTTTGAGACCGGAAAGCGCAACAAAATCAAAAAACGCAAGATGCTGCACTGCCTCACACAGACCCACCCCTCCGGCATGGGGGAACACCGGAATGCCAAACTTGGCGGCAAGGGCAAGAATGGCAATATTTTCGTTAACTCCCGCTACCCGCGCACTGTCGATTTGCAAGAGACTGACTGCGCCACTTTCCAGAAGTTGGCGAGCGATGACCCGGCTTGCCATATGTTCCCCAGTAGAGACGCGCACGGGCGCGACCGCTGAGGCAATAGCTTTATGTCCGGCAACATCGTCAGGGCTCGTGGGCTCTTCAACCCAATCAATCCCGAAAGGTTCGAGCTTACGAATCCAGTCGATGGCTTCTGTTATTTCCCACCTCTGATTGGCATCTACCGCAATGGGAAAACCCTCGCCACACGCCTCACGCGCAATCCGAAGCCTCCGAACGTCGTCGGCTTTATTGGCGCCCACTTTGAGCTTGATTCGGCCGAAACCTTCGGCTATTGCCTCACGACACAGTCGTGCTAATTTCTCATCGCTGTATCCGAGCCATCCGGGACTGGTGGTGTACGCGGGATAGCCCTCGGCCCGCAGAGCGGCCTTGCGCTCCTGTTTGCCCTGTGCTGCAAAGCGAAAGAAATCCAAAGCTTCACTCGGAATCAAAGCTCCCGAGAGGTAGCGAAAATCGATAAGCCCACACAGATCTTCCGGGTCCATGTCGGCCAGTAGTTCCCACAGGGGCTTTTCGGCTTGTTTTGCTTTGATATCCCACAGGGCGTTGACTACGGCGCCGATAGCCATGTGCATGACGCCCTTTTCCGGGCCTAACCAGCGCAGTTGTGAGTCCCCCGTGAGCTCTTTATATAAGGCCCCCATATCGCTCAGTAATTCTTCGAGATCACGTCCCATCACATAGGGACGCAACGCTTCGAGCGCGGCGACCTGAACGTCATTGCCTCGACCGATAGTGAAAACCGACGCATGACCAATGAGATCTGCCTGCGAATCTCCAAAAGACACGTAAGCAGCCGAATAGTCGGGATCCGGATTCATGGCATCTGAGCCATCGAGTTCCAGCGACGTCGGAAACCGAATGTCGGTGGTCTCCCACACATTAATTGTGCCCACGCCTAAGCCCTCTCGGCGCTAGTCATGATGAAATATCTCGGGAATTTCGTGCCACCACTCACCCTCGGAAATCTCTTCGACCGTTCGCTGGAGTGGCTTGCATACGGCCCACCAATCCTGTGTGGTCTGGTCTTCTCCCATGAGTGCCATGTCTGCATCCATGTCATCGCCCACGTATTCGAAATACGAAAAAAGCAAAAGCCCATAACGGTATATGGAGTAATTACGAATATTGCATTCGGTAATTTTCTTCAACACCTCAGGCCAGGCGTTAGCGTGAAGACGCTCGTATTCCTCGACGCCCTCGGGATCAAGGCGTATCACCGACGCCACCCGTTTCACTGATGTCATGGGTTTTCCTTTCCTTACAAAATGCCGTGTTTGGTCCATACGGCTCGAAGGGTTGACCCCGCGAGCAACTCATCTAGCACTGTGGATTCACCGGAGGCTCTTTCTCTGGCGAGCGCGACGATCTCCGATTCATGCGCCTGGGGAATAACGACGACGCCGTCATCGTCAGCCGCGACCAGATCACCGGGACAAATTTCCACACCACCGATGACTACGGCGGACTGGTGCGATGCGAGCTTCATACGGCCACGAAAATCAATCGGGCGACGGCCCCGAGAAAACACGGAAAATCCCAATGCCTCAATTTTGTCCGAATCACGGATATTGCCATCGGTGAGCATACCTACCGCCTTGCGACCCCTCGCCGCAGCACTAAAAAGCTCCCCCCAGAAGGCGGAGGCGTTGGAATCATCGGTGGCTATACAAATGAGCTCGCCTGGGCTAGTGGAGTCAATGAAATCAATCGCGTCGTCATACGGACGTTCGGGGTCCACATCACTGTCAGGAACGAACTGGGCAGTCCGTGCTCGCCCCGAGACTCTCGACAGAGGAACAAGCGGTGCGAGACGGGTCTCCAAAACCTGAGAGCGAAGACCCGCCCGGTCGCACGAATCGGAAAGCATTGCAACGGTAATAGAGGCATCCACTGGGTGTGATCCCCACGGTAGTGACGAATCAGAACGGTTCACAGTCCCCCTCCTTCACTGCTGCAACATTAGGCGCTACCTAAGATACTACATCCTATAGGTTTGCTCCTAGATGAGCTAGAATGCTGATCATGTCCTCATCCTCACCACTCTACGACGCCGAATTGCAATCAATGCTCGAGGCGAATCCCGACATTGAGAGAAAATCCTTACTTCCTGAGGGCCTACAGAAATTAAGAGAAGACTTTGTTTCAGCAGGACTTCAGGCACTGTGCGAGGGCCGTGAGATCGCGGCTTCAGAATGGACAGCACCGGCTCGAGATGGGCATTCCCTAGAAATCTCCTCCATCAAGCGAGGGGACAGCGCAGCACCACGAGCCCTGTTGTTCCACATCCACAGCGGCGGAATGATCGCGGGCGATCGACTTATCGGGATGGATTTGATGGCAGATTTTGTGGAAGAGTTCAACCTCGAATGTGCGAGCGTGGAATACCGACTTGCCCCCGAAAACCCCGACCCTATCCCTGTTCACGACTGCTTTGACGGCCTTGTCGCGGCCAGCAAGAAATGGAAGAGCGAAGGAAACACCGGGCCGGTCATCATCGCCGGGATGAGCGCAGGTGGGGGCCTAGCCGCGGGAGTAAGCCTTCTCTCCCGAGACCTTGATGGGCCAAAGGTGTCCGGTCAACTGTTGATGTGTCCCATGTTGGATGAGTCCAACGCGACACCATCAAGTAACCAATTTTCCAACATCGGCCTTTGGGACCGCGAAAGCAACGACACTGGATGGAATGCCCTTCTGGGCGATCAACGACATAGCGAACAGGTCACGCCGTATGCCTCCCCCTCTGCAGCACAAGACCTCGGGGGCTTGCCGCCCACGTTTCTTGATGTGGGGACACTGGAGGTATTCCGCTCAGAAATTGTCGGCTTTGCCGAGCGACTGGCCCTTGTCGATGTTCCGGTGGAGCTGCATATGTGGTCAGGCGCATTCCATGGATTTGACCTGACTTTTCCTGAGGCCCAGGTGTCTCAATTGGCAATAAACGCTCGTAAGAATTGGTTGGAGCGCCTACTGAAAGGAACAATCCGATGACAAGGCGTCGTTTTCCGAGGCCTTCTGAGTTAGCACCATTGTTGAGGTTTAAGGCGCCGACGTGGGATGGGAAGAAGCGTCGCTTGGATGCGG
>JAFMKX010000017.1 GCA_017852615.1 Pontimonas sp. | reverse complement strand
CATTCCCCCGACGGTCACCACCATGAGCCCGGCAAGTTTGGTGCGCAGATCCATCTGCTCGATCGACACCGCAATGCGCTCCTCCAGGCCATCAGGCGGGGATGCTTCCGCAGGCTCAGGCGCTGGTTCTTCGCTCGCTGTGTCCTTCGCAGGGGCTAGCTCCAGCACCAGATTTTCCTGAGGTTCCAGTGGCGCAGGAGTTGGCAGCGTGCAGGCGCTCACGGCCCAGATCACCGCGGTGGCAAGACTCAGCGCACGCACCCGTTTGCCTGTTGTTACCCCCACTCCAGAAGGTTAGTGGGCTCCACGATGAGTTCCCGTGTGACCCTCCGACTAGGTCAGTGGTGGCCCACCGGTTACCTGGTCCACCACCGTTTCCAAGACCCGCAGGATGTCCACCACGTCCTGATGGGTGTGGACGGGCGATTCCAGCAAACCCTGCTCCACGTAGTGTGCGAACCAGGTGGCTTGATAACACAGCCCTTCGTGGCCGACGATACCCGTGGAATCCACCCAGTGCTCCCCCGTGGGATAGAAATCTTTGGACGTGACATGGATACCGGAGGGGACTAAGAAAGGCGCATCCAGCACCACCTGGGCTGCTTCGAAAGAACAACTAGCTACTTGAGGCAGGGAGGCAATTCCTGACATGACCAAGGAGGCCCTGGCGCCGGATTCATAGTCCATCGTGACAAAGGACTCCTGGTCAGCACCACCGGGGTGAACACTGCCGGTGGCGGAGACTTTGCTCGGGTTTCCCAGGAATTGGTGAGCCATCGCCACGGCATAAATCCCCATGTCAAAAGCGATACCGCCGCCACCGGGTGCCCACAGGCGATCAATGGCGCGGTTATCAGTGCAAAATTGCGCCACAAAAAGCTCGGGCGCCCCTAAATCTCCGGCTTCGTGAAGCGCACGGATGATGGTGGATTGGGGCAGATACCTCGTCCACATTGCTTCCATGGCAAGCACACCGGCGGACCTCGCCGCAGAGAGCACTCGCTGCGCATCGGCAGAGGACAAGGCCAAAGGTTTTTCAATCAGCACGTGTTTCCCGGCGGCAATCGCAAGGAGTGCATGTTCGGCATGATCACTGGGATAGCTGGCGATATAAATGGCATCGAGATCATCGCGCTCAACTAGTTCCTGGTAGCTAGAAGATACCGAGCCAATACCGTGGGCGGCGGCAAACGCTTCGGCCTTACCCGGAGTTCTTGAGGCCACGGCCGCCACCTTTTGCGCCGTGTTGGCCACAACCGAGGAGACAAAGGTGGAGGCAATCTCTCCTGGTCCCATCACACCCCAGCGCAACGCGGGGACAGAGTTCGGGTCAAGGATTGTGGGAGCTGGAATTCTCATGACCAAAGCTTAGAGCGCTTGTTCGACCCGGGCACCAGCCGACGCCCTCACCACGCCCACCCGGGGAACCTGCCACCCGCGGGAGGAGAAGTGATGGTGCAGCTCGCCTTCCAAGTGCGAGAGTAACTCCGCAGAGATGAGAGCAATTGCACAACCACCAAAGCCTCCCCCGGTCATGCGAGCCCCCAACGCCCCCGCCCCCTGAGCGCTTTCCACGGCAAGGTCCAGCTCGGGGCAGGAGATGTCGTAGTCATCTCGCATGGAAAGGTGGGATTGACTAAACAACGCACCCACTGTCTCAAAATCACTGGCTCGCAACGCATCGACAGTGTCTAATACTCGGGCGTTCTCGGTGACGATGTGTCGCGCTCGAGCATAGTTTTCTTCCCCCAGTGCACCCTGGTAATCCCGTAGCTGAGTCAGGCTGGCATCCCGCAGAGCTGGCACCCCCACGACTGCTGCCGCTTCTTCGCAGGATTTTCGTCGGTCTCCATAGGCAGAGGATGCGTTGGCATGGCGGACCCCCGTGTCCATCACGACGAGGGCAAGGCCAGCGGCACTCCAGGAACAAGGAATGTGCTCGATATCGTCGGTGCGACAATCCAGGAATAACGCGTGATCCGCGAGGGACAGCATGGAGACCATTTGGTCCATACCCCCGGTATGGGCTCCGACGACCTCGTTTTCCACCTGCTGACCCAACCCTGCCAAGGCGCGGGGTTCCAGACCTAATCCCCACAGATCGTTAACTGCCACGGCCACAGCGCACTCCACCGCAGCAGAGGACGATAAGCCCGCCCCGGTGGGCACATCGGAGCAGATTGCCAACGAAACCCCCAGTGCGGTCGAGCCTTCTCTGCGGTGCTGTGCCAAGGCCCACACCACGCCGACCACGTAGGCAGCCCACCCCGTCAAATCGGCACTGTCGAGGCTAGCGATGTCATAGGTTACGGCGTCGCCATGACCTTCACTCACCGCCACCACCGCGCCATCATCGCGAATCGATGCCGCGACTACCGTTCGTTGCGATATGGCCAGGGGCAACACGAAACCGTCGTTGTAGTCTGTGTGCTCGCCAATCAGGTTGACTCGACCTGGTGCGGAAAAAACGCCCGTGGGGTCTGCCTGAAAATGGCGAGCAAAAAGACTTTCCGCTCGTTCGCGAGCGTCACTCATGGCGAGACCAACGCTTCTCGAAAACGTTGCGCCTGGGCTTCGGGCAGAACATCTCCCACAAATGCACCCATCGCAGACTCTGAGCCCGCTAAATATTTCAACGCTGTCTTCCCGCGTCGTGGTGAGGTGATCTGCAACATCAGACGGACCTGGTCTCGTGAGTGCCGCACCGGCGCTTGGTGCCACGCCGCGATATACGGAGTCGGGGTGTCATAGAGCGCATCAAACGTTCCCAACAACTGTCGATACATCACCGCAAGTTCATCCCGTTCTTCCTCGCTCAATCCCGCGAGATCGGGGACATGGCGTCGGGGCACCAAGTGAACTTCTAGAGGCCAGCGCGCAGCAAAAGGTACGTAAGCGACAAAATGCTCGCCCTGCGCGACAACGCGCTGGGAGCTCTGCTCAAATTCCACAAGATCAGCAAAGAAGGAGGGGCCCATCCTAGAAATCGAATCTAGGAGACGTTGGGTTCGCGGGGTGACAAAAGGGTAGGCATAAATTTGTCCGTGAGGATGGTGCAGGGTTACCCCAATCTCCACACCCCGGTTCTCAAAAACAAAAACCTGTTCAATACCGGGTAATGCACTCAACGCCTCGGTGCGTTGCGCCCATGCCTCAATGACTGTTCGAACCCGAGAAACGCTGTGGGTTGCTAAAGCCCCGGTGGGGTTGGGACTAAAACACACCACTTCGCATCGGCCGTGAGCGGGTCCCGATTGGCCAAATCCAAGCGTGAGATTCTCGTGGTCGATATCGCCTAAGGCAGGACCAAACGAAGGGGAGCGATTTTCGAACACCACGACGTCATAGTTATCGGGAATTTCGCTGGGGTTATCCCGTGTTTGGGGAACCAGAGGGTTTGCCTCTTCCCCGGGAAGCATGACCCGGTGTTGTCTGGTGGGTACGATGGATACCCATTCACCGGTGAGGACATCTCGTCGCATCGTTGCGGTCTCAGGACGGGGCTCTAGCGTTCGCTCATCAGCACGTCGCTCAGGGCTCAAGGTGGTGTCGGCATCGTCGACATAGATAAGCTCCCGGCCATCGGCCATGGTGTGAAAGTGAAAAGCAATGGGCATGGTGTTAGCTCCCTGTGTTCTCTGTCTCGCGAAACGCGATGCCCCACGACCCTTGCCAGGAGTCCCCAGGTTCCAGGCTCACCACGGTTTCGCGCCAATTCAACGAATTAGGCAACGACGTGTGAGGCTCGAGGGCGACAGCCTTGGTCAAGCCCAGAGCACCAGGCAGAGAGTCCGTGCCATAAATATGGAGCCAAGGCCATCCAGAGTCCTGCCAGAGAGTCAGGGTGGTTTCGGCTGTGATGAGGCGCAACCAGGATCGCTCCCCAGGATGTACTGGCAGAGCATAGGTCTCATCGAGGCCCTCGGGAGCGATGCTGAGCATTTCCTCAGGCAGGCCGCTCGGCAGCGGCTCCACGCGATGGGGCACTAAACGGGGGGTTGTGGGAACGCGGTGGCTCACCATAGCCTCCACACGAATCTCATCCCATGCGCTCACCCCCACCGATAGGTAGGGGTGATGAGCAAGGCCAAAGGGGGCCTTGTGCGAGCCTTCGTTCGTCACGCGGTCGGTAACACTCAAGCCCTCATCACTGATCTCGTAGGTGATATCCAATCGCAAAGGGTAGGGATAGCCGCTCGTAGGACTCAGAGTATGGGACAGAGTAAGTGAGCAGTCGCTCTCGGCCACCACGGCGAATTCCTCGTCACACACCAGGCCGTGAAGAGCTGACTGGGTGAGCTCATCATTAATCGGGAACGTTCTGGTGTGATCGTGATCTTTCCACTGGCCATCGGGCAACCGGCCCGCCCACGGGAACAACACCGCACCGGCGTGAAGGGGTCGGTCATCGCCTGGGTAATCAGGGACAATGGGCACCCCACGCCAGTGCAGGCTACGCAGCCCGGCACCGGTGCGGGAAATCCGCGCAGAAGTGCCCGAATCGAGACCTGCTGTGATGTCGAGCGAGGGACTGAGCTTGGCCACACCTAACCCTTTAGCGAGCCAGCAAGCATGCCACGCAAGAAATACTTACCGAGGAAGATATAGACAATGATCGTGGGAAGCGACGCTAAAACCGCTGCAGCCATCTGGACGTTCCACTGGACAATCTGAGAACCCGCAATGTTGTTCAAGGCCACGGTGACTGGCCAGGAATCTGGTCCCGTGAGCACCACGGCAAAGAGGAAGTCATTCCAAATTGACGTGAATTCCCAAATGATTCCGACGATGAATGCGGGGATCGAAATGGGGAAAATGATCTGCCAGTAGGTCTTGAAAATCCCGGACCCATCCATCAGCGCTGCTTCAACAAGCTCATCGGGAACCGCGAGATAGTAATTGCGAAAAATCAGCGTCATGATCGGCAAACCATAGATCACGTGAACCAGAATCAATCCCGGTATGCCGCCATAGAGGCCAAGCTCGCGCACCGTTTGTACTAGCGGAATCAAGATGGCCTGATACGGGATGAACATGCCAAAGAGGATGAGCGTGAAAATCAGGTCTGAACCGCGAAACTTCCATTTGCTCAACACGTAGCCATTCAAGCTCCCGAGCAAAGCCGCCAGAAGTGCGCCGGGAATAACTAAGAGGAAAGAGTTGCCAATAGAGGGCCCTAACTTTTCCCAGGCCAGCACATAATTGGCAATATCAATCGCCGCGGGAAATTCCCACATTCGTTGCAGTGATACCTGGTCCAGTGGCTTGAGGCTGGTGACCAACACCACGTAGATAGGAATCAAGAAAAAAGCGAGGAAGAAAAACAGCAGACCATATTGGATGGTTTTTCCCACTACCAGGCCGGGAGTGACCGGCTTCTTGCGCTCTCGCACCATCTCCAGGCTCATACTTTGTCCTTACGTGTTGTGAAGTAGAGGTAAGGAATGACAAAGACTGCGACGGAAATAAGAATGTAGGTGGCCAAGGTCGCACCGCGTGCAAAGTTGTACGCGTCAAAGGTGGTCTGCCACATATAAATTGCGGGAACATCGAGCGCGAGTTGTTTTCCCGCAATCGCGATGATCAAGTCGAAGACCTTAAGCGAAATGTGGCCGAGGATAACCACAGCGGAGAGCGCCACAGGGCGGATCATCGGCAAAATAATGCGCCAATAAATGGCTAGTTCACTGGCACCATCCATCCGTGCCGCTTCTTTGACCTCATCGGGCACAGACCGCAGCCCGGCGAGGAACAACGCCATGGTGTAACCCGACATTTGCCACACCGCAGGAAGGGCAATGGCCAACATCCCCCAGGTGGGGGTCAAATGCCACTGGTTCACCAGGAAATCAAGACCCAGAGTGTCAAAAAGGAGATTCAACCCACTCATGCGCGAGCCCTCAGCAGGGTTCATCAGCCAGCGCCACACAACACCGGTCACGATGAAACTCACGGCCATCGGAAGGAGATAAATACTGCGGAAAAAACCTTCGGCCTTCATTTTCTGGTCGAGCAAAATTGCTAGGCCTAGCCCAAGAAAGAGTGACACTCCGATAAAGGCGACACTGAAAACACCGGTATTCCACACATCAATGTGAAAACGCGGGTCATCGAGCAAGGCGAGATAGTTATCAAAACCAATGAAGTTGGAATCGGCGTTGAGACCCTGTTCATCGGTGAGAGAAATCTGAATGTTGGTACCAATGAAGCCGTAGACAAAGACGGCAAGAACGATCAGTGACGGGCTGAGCAAGGCCAACGCTGGCCAGTGCCGCTTCAAGGATTTCATTGTTAGTTACCTTAGCTTCCTCGCACAGTGGGGGTGGCCCAAGGGCCACCCCCACTGCGACTATGCGAAGAGTTCGCTTAGCCTGCTGCCGTAACGAGCGCAGCTTGGAAGTTAGCAACATCCTTGTCACCCAGGAACAAGCCCAGGGCGGTGTCGATGTCAGCCTTCCATGCGTTCGATGCAGTCACACCGTGGGTGAGCGAACCGGCAACGAGGTTGCTGCTCCAGTCATCCATAGCGTCTTGCAGGTATGGAGGGTAGATGGCCTTGTCAGCATCGCTACGTGCAGGGATAGAACCCTTCTGCACGTTGAATGCATCCTGACCAGCAGCAGAACCAGCGACAGTCAACCACGAGATCGCAGCGTCGCGGTTTGCGGCGCCCACGGGCAAGGTGAAGGAGTCACTGAGGAACTGGAAGGTTCCTTCGGTTCCTGGCGAAGCTGCCCAGGTGTAGCCCTCTTGCTCAACAAGAGCGTTGTCTACGCGGAGGAAGCCCTCTGCCCAGTCGCCCATGATGTTGAATGCTGCGTCACCGTCGATAACCAGCTGAGTTGCGTCCTGCCATGCGAGGCTGGCTGCATCAGAGTTGGTGTACTCCAGTACACGAGCGAAGGTGTCCAGTGCTGCGGTTACGTCAGCGCCAGCCCAGTCAGTGGAACCATCCCACAGGCCGTTGTATGCAGCGGTTCCGAGCTCACCCAAGAGAACGGTCTCGAAGAGGTGGAGCTGAGTCCACTGTTCACCCAGAGCCAAAGGAATGATTCCTGCTGCCTCAAGAGTGTCTGCAGCAACAAAGAACTCATCCCACGTGGTGGGCATGTCAATGTTGTTGTCAGCGAGAACGGTGGGGTTTGCCCACATGACGTTGGCGCGGTGAATGTTGACCGGCACCGAGTAGATCTTGCCATCGACAGTGATCAAAGGAAGGAGGGTCTCGGGCATAACCGAGGACCAGCCCTGCTCGTCATACAGGAAGGTAAGGTCTTCAAGCTGGCCAGCGTTGATGTAGTCCATCAATTCGGCACCAGCGTGGCCCTGGAACGAGTCCGGGGGATCATTTGCTTCGAGACGAGTTGCCAACACAGCCTTAGCGTTGGTTCCAGCGCCACCAGAAACAGCGGCGTTTTCGAAGGTGAGGTCAGGGTATTCAGCGTTGAAGACCTCAACCAAGGCGTTAAGCCCGGCTTCTTCTCCACCACCGGTCCACCATGAGAAGACCTCGACGCTACCGGTTGCGACAGCTGCGGTCTCGTCAGAACCTGACGTGGCGGCGGTGTCGTCTGCATCGGTAGTACTTGCACAGCCAGCGAGCCCGAGGGCCAGCACAGCGGTTGCGGCGAGCGCACGGGTTGCGCGCTTCTGCAATGTCTGCATTCAATGCTCCTGTTCTTATTGCGAAAGCTCCTGATAGAGCTCTCGAAGTATGTTTACAATAACAACAAACTATTTTGGACCAATTCAACCCTTTGTTATCAATTCGTTGCGAACAGAAAAAACCTCACCTCACCCATCATGAACACACGACACAGCCCCAGTGGCCGAAATCCGTCCTTCGACTCGTCGAGCCGGCCCAATTTTGGGGTGCGCCAGGCGAATTTGTCCCATGTCCTCACACTGGTGCACCAATACGGTCGGATCAAACGCTCAGACATGACGATGATTACCGGGCTCAATCGCTCTACCGTGCTCGACCTCGTGACCGACTTGCAGAGCCATGGCCTTGTCACGCAGACGCGGACGTCAGGCGTGGGTGAAATTGGCCGTCCCAGTATCGAAGTGGCCGCCTCCGATTCCATTGTCGGCTTCGTCGTGATTCCCCGGCTGGGTGAGATCACGGTCGGAATCGTCGGCTTGAGTGGACGAGTGATTTCTCGAAAGCGCCAGGTGCTACCTCCCGGGGCAAGCCCGGAGGAAACGGCACGGTTGGCCGGTGACATTATCAACGACCTGAGATCAACCCTCGATCCCCGCGCCAAAATTGCCGGAGTCGGAGTAGCGGCGCCAGGGCAAGTGCGTGTGTTAATCGGAGATGTTCGCTGGGCCCCGAGTTTGGGGTGGCGGGAAACCTCGTTTGCCACAATCCTGGCCACGCACACCAACCTCCCGGTCCTCTTAGATAACGACGCCAGCCTTGCCTGCGCTGCCGAGCAAACCTTCGGCGCCGGGGCAGGCTTTTTAAACATGGTCTTCCTCATTGGGGTCCCGGGTGGTCTTGGTGGCGGAGCCGTGGTGAATGGGGAGCTACTGCGTGGCCACCACGGTTATGCAGGCGAGTTGGGCCACATGCGCATCTCAGATTCCGAGAACAAGGACTATTCCGGCATCCCCGGAACACTGGAAGCCATGGTGGTCCGTGAAGAGTTAGTCACGGCTGTGAGCCTCGGCGATGCTGACGATGAACAACTCTTTGATGCTCTGCGCGAGCACCATCACGAACCAGAGGTCTCGAGCGTGCTCGATCGCCATGTCCACTATCTGGGCCGGGCCATTGGCCTATTACTCGTCGCGATGAATCCCGAAGTTGTCGTACTCAGCGGCTTCCTGGAAATCCATCTTGAATTACGCAAAGAACAGTTGCTCGCAGAAATTCAATCTCAAGCCCTTCCCTTTGCTCTCGAAGGGGTAGATATCCGTCCCGGCAGCATGGGAAGCAATCTCCTCCTGGTGGGAACAGCGGAACTGAGTTTTCAAGCATTACTTCAAGACCCCCTGGGATGCGAACTCACCAGCGCTTAGGCATTAGCTCGCCAGCCCACTCTGGATGCGTGACCTGGGTGCTGGCCCACTGCGCCAACTAAGCTCGAAGGCATGCTAGATCATGTGTTAGACCGCATTCGCGCTTCTCGATTGGGCCGTCTCGACCATGGCAGTGTGACTCAAGTGCGCAGCGCCAGCGCACTGTTCGCCGGGGACTTCTCGGGAACCACCACCGTAGGTTCCGAGTTTTCCCATACTCGCCTGGGCCTGGGGGTTATGCATGACCTCGAAGGCGAGCTTGTCAGCCTGCGCTCCACCACCTGGCGCATTCCGGTGGAAGGAATACCAGAGGAAGTTTCGCCGGAGGAAGAAATAGCCTTCGGAATTGCAGCCCACGGTGGAATTGCCCACGACGTACATTTCGATCCCCAGCTCGACATCGAGGGCATCCTGAGCGCACTCGATGCATATCTCCTGCGCACCCACGTGGACCACGAACACGTGGTGTGTGCCCTAGAAATCCAGGGCACCTTTAGCGACGTCGTGTTGCGCACTGTCGGGCACCCAGAGTGGGAAGGCGAAAGCCTGGGTGAGGTTTTAGATCATGAAACCCGCTTTAGCTTTCCCCAATGGAGCGGCACACTGGTGGGCTTTCGCTACCCCGATGCCACCACAGGGTCAACCATTCCAGGCCTGCATCTCCACGCCATTAGTGATGACCGCCAATCAGGAGGTCACGTGAGAAATGCCACGACCACGAGTGTCACGGCCTCTGTGTGGATTGATGACCTGCATCTGCGACAGGACCATGCTCGGCCCACCGAGGCAGGCGACTCCGGATCGATAGATTTTGGCGCCTATGAGGGTCCCATTAGCTAGCTCTGCCGATTTCTTCGCCCACGAGGACCAAGAGGTCGTGCGCGTTGTCAATACACCGATCAATACTGGGCTCGATATCCACTAGTTGATAGACACGCAGCCCTGGTTGTTCGCTTCGGGCGGCGGCAGAGCGTCGATCCACACCGCACACCACTGCCACCGGGATACCCCGGGCCACAGCCGCTGCGATAACCGCCGAGGGCACCTTTCCCGCAGCGCTTTGGTCATCAAAGGACCCTTCGCCCGTAATTACCAGTGATGCGGAGTTGAGAGCGTGATCAAACCCGGTGATATCCATGATTGCTGTGGCCCCGGATGTCACCGAAGCACCCAAGGCTGCCAGGGCACCAAAGCCAATTCCCCCACCAGCACCACTACCGGGAATCATCGCGTAGTCAGGTCCCACCAGCGCAGCGTAGTGCTCAAGAGCCTTCTCAAGATTATCCACACCACTCACATCCGCTCCTTTTTGAGGGGCGAACACCCGCGCAGCACCGCGCCGCCCCAATAAGGGGTTATCCACATCGCTCAGGAGTGTGATGGTCACATCCTTGACTCGCGGGTGGATTCCTTCACTCTCCAGCGACGTTATCTTCCCCAGGCTCGCTCCACCCTCAGGGATTAACTCTTTTCCCTCATGAAAAAATCGCGCCCCTAAAGCGTGCAACATCCCCGCACCGCCATCGGTAGTGGCACTTCCGCCCGCCGCAAGATAAAGCCTGGAAATGGGCATATCGAGCGCCGCCGCCATCATCAATCCCACACCTGCACTGGAGGCACTCAACGCGTGAGCTGGGCTGGCGCCAGGTTCAAAGGCAACCGCCTGAGCTGATTCCACGACCGCTATGTCACCGCGCCTGGCGATACGAGCAGTGATGGGTCTGCCGTGAGAATCGATGGCCTCCACCTCGACACTGTCGAAACCAGCCATGGCCAACGCCGCCAGCGTTCCCTCACCGCCATCAGCTAGCGGGTGCATCAGCACCTCGGCCTGAGGGCTTGTCCTGCCAATCCCCTGAGCTAAGGCAGCCCCCACCGCAGAGGCGCTCAAGGAGCCTTTGAAGGAATCTGGTGCCACAAGAATTCGCGAATCAGTCATCGGGGGTGAGAACCTCGCAGTAACGCTTCGCAGTGGAGGCCAGTTTTTTATCCAACGTGACAAGAGGGCGCTCGGTGGATTGAGCGAGCGCCACGTAGCACGCATCGTAGAGAGATATGTCGTGACGCAATGGCCACACCCAGTGGGCATAGGCATCAAACCGCACTGAAACCCAGGTGAGGCCCACGAGACTGTGAAACCTGTCTTCCATGGAGGAAAATCCCTTCATTTCAGCCCGCCTGAGCGCCCTGGTTACTTCGGGATACAGGAGATCGGGCACCAGAACCTGGCCAGTACTCAGGTACTTTCGTGACCAGTCGCCCTGTGGACCCGGGTCTAGGAGGGCATCCACCACCACGGAGGCATCAAGAACCACACTCATGAGGGCTTCGCGTCGAGGCCATCGCGGCCCTCACGAATGATGGCGACAATGTCGTCACTGCTCATGGTGGCCGAGGAGTCTTGAGCCACACGTTCTTCAATCTGCTTCATGATCTCGGGCATTGTGGGCCGCTGGGCGAGTTCGCCCAGCAACCCCACCAGGTACTCCTGCAGGGATTGCCCCTGCGCTTTTGCTCTGCCCACTAATACGGAGTGAACGCCAGAGGGAACATCTCGAATCAACACATTGGGGCTCATATCCTCAGGATAGGGCGCACGCTTTCGTTTTGCAAGCACTTTGATCTCGTTATGGGGCACGGAGGCGAACCTAGGGGAAAAAGTGGCCCGGTCGCTGCCTGGGTGCGAATCTGTGGATATCTGGAGTGCGCTCGGAAGCTCTTGCCGCCCGATCTCCCGAGGCTGTTTCCCGCATAAAATTCCAGCAGCGAAGGTGACAGCTGGAACAAAAAGCTCTAGAGTTTGTAATAACAAAGTTGTTTGCCATTCCACAAGGGGGCTCCACATGACCACACCGGGACTTCTTATCAATGGGTCCTGGCACCAAGGAGCACAATCTGCCCTCCACACGGTGCGCTCCCCGTATTCGGGCGATCCCCTGGGCGAAATAGTTCTCGCCACCAACGCGGACGTGGATAAGGCACTGGATATCGCGTGTGAGGGTGCCAAGACATGGCGGAACACTCCCGCCCACCAAAGAACAGCAATTCTTCTGGCCGCAGCAGCCATCGCCGATGAGCGCAGTGAAGCACTCGCCCAGACCATTAGCTCAGAGATGGGCAAAAGTATTCGGGAAGCCCGCGGCGAAGCCAGCCGGGCAGGAGAAATCATCCGTCTCTCGGCGTTTGAAGGCTCTCAACGCTATGGAGATTCGCTGCCCCTCGACGCCAACTTAGGAACGGGCTTCGACAAGATTGGTTTCACCATTGCCCAACCGGTGGGTGTGGTGGTGGCTATCACTCCGTTTAATTACCCCTCGCTCTTGGTCTTACACAAGGTGGGACCTGCTTTGGCTGCTGGTAACGCCGTCATCCTCAAACCTGCCTTGGCGGCCCCCCTCACGGCCATCGCCTTGGTGCAATGCTTCCTTGATGCGGGTTTGCCCGCAGGAGTTATCGGATTGGTCAATGGCTCGGGGAGCGAACTGGGTGGCCAGCTCGTCTCCGACCCCCGAGTGAACAAGGTTTCGTTTACGGGGTCGACTCCTGTGGGAGAAAACATCACCCGGATCGCCGGAATCAAGCGGCTATCCCTGGAGCTCGGGGCGTCCTCACCCGTCATTGTTACTCGCCATGCCGACCTGGAGCAGGCCGCTCATTCGATTTCACTGGGCGGTTACGTCAACGCTGGACAGGTCTGTATTGCCGCGCAACGCATCATCGTCGAAGAGTCCATCCACGATGATTTCCTCGCAGCCTTGATTCCCAAGGTCGAGGCCATCACGATTGGGGATCCGCTCAAGGACGACACCATGGTGGGTACTCTCGTCACCGAAAACGAAGCGATTCGAGTGGAGAGCGCTATAGAGAAGGCGGTTGCTGACGGGGCCGTGCTCATCACCGGTGGGCAACGCAATGGAACGTTGATTTCTCCCGCCATCGTCGGCAACGTTTCCGGAGATCACGCATTCGCTCAAGAAGAGCTTTTTGGCCCCGCCGTGTCTATTACACAAGCCAAAGACCTCGACCACGCCTTTGCTCTGGCCAACTCCACTAGATATGGATTGGGTGCAGGTATCTTCACCCAGGATCACGATGAGTCCATTCGGGCGATGCGCGAAATCGACTCGGGTGTTGTGCACATCAACTGGACCCCCCTGTGGCGAGCCGATTTGATGCCCTACGGTGGCATCAAATCCAGCGGCATCGGTAAAGAGGGAGTTCGCACCACCGTGAATGAAATGACGGAATGGAAAACTGTCATCATGCATTCACGGGTATAGAAACCGGTCACCAAGCAGGATAAGGACGCAACCATGACCCAGGGACAATCCGGCACCACTATTCGACTCACTGTGGCTCAAGCAGTGGTGAAATACATCGCGGCTCAATACTCCCTCGCTGATGGCCACCGCCAACGCTTCATCCCCGCAGCCCTGGGCATTTTTGGCCATGGCAATGTCGCCGGACTCGGTCAAGCCTTGGATCAATTCAGCGATGACCTTCCCTTTGTTCAAGGACGCAACGAACAAGGTCTCGCTCATTCCGCCATCGCCTTTGCTAAAGCTCAGAAGCGCCGGCAAACCCTTGCCGTCACGGCATCGGTGGGCCCGGGTGCAATGAACATGGTGACCCCTGCCGCTCTGGCCACGATTAACCGCCTCCCCGTGTTGTTGCTCCCCGGCGATGTGTATGCGACTCGGCGCCAAGGACCCGTATTGCAGCAACTGGAGTACCCCGGTGGGCCCGACGTCTCGGTCAATGACGCGTTTAGGCCCATTGCTCGGTTCTTTGACAGAATCACCCGCCCCGAGCAGTTGTTGGTGTCATTGCCCCACGCTTTCCGTGTTCTCGCTAACCCAGCCGAAACCGGTGCTGTTGTCCTCTCTCTGCCGCAGGATGTTCAATCCCACGCCTTTGATTACCCCGTGGAATTTTTTGCTGAGCGTGAGTGGATCATTCGTCGACCCACGCCAGAGGCGGAGGAAGTCTCTGCAGTGGCTGCACTGATTAAAGCGGCCAAGAAGCCTGTGATTATTGCTGGTGGAGGCATTCACTACTCGGATGCCACCACAGAACTGGAAGATTTCGCTAACGCCACGGGAATCCCTGTGGCAGAAACATTCGGCGGTAAAGGGGCAGTGCAAAACCCTGGCCCCTGGCACCTCAAAGGCATCGGACTCGAAGGAACCCCCCAGACACGGACCGTGGTTGCCGAGGCTGACCTGATCGTGCACGTCGGAACCCGCCTTTCCGACTTTGCCACCGGCTCTCAGTCCATGTTTGAGAACCCCGACGTGAGCTTCGCGTCAATCAATGTCAGCGAACACGATGGCATCAAACAAGGTGCCACCACCGTGGTGGCCGACGCTAAAAAGGCTCTCGCGGCACTACGTAGTGCAGTGGGTAGCTACAGCGTTCCCGCCGAGTGGGCGAAGACGGTGAGCTCGCGGATGGCGCAATGGGAAGCGATGCGAAGCGAAGCTTTAGATTCCTCGGTGGTTTTTGATCAGAGTTCTTTGACGGAATCCGACCCCACTGATGCCGTGTTGACCCAGGCTCAGCTCATCGGATTGATGCAGGAAACATCGCGAGAAGGCGACACCATCATCGCTGCTGCTGGAGGTCCTCCCGGTGACCTGCAAAAAGCCTGGGACGCCACCCAGGGCCGGCACTGTCACTTGGAATTTGGTTTCTCCTGCATGGGATACGAGATTCCTGCGGCGATGGGTGTTCGCTGGGCTACCGAAGACCCAACCAAGCGAGTGCTGAGCTTTATCGGTGATGGGACTTTTGTCATGGCGCCAACCGAACTGGTGACGGCATGCCAGGAACACTTGCGTCTGACCATCGTGGTCTCTGAAAACCACGGGTACCAGGTGATCCGCCGCCTTCAGATGTGGCGAAGCGGTGCCCACTTTGGCAACGAATTCCGCTACCGCCAAGGAGACTCCATGGTCACCGAAGCGGGTGCAGGACGCCTAGAAGGCGGATATCTCGATATCGACATCGTCAAGATGGCAGAAGGAATGGGGGCTAAAGCGGTCCGTCCTATTTCTGCCGATGACGTGAGAAGTGCACTGGAAGACGCCCGCGATCACGATGGTCCGGTCGTGATTGTGGTGCCCACTATCCCCCACGCTAACTTGCCCAGCTCGGAAGTCTGGTGGGATGTCGCCCCGGCCGAAGTATATGAACAGCCATGGATTGCCGCCAAGCGCGAAGAATATGAGGCCGGACTTGCTCACCAAAAGTGGCACGGGTGAATAACGCCAAGGCGGTCTCACAGCTCAGGGAGTGCTTAGGCTCTCCCTCGATGAGTCCTGGCACTTTTCTCGGCCTTGCCAGTCCCAGCGCGATTGAAGTGGCTGCACTCGCGGGATGTGAATGGGTTTTGTTGGACCTTGAACACGGTGGGGGCACCCTGGACCAGGTTGGACCCAGCGTTCAAGCAGCTTCCGCTGCAGGAATTCCCCTGATTGTCCGAGTTCCCAAACCGGAGCGCTCGGTGGTGGGCTGGGTGCTCGACCAGGGTGCGGCAGGGGTGATGCTGCCTCGGATCGAATCCCTAGAAGATGCCATTGAATGCGTGTCGTATTGTGATTACCCGCCGGTAGGACAACGCGGAGTCGCCTCCTATACCCGAAGCGCTGGGTGGGGCAGTCACTCAGTGCGCGAGACAGCTCGCGGAGTCTGCATGATCCAAATTGAGACCACCGGGGCTCTCGACGATGTCGCACAGATTGCCCAGCTGCCTCAGGTGGACTCGCTGTTTATTGGTCCTCTGGATCTATCCTTTGCCCTAGGCGTGCCCGAGGATTTTGATCATGAGCTGTTCACCAACGCAATGACGACCACCATTGCCGCGGCTCAGGCTGCCCAGATTCCGGTTGGATCTCTGATTTCGGACCCCGCGCGAATTGACACGATGCGCGCCTATGGGATTGATTTCCTAGCTTTGGGCTCTGATGCGCTGGCTTTGCGCACAGGACTGAGCGACCAGGTGCACAGGCTCAAGCGCACCGATACTTCGGCGTCATAGGCGTGATGAGCACCTCACTTCCCCTTGTTGTTGGACTGGGCGATGTCGATGACACCATCGTCGCTCCCGTATTGTCTTCCCACGCCCGGTGGGTGTCCAAGCCCACCGAAGCGGAACTGTCGGTAGCGGTCGGAGCCATTGTGCGAGCACACGTCACGGTGGACACGACCATGTTGGACCAGATGCCTCATCTGCGGGTGTTAGCGCGAACGGGAGTGGGCACCGAACGGGTGGATGTCGCAGAAGCTGCCCGGCGTTCGATTCCCGTTGTGATCACCCCCGGGTCCAACACCTACGCGGTAGCAGAGGGTGCAGTGGCCCACCTGCTGAGCTTGACCAAATCTCTGCCGCGCCTAAGCGCTCTGGTCCGAGAAGGCCGTTGGGCCTCGAGAGATCGTGTGACGGTGGGAGACCTTGCCGGGGGAACTCTGGCCGTGCTGGGGTATGGGCGCATTGGCCGCAGGGTCAGCGCATTGGCTCAAGCCTTCGGGATGACCGTGGTGGCCTATGACCCCTATGTCCGTGAAGCGGACGTGCCCCTGGCGACCACGGTGGAAGAAGCAGTGCGCGAGGCAACCCACATCAGCATCCATCTGCCAGGAACCCCCGAAACACGGGGTTTGATCAATACCGAGCTGGTGTCGAGCCTTCAACCAGGGACCATCCTGGTGAACCTGGCCCGGGGTGAGGTGGTCGATCACGATGCCCTCCTTGCAGGCCTTGAATCGGGACACCTAGGCGGGGTAGGGCTCGACGTGTTTGCCCAGGAACCACCGGAGCACCATCCCCTGTTTGACCACCCACAGGTAGTCCTCACCCCCCATGTCATGGGACTGACTACCCAGAGCACCCGAGAAACTTTCCGCCAAGCAGCCCAAGGAATAGTGGATGTGCTCAGCGGATTAACCCCCGAACATCAGGCGCAACCCTAACAACACCATGAGGAGACAACCATGACCACCATTCGCATTGCTGGAGCACCCATTTCCTGGGGCGTGTGTGAAGTTCCCGGGTGGGGACACCAAATGGGCCCCGAGAGAGTGCTCACAGAAATGGCGGCACTGGGTCTTGAAGCTATGGAGTTTGGCCCCCTAGGTTTTCTCCCCGAGGATGCGCAAGGACGCAAAGATACCCTTGCGCGTCACCACATGAAGGCAGTGGGCGGCTTCTTTCCCGCCGTTTTGCACGACCCAGGTTTTGATCCCCTGCCAGGCATTGAAAAAGAACTTGACGCCTACGTGGCAGCAGATGCGGAAGTACTCGTCTTAGCTGCCGAAACCGGCCTGGACGGCTATGACGCTCCACGCCCCGTCATGGCCGAAGAAAACTGGCAGGCCTTGGCGGATAACCTCAACCGCATTAGTGCCCACGCCGCCACCCGGGGCATCACCGTGGTGATCCACCCCCATGCGGGCACGATGGTCGAAACCAAAGCCGATGTCGACGAGGTCCTCTCTCGCACCACTACTGCTTTTTGTCTCGACACTGGACACATGTGGATTGGTGGGACCGACCCCGTGGCATTCGCGAAAGACCATGGCGACCGCGTGGGCCACGTGCACTTCAAGGATGTTCGCCTTGATATTGCTCAGAAAGTCCGCGACGGAGAACTCAGCTATTACGACGCAGTGAAGAGTGGGCTTTACACACCACTGGGTCAAGGTGATGTCGATGTCAAGGACATCACCACCACCTTGATCTCGCAGGGCTACTCAGGGTGGTTTGTGCTCGAACAAGACCTGGTGATGAGTCAGGAACCAGACGAAGGCGGCGGACCTGTGGTGGACGCCAAAGATAGTGTGGAGTTCTTGAGATCAGTAGCAGCGGAGGCAACAGCATGAGTCAGTGGTATTACCCCAAGGGATCGCTTCGACAAGGACCCTGGGAAGCGGTTGTCGATGAAAGCTTGCCCGGCTGGAAACACACCGGCATGCGCCTTGCCGATGCTGCTGATGCGCCCGTCTTTGAGATCACCGCCGATAACAAAGAACGTGTTATTTATATGCTCAGCGGCGCCACCACCGAGGTGACCTATTCCCTGGTGGGATCACACCAGAGTGAGACTGTGGTGCTCCAGGGCCGCCAATCGGTCTTTCATGGTGCGGTGGATTACCTTTTCTTGCCCCCCGAGACCACCATTTCTTTCACGACGAGCGGTCGCGTGATGGTGGTGGAAGCGGTGGCTTCCCAGGCTCACCCAGTCCAGCTGCGCCGAGCAGCCGATGTTCCCCTCTTGCTGCGCGGCAAGGGCAGATCATCGCGGCAAATTCATGATTTTGGTGGAGTAGATCATCTCGAAGCAGACCGGATGGTGGCGGTGGAAGTTATTGCGCCCTCGGGCAACTGGTCAGGGGTTCCCCCACACAAGCACGACACCTACATCCCCGGTGTGGAATCAAACTTGGAAGAGGTCTACTACTTCGAATTAGCCCCTGATCGCGCCTACAGCCCTTCGGGTGAGATTGATCCCGTTGCGTATTTCCGGACGTATAGCTCGGATGAACGCGAGATGGATGAGCTGTTTGAAATCCGTAACGGCGATATCGTTCTCGTTCCATACGGGTATCACGGTCCCGCAGCCGCCATGCCCGGTTACGACCTCTATTTCATGAACGTGATGGCAGGACCCGACCCGGACCGCTCTTGGAATGTCAGCGATGACCCGAAACACCAATGGATTCGCGACACCTGGGACTCTGAAGAAGTAGACCCACGCCTGCCCTACACGGCTTAACGATGGCGCGGTGCCCGCACTAGCGCGTGGCGTGTGGGGCAGGACCAGTGGTACCTCGAACAATAAGGTGCGAGGCCACTTGGTCGTGGTGGGCTTTCCTCGAGGGGTCATCCAAGCGCTCCAGCAACCTTCTCGCCGCGAGACGCCCCAGATGGCCCAACGGTTGAGCGACCGTGGTGAGGTTCACGCTACGCAGTCCCGCGAGTCGAATACCGTCATAACCAATCACCGAAATATCGCCGGGCACTTCTAGTCCCGCCTCTTCCACCGCAGCAATGGCGCCCATCGCGCCAATGTCATTAGCCACAAAAAAGGCGGTGGGTGAGAGTGCCAGGCCCTGTTGTGCCGCTGAATAACCGGCCGTATCACTGAGCCCACCGGACACTATTTGAGCAAAGCCAGAAAGACCATGTTCCGCCATGGCCTCGGTATAGCCCTGCGCTCGAGCGTGGGAAACAGGATTATCGCCGCCGCTTAGGCACACAATCCTGGTATGCCCGAGGCTGACCAGGTGATCCACCGCCAGTGTCGCCCCCGCCACATCATCGTTGCAAACCATATCCATCCTCGGCAGCGCAATGTCGTCGCGCGTGACTGTCACGGTGGGAACCTCTGCAGCGATTTCTCGAAGCATCTCGGGGGTGAGCCGGTGGGAAATCAGAATCAGGCCTTCAATTTGGAATTCCTGGAGGGTTTCAATCTCGGCTCTCTCCAGGGCAGGATCATCACCACCACTGACCAACATCGTGGTGAAACCACGCTGGCGGACTTCGGTCTGAACACCATCGAGTATCTCGGCAAATACCGGGTTATGCAGATCCAGAACCAGCACACCCAGAGTGTGGCTTTTCTTGACAGCCAGACTTCGTGCTGCCGCGTTGGGTCGATACCCCAGTTCTTCCACTGCCTGAAGGATGCGCCGCTTGCTTTTCTCGCTCACTTTCGGTGAACCAGACAGAGCTAGCGACACCAACGACTTAGAGACCCCCGCTCGGGAGGCAACATCCAATATCGTTGGGGCCGAAGCAGACACGAGACTAAGAAATGTCCGCTACCGAGACCGCTGCTTTCGTGCGAATCGATTCTTCACAGGCAATGGCTATCCGCAAACTTTCGAGCGCAGACTCCGGCGGTGTGGGGTTATCCATCTCTCCGCCCGCACAGGACACGAACGACCTGGTTTCATGCAAGAACGCCTCT
>JAFMKX010000082.1 GCA_017852615.1 Pontimonas sp. | reverse complement strand
CGAAATACCCAAATCCTCGAGCATGCGCACGGCACGACGACGGAAATCATGAGCAGTACCGCCTGGAACGTTGTCGAAATAACCGGCAGAATCCACTGGCTCTGGTCCCGAGGGGCCGTGGGCACTGGATTTGAGCAGATAAAACTCAATTTCAGGGTGGGTATAAAACGTAAATCCAAGGTCCGCCGCTTTTTCTAGCTGGCGCTTGAGCACAAAGCGCGGATCCACCACTGCTGGCTGGCCATCGGGAGTCGTGATGTCGCAAAACATGCGAGCGGTGGGGTCAATTTCCCCTCGCCAGGGAAGAATCTGGAAGGTGGTGGGGTCTGGGTGAGCTAATACGTCAGCTTCGAACGCGCGCGTGAAACCTTCGATGGAGGAACCATCAATTCCCAAGCCTTCGGTAAAAGCACCCTCGACCTCAGCGGGGGCAATGGCCACCATCTTGAGCGTGCCCACCACATCGGTAAACCACAGCCGAATGAACTTGACGCCACGCTCTTCAATGGTGCGCAGCACGAAGTCGCGTTGTTTATCCACAGTCATCCCTCACAACCAAGCAAAATGGGCATAATTCCTAGCCATTAGGCTACTCGGTATGCCCCGTCTTCGCTTGGCTATGGCCCAAACAAATCCCACCGTGGGAGATCGCTTAGGCAACATCACCGCGTTGCTCGCTATGGCACGCACGGCGTATGACCAGGGAGCCCAGGTCTTCCTCACTGGCGAGTTAGCGCTCACCGGGTACCCGATCGAAGATCTAGCACTGAGAGATAATTTCCTCGCCCTTTCTGACCAAGCGCTTCATGCCTTTGCTCACTCCCTGCAAGACGAAGGCATGGGCGATATGGCGGTAATCGTGGGCCATCCGAGTGGGCCCCAGGTCGTAGAAGATGACCCCACGTTGTTACATTCCCCAGCTCGCGCACAAAACCGTGCCAGCGTGCTTCTTGGCGGTGTCGTGGCGGCTAGTTACGCGAAGCACCATTTGCCCAACTACGCCGTATTTGACGAATTTCGCACCTTTGTTCCCGGCGACACCGGCTTGATTCTTCGCGTGGGCGGAGTAGATCTTGGCGTGGTGATTTGTGAGGATCTCTGGCGAAGCGACGGACCCGTTGCCTCCCTGACTCCTTATCCCCTGGGCGCGCTATTGGTCCCCAATGCCTCGCCTTTTGAGCGCGACAAAGACACCGTTCGGGAACCCCTGGTCAGAACGAGGGCCCGGGAAATGAACACCACCGTGTGTTACGTCAATATCGTGGGCGGCCAAGACGACCTGGTCTTCGATGGTGACAGCATGATTATTGATCCCTCGGGCACACGACTAGCCAGTGGTCCTCGTTTTCACGAATCACTCATCCTGTGCGACCTTGAACTTGACGCCTGCGACCCTCATGCAGCGCTTCCAGAACACACGGACCTCGTCACCTTGGAGGTTCGCGAGCCTGGCACCCAAGCACTCACGGTGACTCCACTGCCACCCACTAACGATTTAGAAATCTTGTGGGATGCGTTGGTGACCGGGACGCGTGACTATGTTGACAAGAATCGTTTCCCCAGCGTCATCTTGGGGCTCTCCGGCGGAATAGATTCCGCTGTGTGTGCCGCGATTGCCGCCGATGCGCTGGGCGGCGATCGGGTCTATGGGGTGAGTATGCCTAGCGTCCACTCCAGCGGGCATTCCCAGGATGACGCGGGGGTGCTGGCGAGAAATATTGGTCTGCACTACCGCACAGAACCCATTGCAGATCTGGTGGCAGCTTTTGACAACCAACTGGGTCTCACGGGGCTTGCGGCAGAAAATGTACAAGCCCGAGCCCGTGGCGTCGTGTTGATGGCGCTATCGAATCAGGAAGGCCATTTGGTTCTCACCACCGGAAACAAATCTGAGCTCGCGGTCGGATATTCCACCATCTATGGCGACTCCGTGGGCGGGTTTGCTCCTATCAAAGATGTGCCCAAAACGCTGGTGTGGGAACTAGCCCGGTGGAGAAACGCTCATGCTCTCGCCCACGGTGAGACTCCCCCGATTCCCCAGGAATCGATCGAAAAGCCACCCAGTGCGGAGTTGCGTCCAGGCCAGAGCGACCAGGACAGCCTGCCCGAATACGACCTCTTGGATGAAATCTTGGACCTGCTGGTGGTTCAAGGTTTGGACCTACCCCAGATCGTGGCCCAAGGCTTTGATGAGGAGCTGGTCTCAGAAATTGTCGGCCTTGTGGCCCGGGCGGAATGGAAAAGGCGACAAGGAGCTATTGGGCCTCGGATTTCCAGTGTGGCTTTTGGCCGCGATCGCCGTCTTCCCATCACCAGCTCACTAACGACCTTTGACCGGGGTGCTCAGCACCCGGGCGAGTAGGCTTGCACCATGAGTGAGGCCACCAAGCGCGTTCGAGTGCGTCATTTTGCCAAGGCAAAGGCGGAAGGCATCCGGATTACCGGGTTGACCAGCTATGACTACCTCAGCGCCGGGATTTTTGACCGCGCTGGTGTGGATTTTCTGTTGGTCGGGGATTCTGCTGCCAACGTCGTGTTTGGTTACGACAGCACCGTGCCCGTGACGATTGAGGAACTTATTCCCCTGTGCCGCGGAGTCGTGCGAGGAGCCCAGCGCGCCCTCGTCGTGGCGGATATGCCTTTTGGGTCTTACGAAGCTAGTCCCGACGACGCACTCCACACCGCCGTTCGCTTCATGAAGGAATCGGGAGTCCACGCGGTCAAGCTCGAGGGTGGTGTCCGCTCAGGGCCCCACATCGAGCGCATTGTCTCTGCCGGTATTCCCGTGATGGCACATATTGGTTTTACCCCCCAATCTGAGCATGGCCTAGGAGGGCACGTGGTTCAGGGCCGCGGATCTGGCAAAGAGCAACTCTTGGCCGATGCTCGAGCCGTGGAAGAAGCCGGCGCATTCGCCGTGGTGATCGAAATGGTGCCCAGCGATGTGGCGGCGGAGGTGACCAAGGCCATCGGGATTCCGACCATCGGTATTGGCGCTGGCCCCGACACGGATGGCCAAATACTGGTGTGGACGGACCTAGCGGGTCTTTCCACCAAGCGAGTTCCTCGCTTCGTCAAGCAGTACGCGTCTCTGGAGTCGACTCTTCACGACGCGGTGAGTCAATGGCGATCGGATATCGATGCTGGAGTGTTCCCCGGACCAGAGCACAGTTTCAACGGCGACTAGTCGCTGCTTTCGTCTTCTTCCCACGCCTTAGCGCGTTCACGCGCAATCTCTGGAGCTCGTCGTGCGTCGGCTTCACTGGCGAAGGGGCCGTCGCGATCAGAACCCAACGATTGACGTCCCTGCTCTACTTCACCGGTTTTGTGGTTGTACCACCACTGGATCTTGTCGGCCACAGGTGCTCCCTCGATTAGAATGGTGTGGTGCCCAAAAATGCTGAAGGATCATTGATTCCCGGCATTGTCGGACCTGCCCGAAGTGTACCGGGCAGTATCACTCGCCCGGAATATGTGGGTCGGCAAGCACCAGCGGAACACCTCGGAGACGACGTGTATACCGACGAAGAAATTGAGCGGATTCGGCGCGCTGGAGCTATCG
>JAFMKX010000081.1 GCA_017852615.1 Pontimonas sp. | reverse complement strand
GTGGTGACCTTTCTCGCTCTGGGCGGGGCAACCACTCTGGCCAACGGTGTGACCTTTGGCCAAGTGGATGATCGAATCCTTCCCTCCGATGCTCCCGTTGCCGTAGCGAGCGACTTGATTCGTGACCGATTCGACGGCAGAGCGCTCGATCCGGTCCGAATCCTGGTACGAGAGGGCGACGTGTCTTTGGAGGATGTCGCAGCTCTGGTGGAGGGAGTTGAGGGCATTACCAGTGTCACCACCATCCCTGCAGCGGAGGGCGAGACGTATTCCAGGATTCTTGCTCTGAGCGACATCGAGCCCAGAAGCCCCGAGGGGTATGCGCAGATTCTAGAAATCAGGGGGCTCAATCCGGACGTTGACGAATTCTTGGTGGGAGGCTCCGCCGCCTACTACACCGATAGTCAGCTCGGTATTGAGAATAATCTGCCCTTCGCGGCATTATGGATTGTTCTCTCGACCTTCATCCTCCTGTTTTTGTTTACCGGGAGCATTCTTTTGCCTCTAAAGGCAATTGTGTTGAACGTGGTGTCACTGGGGGCAACGCTCGGCATCATCACTTACGTCTTCGCCGAAGGCCACCTGCAATGGTTGATTGGGCAATTCTCTGTCACGGGAACAATCGATACGTCATCCCTGGTGATGATCGCAGTTGTGGCCTTCGGGCTCTCCATGGATTACGAATTGTTCTTACTTTCTCGCATCAAAGAGAAGCACGACCAGGGACTCTCCACAGAAGACGCTATTGCCTCCGGGCTAGATGCGTCTGGCCGCATCATCACGGCCGCTGCCTTGGTGTTGGCATTAACCTTCAGTGGGTTCATTTCCAGCGGAGTGTCGATTATCAAGATGCTGGGGCTTGGAATCGCGGTGGCCATCCTGGTGGATGCCACCATCGTCCGTGCTCTCATGGTTCCAGCCCTCATGAAACTCTTTGGGAAAGCCAACTGGTGGGCACCTGCTCCCCTGGCTCGTCTTCACGCGAAGCTGGGTCTCTCGCACTAGTTGATTGTCGTGCCATACGTTTGGCCTTCTAATCCCTAGCTCCCCGGTAGAGCTGGTACTCCTCACATACGAGGAGAAGCAGAGCATGTGAGTAAATATGTCAGTCAGGAGACCAACATTCGTGACATTTTCTGACTCTTCCTGACACATCGAATCCCTCCGGGCGTGCCAAGCGTTCACTCCACACTAAGGTGGACTGATTGGTCTCACCATCGTGCAGTTGGCGTCGCATGTGTCCTCCATTCTTGCAGGATCGAACATCTTCATTTATCCCGCCACCGTGTTTGTCGCCCTCGGCTTTAGCGCGCTTGTGGGAGTCGTGTTTGGGGTGTGGCCAGCCCGGACCGCAGCAAAACTAGGGCCGGTGGATGCCCTCAGGTTTGAATAGTGAGCTACTAAAATCTGAATCGTATGTCATTACCTAGCGATTCTGTCCTTGGCCGTTGCCTCGTCCCGGAGGGCTTTCGCGATCCAGACCCGGAGGGCTTTCGCGATCCAGACCCGGAGGGGTAGAGGGTGCGTTGTCATTGCGTTGCAAGTCATCGGGCCCAAGATTGTCAGTCGGAATATTCCGCGGGGGTACCAGGAATGACCCTGACGCTGGGTCGCTCAGAGTAGATTCACCGTCAGATAACAATGACGCGATGACCAACACTTCGTACATCACGCCGGGTTCAATACCCGACAACGTGATGGATGTCTGATCCCCGGACACGCTGCTTGACGCAGCTGTGTCCGGGCTGGAGGTACGGGGCCACCAGCGAACTTCCACTGAGCTTGCCGGCGGGTTTGGTGCGCTCCAGCTCACTCGAACGGACGTGTCAGACGCTTGACGGATTGACAAACTAGAGGGTTTACCGGGGAGTTGGCGTTCTGCAGTTCGCGCCTGGGCTTCCGCAGCCCTTTCTAAACCAGGGTTATCCTGCAGGCCTGGAGCGCGCGATATACCGGCGGGCAATGTGTCACGACTCAGTAGTCCCGGGGGGAGAGCGCCATCAACGACGTCCTCCTCGACAACCTCTTCCTCAACGAAGTCCTCGACCTCGTCCCAGGCGGCAAGCAACGAAGTTGTTCCAGCAGGAGAGTCAACAGTGGGAATGGCCTCTTGGGTGTTCAATGCCTCCAAGATTCCGAAGGCGCCGATGCCTGGTGATGCCTGCAGGAAGCGTGCCGCGATGCCCGCCATGTGAGGGGCGGCCATACTCGTCCCGCTAAGAGACGCCGTTGCTGAGGGTCCGCCAATCCAGGCTGAGAGAATACCCTCCCCGGGGGCGACAGCGTCGACACAGCTTCCGACGTTGCTAAATGGCGCGTATGCATCACTTTGAGTGCTTGCTCCCACTCCGATAACCCCGGACGCTGAGGCTGGCGAGACCGCACATGCGTCTGAGCCAGTATTGCCAGCTGCCGCCACCACGATGAAGCCTCGTTGAACAGCTGCCTCTACGGTCCGGTTAAGGACGTCGGAGAACGCACCTCCCAAACTCAGGTTGATGACAGCGGGGCCTCCGGGGTGTGTGTTGATAATCCAGTCAATCCCCGCGAGCACATCTGATCCGTATCCCGAACCATCACAATTGAGGACCCGGACAGGCACGATGATGCTTTCCTGGGCGACACCGAGCGACGCACCTGCCGCGCTGCCCGCGACGTGAGTTCCGTGCCCATTGCAGTCCTCAACGCCCCGGCCATCAGGTATGGCGGAGAACCCAGTCGCAATGCGACCTGCGAAAGCGCTGTGGGCGATGTTCATGCCTGTATCGACAACGTAAATCCGTGTGCCGGATCCTCCTGATCGCCAGCGGTAAATTCCATCGAGGGGAAGAATTGCCTGATCGATACGGTCCACTCCCCACGCTGAAACGTCCTGCTCGATGTAGTCCTTTTCCAAGTCTTCGTCGAATGTTCCCATCTGTGGATTGTTTTCACCCACAGTGTCTTCGGGAAGAAGGTCTATCTGGTCTCGAGGAACAGCTATGACGGAATCTCCATCGGGGAGGGTCGATAACAGAAGCGAGCCGGGAACTGTCGCCAAAATCTCCTGTGCCCTTACCGCGCTTACAGTCAGGAGAGCAAAGTTGGATTTCAGTTCCTCTCCCTCACCAAAACCATCTGTTTCATCGGGACCGAGAATCGGAGGTTGGTAGGTTTCCGGGTCTTCGCCACCAGGGAGCGCACCACCGAGTGGCCCCAGGGAGGAGGGGGTGAGGGCAACCCACGCAACTCCCGCTCCCACAAAAACGGCACCGCTGATGCTGAAGACCAGCCACAGACGAAGAAAAGACGGCCTGTGCCTCATAGACACACGTTAGCCAGTATTACTTGGAATTCGCTGAACTACACACAACGGTAAGCCGCCCATGGTGACGTGGGAGGTGAGACGCAAGCTTCCTGCCTGACTTGCCCTTGTGTTCTTTCGCGACATGGCAGCGAATCGAAAATAGGATGAGCCTACCAAGGCAACGCTAGGTGATGACACCTAGCAGGTACCTAGTGGTGCAGAGAGACACAAGAACTATGGATATTGATGCGTCGGCGGTAGCACTCGCCAGTGTTGTAGGGGTTCTCGTGGGATCGCTCTGGTTTGGTCCCAAGACTTTCTTCCCGCGGTGG
>JAFMKX010000016.1 GCA_017852615.1 Pontimonas sp. | reverse complement strand
ACAGCGTAGTTGGCAACGGTGCAGGTAGGGATTCGCCTGGGTGCCACAGTGGCACTGGGTGTGGGTCTTTGCGCACTCGCCATCTGGGTAACAGGCTCGCTTTGGATAACTTCAGGCGCTGCAACGCTGACTGAGTTATTCCCGGTCCACAGACCAGCACTAAATGCGCCACCGATTGCCACGGCCATTCCCATACCCAGAGCAACCCCGATGAGAACACGTTTACGCGATGACCGCTGAGCTGGGGCGTCGCGTGAGGTCATAGCCCCCAGACTATCGAGGCTCTACTTGCTTGGCAGCGAGGCTAAGTCCCCCAGAATGTCGCTCGCCCAAGCGGCAACGTCATGAACAGCGAGGTAGTCGCGCATCGCCGCCATGCGTGTGTGTGCTTCCCCACCATCCATGGCCAATGCGCTGAGGATCGCATCGTGCAGTGCTTCGGGATTCCCCGGTTCACACAGCACTGCTTGGGTCAAATGATCAGCAGCTCCGGCTCCGGTGCTCAAGACCAGGACCCCGGAATTATCTCCGCGGCAGGCAATAAATTCTTTCGCCACCAGGTTCATCCCGTCCCGAAGCGGCGACACCACCATGACATCAGCAGCCACAAACAAAGCCAGCATGTCTTCACGGGCTAAGTTTTTTGCCCAATACACCACCGGCATTCGGCCCTGGGAGCTGGGAAATTTCTCGTTAATTCGCTTCACGAGGGAATCAAGTCGAGTCTGAAGTGCTTGATAACTCGCAACGTTTTCTCTACTGGGGCTGCCGGCTTGAACAAACACAACGTCCTCGGTCGAGATGTGGCCACTCTCCAGAAGGGACTCGAACGCTTCGAGCCGCTCGGGTATGCCTTTGGTGTAGTCAATGCGGTCCACACCCAGTAACACGGTGGTGGGACTTCCCCATTGCTTGCGAAATTCCTTCGCCTTGTGTTTCACCACTTCACTACTCGCCGCTTTCGACACGTCAGCAAAGTCAAGAGAAATTGGATACGTCTTGGCCTTGGGGATTATCAAGCCAGAAGCAGGAGGCGTTGCCTGGGCGGCTGCCAGAAAATTCTCGGTGTCGCTGTGGCGTTGAAATCCGCACACATCCGCGCCATATAGTCCAGTCACAACTTCGGATACATGGGGCAGTGAATTCCACTGAGGCGGTGAGGGAAAAGGAATGTGGTGGAAATATCCCATAGTGACATCAGGGCGCAGACTTCTCACCATCGATGGCACCAGCATCATTTGGTAGTCATGAATCCACACTGTTGCGTGGGGTGCCGCCACGCGCGCGACAGCATCAGCACAGCGCTGGTTCACCTCGGCGTATGCGCTCCACCACGATTCCTCGAAGTCGACCTGAGCGCCGATGTCGTGCAAGAGAGGCCACAGAGTGCTGTTGCTGAAACCTTCATAGTGTTTTTCGACCAGGGTTTGGGACAGTGCGACGGGAAATAATGCGATCCCGTCCACGTCGAGGCTGTTTTCGGAGCCATCAAAAGTTCCATCCCAACCCACCCACGCGGCATTCTTTCCCCTAAGGGCAGGGGCCACCGCAGCTACAAGGCCGCCGGGAGAAATGACGGGGGTGAGCACTCCAGCGCTATCTCGTTCAAACGTCACGGGCAACCGATTCGACACCACGACGAGTGAGTACTGATTCTCGCCCATTTGTTCGGTCACACCCGCGAGATTACCAGGGTGCGAAATTCTCCAGCCCTCGCATCAGCCCTTGACCCCGATTAGAGTGTCACTATGCGCGAATTCCTGCTCAGCAGCTCCATTCTGAGTGCCCTAGCCTCCGGGGTGACTCTCTTGAGGCGCACGCTCAGAGGGCCTCTGACCTGGCAGGTATGGCTACTGTGGGCGAGCTGGGTTATTTCACTGGTGCTGGCCATCGCCGCGGTGATGGAAAAAAGGAAGCCGTAGCAGTCCTTGTGGGTTGGGGCCGGCTGCGGGACTTGAACCCGCAACCTTCCGATTACAAGTCGGATGCGCTACCAATTGCGCCAAGCCGGCACGCTCGCACACTGTGCGAAGCATCCACAACCCTATCGAGCTATCGCGCTATTCGCTTTCTTCCAAAGACGCTACGAAGCTGGGCAGGTCACCGTGAATCTCGGGCTGGAACTGCTTGCCATTGACTAACACGGTGGGAGTTCCCTGAATGAGAGCGATTTCACTTTCGCGCACAGGAAGAGGACCAGTGCTCATAGCGCGAGCGGTCGCCGTGGAAACCCAGTTCGCAAAAGTCTCATCGGCAATGCAGGATTTCACAGCTTCTGCGTTCTGAACCCCTGTGGCATCAACGATTTGATTGAGCTGGTCATTGGTGAGTTCATAGGACCCTGGAGGGGCAGGCTGATTGGCCAACAACAGTTCACTGAAGTCAAAATACTGATCCGGCGATTGATCCGCTACACAGGCGGCGGCGTTACCGGCCCTCGTTGCGTAGCGGGTACCCGCTGTTTGAGCATCCCGGAACGACAAGATGTGGTACTCCACGGTGGCGGTTCCATTCTCAAGCCAGGTGCGAAGCAGCGGGCCATAAATAGATTCAAACTGCGCACACGCTGGACACGAATAATCGATAAAGATATTAATGGCCGGTACTCCGTCAGCATTAGCTTCCGACGGTGTCGGAGCTTCCTCAGGAAGCAGGGCAGGGGTGCGATTGGCCACGAGGTTTTCGCCAATTTTGATGCCATCGCTTTGCATGTTTGCGGGTCCGGGGCCTGGAGGACGCAAGGAAGAAACAATAAGCACTGTCACCAGAGCAATAACACCGATGATTCCCACCGCGAGAGAGGTCTGCGTGATGACCTTATTGCGCTTGGACCTCTTGGACTGCACCTCGCGCAGAGCGCGTGCTTTTTCCCTAGCGTCCTGACGCTTTTGGTTTTTGGTCGGGCGCGATTCTGGAGCGCTCATAGTATTAATCTCTTTTCCTGGCTACCCCGCAGGGCCTTTTTCGTGCGCCACCCACGGTGACAGAGTGTTTCACAGAACACGCCGAAAGGTAATCTCCGGCTCGTTATCCTAACCCGCGAACCTTGGCATCGACTAGTTCAGAAGCTGTGCTTTCGTCACGCCTTGGGCCACCTCTAGGCACAAAGTCACACTAGATGGCATACTGTCGAGTGCTCGCTTACTTCACAGTAGAAGCAAGCGCGGCATCCATCACAACGGATCGTCCGGCACGTACCTGCCGGTGAAGGAGAAAATAATGGCGTCAGTGACGTTTGATAAAGCAAGTCGCATCTATCCCGGAACCACACTTCCCGCAGTAGATGCTCTCGATCTCACCATCGACGATGGAGAGTTCCTCGTATTGGTTGGCCCCTCTGGCTGTGGAAAGTCCACCTCGCTTCGCATGTTGGCGGGCTTGGAAGACATCAACAGCGGTCGCATTCTCATTGGGGATCGCGACGTGACCGATGTGGCACCGAAAGACCGTGACATCGCCATGGTCTTCCAGAACTACGCTCTCTACCCCCACATGACCGTGGCAGAGAACATGGGTTTTGCGCTCAAAATTGCCGGCGTTAACAAAGACGAACGTGCCACGCGGGTTCTCGAAGCAGCAAAGCTTCTTGACCTGGAGCCCTATCTCGACCGGAAGCCCAAAGCACTCTCGGGTGGACAACGCCAGCGTGTAGCCATGGGTCGCGCTATCGTGCGTGAACCTCAGGTGTTCTTGATGGACGAGCCACTGTCGAACCTGGATGCAAAATTGCGCGTTCAGACCCGAACCCAGATTGCTTCCCTGCAGCGTCGCCTCGGCGTCACCACGGTCTATGTGACCCACGACCAGACAGAAGCCCTCACCATGGGTGACCGTATCGCGGTGCTCAAAGACGGTGTTCTTCAGCAAGTGGGAACTCCTCGTGACCTCTATGAAGCACCGGCCAACTCGTTTGTGGCCGGATTCATCGGCTCACCCGCGATGAACCTTTTTGAAGCTGACGTTGTCGACGGTGGAGTTCAATTTGGTACCGCAACCGTCAAGGTTGACCGCAAGACTCTGGACGGTGCTACCGGACCTCGCGTCACGGTAGGAATCCGACCAGAGGATCTCACCGTCTCGAGCACGGGCAAGGGCCTGCAGACCACGGTGGAGCTCGTAGAAGAGCTTGGCGCCGATGGTTACCTCTACGGCAGCACCGAAGTCAATGGGGAGACCATCGAAATGGTGGTCCGTGTTGATGGTCGCGATCACCCGGTTGCGGGCGACAAGATTGCACTACTGCCCATCGAGCACCACCTGCACGTCTTCGACGCAGCAAGTGGAATCCGCCTCACCAAAGAGGCAATTGCCGCTGGTTCTTAGGTAACACTGTTGTGGGGCCGCTGGATTTCTCCAGTGGCCCCACACCTAGGAAAGGCACACGCTCGCTATGGCCGGCTCCTTGTCCATCACGTCCTCAGTCGTCAGTCCCGAGCTCTTTGACCTCCCCTGGGACAAACCGCTGGAAAAATGGCCCGATGACACCGTCGCCGCACTTCCTAAAGGTATTTCCCGCCATATTGTTCGCTTCATCCACATGGGCAAGCACATCGTGGCTGTCAAAGAAACCACCGAAGCTCTCGCCATTCGTGAGTACGACATGCTGCGGAAACTGGATCGCCTCGATGTCCCCTGCGTCGAGCCTGTCGCCATCGTGTCTGGACGTCTGAACAAGAAAGGTGAGCCTCTTCCCACTGCTTTGGTCACCCGCCATTTACGTTTTTCGCTGCCCTACCGAGCGCTCTATTCCCAGACCCTTCGCCCCGACACCGCAACGCGGCTGGCTGATGCACTGGCAGTACTCCTCGTCCGCCTGCACATCGTGGGGTTCTTCTGGGGTGACGTTTCGCTCTCCAACACCCTTTTTCGCCGAGACGCCGGAGCATTCGCTGCCTACCTAGTCGATGCCGAAACCGGTGAGCTCATGCCGGGCAGCCTCTCGGATGGCCAGCGAGAAAACGATTTAGAGATTGCTCGGGTCAATGTGGCTGGTGAGCTACTAGATCTTCAAGCCGGTGGTCGACTGGATGAAGATATTGACCCACTAGCCGTCGCTATGTCGATTCTCGATTCCTACCGATCTTTGTGGAATGAGCTCACCGGGTGGGAAAGTTTCGATCAATCTGAGCGTTGGCGGATATCCCAGCGCGTCCAGCGGCTGAACGACTTGGGCTTCGATATCGAAAACCTCACGATATCCAGCGACGAATCTGGCTCGGAGCTCAAGATTCAACCCAAAGTGGTCGATGCTGGTCACCACACCAGGCGTCTGCTGCGCTTGACGGGGATTGATGCTGGAGAAAACCAGGCGAGGCGTTTGCTCAACGACCTGGATTCTTTCCGGGCTCTTCGATATCCCGATGATGATGTGGACGAAGAGATGGTGGCCCACGAGTGGCTCTCCGAGGTCTATGACAAAGTCATCCGGGCGATCCCCCGCGAATATCGAGGCAAATTAGAAGCTGCCGAGATATTCCACCAGTGGATTGAACACCGCAGTGAGCGATCCAGGCGGGAGGATCGTGAAATTCCTCTCAAAGAAAGCGTCACTTCCTATATCGAAGAAGTCCTTCAACACCGCCGCGATGAGGCCATGATTACGGGTCCCCCCACAGAAGCACTCACGCTACCCAACCCGACTATCGCGCACGATTGGCGAGACCGCGTCTAAGGGTTCTTTTTTACCCATCGCTGCCGAGCTACTTCATACAGCACCACGCTGGCAGCAATTCCCGCATTGAGGCTTTCTGCTTTGCCTGAAATCGGAATGCTCAACACCATGTCGCACGTTTCGGTCACGAGCTTGGAGAGACCTTTGCCCTCGCTGCCCACGACTATCACTAAAGGGGATTCGGCAATATCAGCGCCGGGCACAAAACCCTCGGCATCACCATCCAGACCAATAACGAAATAGCCGCGTTCTTGAAATGCTTTCAGAGTCTGCGTGAGGTTGGCAGCGAGCGCGACCGGAGTTCTCGCAATGGCGCCAGCCGAAGTTTTCCATGCCGTTGCCGTCACGCCGGCGGAGCGGCGTTTGGGCACAATGACAGCGGAGCCCCCAAAGGCTGCCACCGAGCGCACAATGGCACCTAGGTTTCGGGGGTCGGTCACACCATCAAGGGCAACAAAAACAGGATTCTTGGTGTCCTTCTCCGCTTTGTCGGCGACTTCGAGTGGATGCGGATAGTGATAGGGCGGAACTGCGAGCGCGATGCCCTGATGAACGGTGTCGGGACCGGTAATGCGATCGAGCTCTGGTCGGGGAATCTCTAAGAGCGGTATGCCGCGCTTGTTAGCTAAAGCTAGAGACTCACGAACACGGTCATCCATGTCGATTTTCGTGGCGAGATGAAGCGTTGTGGCAGGAATTTTGGCACGCAATGCCTCAATCACCGCATTGCGCCCAGTGACTAACTCGCCATCAGAGACTAAGGGACGCACAGTTCGCCGCGGCGAAGGAGTTGACGAACCATGCCGGGCCTTCGCCGTCTCTAAACGTTCTTTGGCCGCTTTACGTTTTCCCGCAGGATGCCACGAGCGGTCTTCAGCTTTGGGCGTGGGGCCCTTACCCTCTAACGCCCGCCTGCCGTGCCCTCCGGTGCCCACCGTGGGTGGCTTTTTTGCCTTCCGGGCAGAGGGATGTCCTTTTTTAGCCACGAATACTCCAAGTGCTCTTAGTTGGTCCATCGGACACATCAATGCCGGCCGTGTCAAGAATCGCACGCAGAGCATCAGACTGCGCGAAATCTTTTTCTGCCTTAGCCTGCGCTCGAAGATCCAGCACAGACTCCACCACAGAGGACAGAGCACTCGCGCTCTGGGAAGAACCTGCGCTCCACGCAGAATCCAGTGGGTCTAGACCCAGGATAGCCATCATCGCCCTCACAGAACCTGCCAGGCGACCCGCTACCTTCGTCTTGTCATCATCAAATGCTTGGTTTCCTTCACGAACAGCCTCATGAATAACGGCGAGCGCTTGGGGAATCCCCAAGTCCTCATCCATGGCCTGGGCAAAAGCCTCCGGAACGCCGCCTGTAGTCGTATCAAGACCAGCGCTGTGAGCCCTGGAGAGAAAAGTCTCAATACGCCCCAGCGCACTGGCGGCTTCAGCCAAGAAACCGTCGTGAAGATCAAGCTCCGAGCGATAGTGGGCACTTGCTAGGGCGTATCGCACCACTAAGGGTGGCGCCTGCTTCAGGAGATCCGCCGCGAGAACACCATTTCCCAGGGATTTCGACATCTTCTGGGACTTCACGGTCACCAGGGCATTATGCATCCAGTGATTCGCATAGCGGTGACCAGCAGCACGCGCTTGAGCCAGTTCATTTTCGTGGTGGGGAAAGCGAAGGTCCATTCCGCCGCCGTGAATATCGAAATGGCTACCGAGATATCGTGTGGCCATCGCCGAGCATTCGATATGCCAGCCGGGCCTACCCGCTCCCCACGGCGCATCCCAGGCTGCAGTGTCCGGCTCGCCCTGCTTGTGGCCTTTCCAGAGAGCAAAATCTTCAGGATTCCTCTTCGCGCCGCTCTCACCCGAGCCCTGCTGTAAATTCTCCACGCTCTGATTGGTCAGCTGGCCATACTCTGGCCACGCAGAGACATCAAAATACACATCACCCGAGCCATCCTCTGAGGCATAGGCGTGATCTGATCTCATCAACACCTGAATCATGTCCACCATTGCGGGAATATCGCCTGTGGCGCGAGGTTGTTTCGTGGGGCGAAGAATATTGATCGCGTCAGTCACACTGGCAAATTCTGCTTCAATGCGCTCAGCCAAGGCCCACCAGGCTTCTGACGAGCCCTCACCCTGCTCCAGCACCTTGTCATCAATATCTGTCACATTTCTCACCATGGTGACGTTCAGGCCACGATAACCAAACCACCTAGCCCAGAGGTCATAGACCAGCGCACTGCGGAGGTGGCCTACGTGGGGAGAGGATTGAACGGTGGGGCCGCAAACATAGAAAGAGACTGCACCGGGAGAGATGGGGGTGAAGTCCACCATCTCATGGCGCTGGGAGTCAAACAATCTAATCGGCACCGCTTCATGGTAGCGAGGATAAGACCCTCACACGAGGTGCCAGACCGGGGCACACTAAGCAGAAATCACTGCAGTGGCCATAGCCGCCACCCCTTCGCCCCTCCCGGTGAGTCCCAGACCGTCGGTAGTGGTGGCCGAAAGCGACACGGGGGCTCCCACTAACTCAGTGAGCTTTTCCTGAGCTTCCTGCCGCCTCAGGCCAATTTTGGGGGCATTACCAATCACTTGAACGCCAACGGACATCACGCGCAAGCCCCGAGAACTCAACAGCTCCAGGGTGTGGGAGAGAAAAACGGCGCTGTCTGCGCCAGCAAATTCAGGTCGATCCACACCAAAATGCTCGCCCAAGTCACCTAACCCTGCCGCTTGTAAGAGGGCATCCACTATGGCGTGAATCACCACGTCTCCATCGCTATGACCGGATAATCCCGGTTCACCGGGCCACAACAGTCCTGCCAGGTGCAGGGGAGCTTTGGCATCATATTGATGAACGTCCATGGCCACCCCGACCCGGGGAGTTGTTCCCCCCAACAACGCGGTTGCTCGAGCAAGGTCTTCGGGATAGGTGATTTTGAATCCTCGGGTATCGCCGGCAACACCTCGAACATCGTGCCCTGCGTGGCGCATCACGCCCGCGTCATCACTAAAGTCACCATCCACAAGCCCATAGGCCGCCACCAAGAGCGTGGCATCAAACCCCTGCGGTGTTTGAACACCGCCTAGTTCATCTCGATCAATACCTCCGGCGGTGTTTCCCGTTGACTGGTCAACATGGACCAGAGTATCCACCACGGGAACGTGGGGAATAACGGCCGCTGCGCCTGCATCGAGTGCTCCCAAGACTCGATCAAACACATCCAACGGGGTCAGTGTTCGAGCCGCATCGTGGATTAACACAGCAGTAGTTCCCTCGGAAAGAGCACCAAGGCCTGCGCGAACACTCTGAGTTCGCGTCTCACCGCCGGTGACGACACTACTCACTGCGGAATACTCGGCCACCAGCGCGCGCGCTGGTTCTTCCCAACCAGCTGGCACCACGACCACCAGAGAATGTGGTGTATTCCACTGGCTGAGAGTGTCGAGACAGTGAGCAAGCAGGGTTTTGCTTCCCAGCGGGACAAAGGCTTTAGGAAAGGACGACCCTAATCTTGTGCCATTGCCACCGGCAACAATAACAACCGCTGTGCTCACCGGTCGTGGCCTTTAGCTCGAACCTAGGACGCTAGAACTTCATCAAGAACGTTCGAAGCTTTCTCTTCGTCCGTCTTTTCCGCCAAGGCAAGCTCAGAAATAAGAATCTGGCGAGCTTTGGCCAACATTCTCTTCTCTCCAGCGCTCAAACCGCGGTCTTGATCCCTGCGCCATAAATCGCGCACAACTTCAGAGACCTTGATGACATCGCCAGAAGCCAACTTTTCCAAATTGGCTTTGTAACGACGTGACCAGTTCGTAGGCTCTTCGGTAAAAGGCGCGCGCAGTACTTCAAAAACTTTGTCGAGTCCCTCTTTGCCGATAACGTCACGGACACCCACCAAATCAACGTTTTCTGCGGGGACCTCGATGGTGAGATCACCCTGCTTCACGTTGAGTTTGAGGTACATTTTCTTCTCGCCCCTAATGGTGCGATTCTTTACTTCCGTGATGGTGGCCGCTCCATGATGGGGGTAGACCACTGTTTCGCCAACTTCAAACAGCATGCAGGGATTCCTTTCGCAACCCCCTATTTTAGCACAGGCCCTCCCCCTGAATTCTCGGGGCTTTTCAGCCTTGAGCCTTGGCGGAGGGCCCAGGTGTCTCCGCGGTTTCCAGTAGGCTTAGAGTGTCTTCGCGCAATGCGGGATGCCAGATTCCAGAGTTTTACGCGACCAGAAGGAATGTTTCGTGCGACGCCGTGTGTATGCGCCTCTTGCCCTTGCTTTGACTCTTTCGCTGGGCACAGCCGGCTGCACGCTCAGCGCCGAGGTGGCAACTCAAAAGGATTACGAACCCTCCGATGGTGTGGGCGCCCTCATGGGCGAGCTTGCTATTCGCAATGTGCTTCTCATCAGTAACGGGGACGGCGCGGCCAACTTGGTGATGACCGTGGTCAACTCTGGTGCGGAGGATGTTTCGCTCAGCGTTCAATACGGGGATGGGGCTTCGAGAACGACAGGCGTTGTGGATATCACGGCCGTGCCTCCTCGCAACCGAATCGGCGATGACGATGGCACCTCGATTGTCATCGAGAGTGATGAGGTAGCGCCCGGTGGGCTATTCCCCGTCTACTTCCAATATGGCGACGTACCCGGCGAACTGCTTTTTGTGCCTGTTCTGGATGGTTCACTGCCGGAATACGAACTGTTTGTTCCCTAGCACCTAGGCGATATCAAGCTTCGAAACGATAGCCCAAGCCTCGCACCGTGACAATCATGGTGGGCTCTGAGGGGGTCAGCTCGATTTTGGAGCGCAAGCGCTTGATGTGAACATCGAGTGTTTTGGTATCGCCAAAATAATCTGATCCCCAGACCCGATCAATAATTTGTCCCCGGGTGAGCACCCTTCCGGCATTGACCATCAAGAGCTCCAACAATTCAAATTCTTTGAGCGGGAGAGACACGGGTACTCCCCTGACCGACACCTGGTGGCGATCGGTGTCCAATGCCACGCCGTGGTATTCGAGGAGACCCTCTGATTCTTCTGAATCGCTCTGGCGACGCCGCAAGACCGCTTTGATTCGAGATAACAAGACTCGGGATGAATAGGGCTTGGTGACATAATCATCGGCGCCTAATTCAAGGCCCACCACAATGTCGATCTCAGAGTCTTTGGCAGTGAGCATAATAATGGGCAGAGAAGACTTAGTTCGGACTTCACGGCACACCTCGGTTCCTGCAAGACCCGGAAGCATCAAATCCAACAGCATCAAATCAGGCGGTGACTGATCCACCATCTCTAGTGCGGCAGGGCCATTATCAACAATGGACACCTCATATCCCTCGCGACGCAATAAATAGGCCAGGGGCTCGCTGAGAGACTTTTCATCCTCAACCAACAAGATGGTGGTCATGCACTTCCCTTCATGCTTTCCGCGTCCTCGTCTAACGTGATGAGGGGTATCTCATCAGTGGCCAGATATTCCGCTGGTCTGGGAGATTTGGCAGTGTCGATCGGTGCGATTTCCCGCTTATCCCCCATCGCAGCAATGTCTTTTTCTTGTGCTTGACGAAGCCGAATCGTGAAGGTCGAGCCTTTACCCACCTGTGACCACACCCGCACTTCCCCCTGGTGGTTATTCACGACGTGTTTGACAATGGCGAGACCTAAACCGGTGCCTCCGGTGTCCCGCGAACGAGCAGGGTCACTTCGATAGAACCTTTCAAAGATTCGCTCGAGTTCGCTCTCGGCAATGCCTTCACCCTGATCGGTCACTGAAATTTCAATAACCCCACCTTTGACCGTGGCGCCAATACCCACTCGCGTGGCCGTTCCTGAATAGGTAATGGCGTTGCGGACAAGGTTGTGTAGGGCGGTGGCAAGTGAGGCAGAATCTCCCAACACATAAGCACCCGTCTGGGCAGAACTCACCAGCGTTATTCCTGAGTTCTTAGCCAGGACAGCATTGGTGGAAAGAGCTTGCTCCACCACATGGTCAATGGCCACGACTTCGGGATCGTCAATACTGCCCAAGGATTGCAGCCGAGTGAGCTCGATGATGTCATTGGTCATCTCTGCCAAGCGTTGGCCTTCGTGTGCCAAGGTGGCGGCAAAAGAGCGGACTTGATCGGGGTCGTCCGCGGAATAACCAAGCGCCTCCGCCAGAAGTGACACGGCCCCAATCGGGGTTTTTAGTTCGTGCGAAATATTGGCGACAAAATCCCGGCGAATAGCATCCAGGCGATACATTTCAGATCGATCATCCGCCACGACCAGGGTGAGTCGAAGCCCCAGCGGAGCCACTCTCACGAGCAGGTGAATGGGAGGAGCGGATTTTGTTTCTCCTGCGAGCTCAAATTCCCGGGACAGGGCAATACCTTGGTCCCTGGATTCTTGAACGAGGTCAAGAATTGGCGCATAGACAACGTCATGACCCTTAACAAGGCCCAAATTAATTGCTGAGGACGCCGCCCGCAGCACCCGATTATCAGAATCGAGCACCACACCGGTCGCGCCGATGACTTCGAGTGCCGTATCCACACCGTCGGGAACGGGAGGCTCAAAAACGGTTTCCGCTCTGCGCTGCCAGGACAGTGCCGCCCACACCATGCCGGCGATGGCTAGGCCCAAGGCGATCCCTATGCCCAGACTCCAGCCCGATGCCCAGAAGAGCTCCATGACCTAAGCCTAGGGCGTGCGCCTCAGTGATATCAGGCCCAGGGGAGCTAAACTAGGCAACACGTAGTCAGTGTTAATCAAAGCCTCACCGGTTGTTAACCAAACTACGCGAGATTAAGCGGACCCAACAGCGTTCGCGAGCTAGCGCTCAAATGTGAGGAGCATCATGCGCGAGGTTTTTCAGCAAGAAATGTCTGAGGTCCAAGACCGTTTAGTAGGCATTGCCGAATTGGTGAAGTCTTCCATCACGGATGCTGTTGAGTCTTTCAACAAATCGGACGTCACTTTGGCGGAATCTGTTATTGCGAGAGATTCGAAAATTGATGACGCTGTCAACGAACTTGACGAGCACGCTATCGCTATTCTTGCCCGCCAGTCCCCGGTTGCCCGAGACCTTCGGATGGTCGTCTCGGCCCTGAGGATCAGTGCCTCGCTTGAGCGCATGGGCGACATGGCCGAGCACATTGCTCAATTGGCTAGGTACCGCTTTCCCGACAAAGTGGTTCCTAAGGCAATTCGACCTACCTTCAAGGAGATGGGCGCACTCGACGTTGCCGTGGCGACCATGCTGGTTGATTTGTTGAAAACCCAAGATGTGAAAATCGCGGAAAAGATTCGAGACGAAGACGACAAGGTAGATGCCTTGCACCTGTCAGTCTTTGAAACAGTGCTTAGCGAATCGTGGTCACAGGGAACGGAAACCACCGTCGATGCCACTTTGGCATCACGTTACCTCGAGAGATTTGCCGACCACGCGGTGTCGATTGCCAAAAAGATGATGTATCTCTCGACGGGCGAATGGAACCCAAGCAGTAACTAGCGCTTCTTGCCGCCCTGTTTTGCCACGGCTGCGGCACCTGCAGCAGCGGCCTGAGGATCGAGATAGCGGCCTTTGCCCTTGAGCTTCATGTCTTTGGTGAACTCATAGACCAAGGGTGCGCCAGTGGGGATATTCAGCTGCGCAATGTCCTCGTCGCTGATGCCTTCCAAGTGCTTGACTAACCCACGCAAGCTATTACCGTGTGCGACAACCAAGGTGACTTTCCCCGTGGCGACATCGGGAACAATATCTGAGTGCCAATACGGCAGCATGCGATTGATCACAATTTTGAGAGATTCTGTGGCCGGCACAAATCCTTTGATATCGGCATAGCGAGGGTCCTCCACTTGGGAAAACTCACTCGATGCGTCAATTTCCGGTGGTGGGACGTCAAAGCTTCGTCGCCAGAGTTGAAATTTCTCATCACCGTATTCAGCCAGCGTCTTGGCTTTATCTTTTCCCTGCAAGGCGCCATAGTGGCGCTCATTCAAACGCCAGGTTCGCTTGACGGGAATCCACAGCCGATCCGAGGTGTCCAAAGCCTGGTGCGATGTCTGAATAGCCCGAGAAAGCAAAGACGTGTGCACCACATCGGGCAAAAGTTTGTGCTTGGCGAGAAGCTCCCCTGCTCGCCGTGCTTCCTGATGCCCCTGCTCGGTGAGGCGAACATCAACCCAGCCAGTAAACAGGTTTTTCTGGTTCCATTCGGATTGACCGTGGCGAAGAAGTATCAGTGTGTGAGCCATAGCCCAAGCCTACTAATTCCTAGCGCTTCGACAGTCGCGGTAATCGCGGGACACCCCTGGTCGCTCCAGCACCGGGGGGCACAATCACCTCTTGCGTGGCAGCAATGACAACACCCTCGCAGGCCACCTCAAGTTGCGCCTCCACTGGCGTGGTGCGCTTAAGCAAAGCCAAAGCGATGGGACCCAGTTCGTAATGCCACCCTGCCCGGGTGATCAACCCCACCGCTTTATCTCCGTTGGTGAGCACATCACCCGCCCTGGGAAGGGTGGAGTGTGAGCCATCAAGATGAAGAAGTGTGAGCCTCCTGGGTGGATGGCCCAAATTGTGAACTTTGGCCACGGTTTCTTGGCCTCGATAGCAACCTTTATCCAGATGAACAGCGGTTCTTAGCCAATCCAGCTCATGAGGCAAAGCCTTCTCATCCACTTCGCTCATCGTTGGTCGCGCCGCGGCAATCATCAAGCCATCTAAAGCCACCGGGGGCACTAGCGCCTCTCGCTCGAGGCTTTCAAAGTCACTGGGCTCCACGGTGCTGGCAAGAACGCTATATGTCATCTGCCAGGAAGACCCCAGATGAGGCTCCGTGGCGTAACCCGTGGAACCTTCGCTGACTCTGGGCCAGGGATCCACGAACTCCATCAACACTTCGGAGTGGGGCAGGGAACCACTCGAGCCCACAATGCGAAGGTCCCCACGATGGGTGAGAGAAACATCCATGCGAAACACCATGGAGGCGAGCCAATTCCGCAACGCTTCACCATAGGGAGCCTCCACCAAAAGCCAGGTTGAGACGCCATCATCGGCTATAAGAAACGCGAACTCGATTTTTCCCTGGGGGTCGAGAATCAGGGACTCTCTCGTTTGTCCTGGGAGAAGATCATCTACCCGTTGGGTTATCAGCGAATTAAGCCACACCAGTCGATCTGGCCCGGAGATAATAACTAGCTCAGAGTCCGAGCAATCCACCCGCGCTTGCCCCGAGACCAGCAGGCGCTGATGGCGAAGGACATCCCCCGAACTTTCCACGGGACTTTGCTGTTTTGCCGCGGCGGGTGTCACTGACTTAGCGCTGGCCTCTAAAAAGATTCACCAACACGATGCCAGAAACCCAGGCAATGGCAAGAGAGGCAAGGGCCAACAGCCCGAGGAAGAAAATTTCAAGTGCGAGAAGCATGCCTCTAGTCTACGACGCTCAACACCTGAAACACCACGGCGGCCAGGGCAGTTAACAGCACACTCCCGGTCAGCGCTAAGGAAAGCCTGCCGACTAATCCCCCAGATTGATAGGCCACTACTTGAAGAACAAACGCCATCAGAATCGAGGCCGCCAGTACTGCCACCATGCTCGATACTCGGTGGTCCACTCCCACAAAAAGGCCCACCAAAACGACACCGAGGGCGGTTACTACCCATACCGGAACAATGTTGCTGAAAAAATGCGCCACGACACCAGGATAGACGCCAGGTACACTGGGGTAAACGTGCGGGAAGTGAGGTGAGGTCGCTATGGCGAGCATCCTTGCCCTGAGCTCAGATGATGGCGCACAAGTTCTCCCTGCTCTTGGTCTTTTAGGCCACAAAGTACGGACCATTCCCGCCCAGCCAGCTTCATTAGTGAACGCTCCCGTTGCGGATGTCGTCATGGTCGATGCGAGGGGAGATTTATCCCAGGCCAAAGCGCTGTGTCGCATCCTCACCACCACAGGAATTTCCGCAGCACTTCTGGTGGTGGTGTCCGAAGCAGGAATGCCCGCTGTGAATTCTGAGTGGGGTTTTGACGACGTGGTGTTGTCCTCCGCCGGCCCGGGGGAAGTTGATGCACGGATCCGTTTGATGACCACCAAGAGCGTCAAGGAAGCCGATGATCACATGATCTCTGCCTCAGGCGTCACCATTGATGAAGTGAGCTATCAAGCCAAAGTCAATGGTCGCGCTCTTGATCTCACGTTTAAGGAATTCGAACTTCTTCGTTTCCTTGCTGGCCATCCCCAGCGGGTATTCACACGAGAGCAGCTCTTGAGCGAAGTGTGGGGATACGACTACTTCGGCGGCACCAGAACAGTGGACGTTCATGTCAGACGCCTTCGAGCAAAGCTTGGCGATATGGAATCCCTGATTGGCACTGTGCGCAACGTGGGCTACCGCTTTACCGTGACTGACACCCCAGACGAAGCGGACTCCCTGGAGGATTCCTCCACCAGGAGCTCCTCCCCCGCGAATGGTTCTGCCTAATTAGGCCTCTCCCTGGACCTAGTCGCGATTAACCCTGTGTTCACCCTGAGGCCTGCCATTGTGAGCTAAGTGGTGCCACAATATCGAGAGTGAACGATATTCGCGCCGAATACGACGTGACCGCCGGGGTTAGCGGTGACTTTAGCGACGACTTCGATGAAGGAACCCCCCCGATAACGGATGACTTGCCCATTGAGCGCTATCTCGACCGGGAGCTGAGCTGGCTGGCCTTTAACCAGAGGGTGTTGGAACTGGCGGAAGACCCTGAAACCCCGCTGCTGGAAAGAGTCAATTTCTTAGCAATTTTTGCCAGCAACTTAGACGAATTCTTTATGGTCAGGGTTGCGGGACTCAAGCGTCGCATCGTCACCGGAATTGCGGTTCCCACCAATACGGGGCGATCAGCCCAGCAAGTCTTGGACGATATTTCTCAGATGGCCCATGAGCTACAAGAGCGCCATGCGCGCGCTTTCCACGATCTGGTGAAACCGGCACTGGATGAGAACGACATTCATATCGAATCGTGGAGCGATCTCGACGACGCTGATCAAGAGAGATTGGATGAGCTCTTTAGCGAGCAGATCTTTCCCGTGTTGATGCCCCTCGCGGTGGATCCCGCACACCCTTTCCCCTACATTTCAGGACTGTCGCTCAACCTCTCCGTTCGCATTCGACACCCCAAAACAAAAAGTATTGAATTTGCCCGGTTGAAAGTCCCGCCCATCCTTTCAAGGTTTATCCCCCTGCCCGATGATGGCACCGGTCGCTCGCGCTTCATTCCCATCGAAGACCTCATTTCCCACCACGTTCAAGAGCTCTTCCCCGGAATGGAAGTACTGGAGCATCAAGAATTTCGGGTGACCAGAAATGAGGATGTTGAAATTGATGAAGACGAAAGTGAAAATCTGATTCAAGCCCTCGAGCGTGAGCTGCTTCGTCGCCGCTTTGGCCCCCCTATTCGCTTGGAAATCACCGACGACATGGACCCGGTGACACTTGAGTTGCTCATTGGGGAACTAGGCATCACGGAGCAAGAGGTTTACCGTCTACCCGCCCCCTTGGGGTTAACAGGGTTGTTCGAAATCAGTACGTTCGATCGCCCTGACCTGAAATATCCACCCCATCTTCCGGTGACCTCTACCCAACTTCTTCCCTCAGAACCGACTGAGAAGCCCAACATTTTCCGCTCTTTGCGCGCAGGCGACGTCCTTGTTCATCACCCCTATGAATCCTTTGCCACCAGTGTTCAGGCGTTCTTGGAACAGGCGGCGACGGACCCCAAAGTGCTCGCTATCAAGCAAACCCTCTATCGAACCAGTGGTGACAGCCCGATTATTGAATCTCTGATTCGAGCCGCAGAGGCTGGCAAGTCGGTATTGGCTTTAGTGGAAATCAAAGCCAGGTTTGATGAAGAGGCCAATATCTCCTGGGCACGAAAGCTCGAAAAAGCCGGCGTCCACGTCGTCTATGGGCTTGTCGGGCTCAAAACCCACTGCAAATTAGCTCTGGTGATTAGGCAAGAATCGGATGGATCACTGGGCCACTACTCGCATGTGGGGACCGGAAACTACAACCCGAAGACCAGCCGGATCTATGAGGATTACGGATATTTCACCGCTGATAACCAAGTGGGTAAGGAACTCACCCGGTTATTCAACGAACTATCCGGTTATGCCATTGAGAAGAAATACAAACGGATGCTCGTGGCTCCGCGCTATTTGCGAAAAGGGCTCCTGCGGCTGATCAGCAATGAAATAGCGAATCACGAAGCGGGTAAACCTGCCCGAATTCGACTGAAGCTAAATTCCTTAGTCGATGAGGTCATCATCGACGCGCTGTATCGGGCAAGCATGGCTGGCGTTGGCGTAGAGATTTGGGTTCGTGGCATTTGTGCCCTTCTGCCCGGTGTGGAAGGGCTCAGTGACAACATCACGGTCAAGAGTGTTTTGGGGCGTTACCTAGAGCACTCTCGAATCTTCTGGTTTGAGAATGCGGGCGAGCCGATTGTCTACATCGGAAGTGCGGACATGATGCACCGTAACCTCGATCGACGCATCGAAGCGTTAATTCAGATTACAGACCAGAGCCATATTGACCAGTGCGACGGCCAGCTTTCGCGCGGAATGAGCGATGACATGCAATCCTGGAGCCTGGATAACACCGGAGCGTGGGTTCGCCACTCCCGCGGCAAGGATGGCACGCTTCTCGGTGATGTCCAACAGGACACCATGATCGAAATCATCAATAAGAAACGTGGAGTGCCGAGTCGATGAGTAAGTCACCAGAAACCGTGGTTGCCGGCGGGGCGGTGTGCTGGAAGATCGTCGATGGTGAGCTTCGCGTGCTCCTGGTGCATCGAACCCAGCACCAAGACGTTTCGCTTCCTAAAGGCAAAGTTGACCCGGGGGAAACTGTTCCCGAAACTGCTCAGCGGGAAATTCTCGAAGAAACCGGCTTAAACGTCATACTCGGTGCATATTTAGGCCGAGTGGATTACCTGCTTCCGAGCAGAAAGCCCAAAGAGGTCCACTACTGGGCTGCTGAAGTCGATGCCGGTGCGGCGGAGCGCACGCCCTTTGAATCCAACGATGAAATTTACGCCCTGGAATGGGTTGGAATCAAGAAGGCACGGAAGAAGCTGACCTATGAGCACGACGCAGAGATTCTTGACAACTTCCAGTCACTTTTTGACACAGGTCGGGCACGGACCTTTCCGCTGATTTTGGTCCGCCACGGCAAGGCCATGCCCCCCGAGAACTGGGATGGCCCAGATCACACCAGGCCTCTGTTGCACAAAGGCTTAATCCAAGCTCGCAATATCGCCGGTGGAATTCGAGCTTTTGGCCCTCTTCGTGCCATCTCAAGCACGGCAACCAGGTGCCAAGCGACAATGGAGCCTTTGATAGAAAAAACCGGCTTAGAACTTAAGTCCTCCAAATCGCTCAGCCAAGATGCCTACGATTCCCAGGGCACAAAGACCTTTCGAGCTGTCGAAAAGCGAGTGTCCCAGAAAATGCCTACGGTGATGTGTTCTCATGGGCCCGTCCTGCCTCAGCTGGTCTCAGCCGCAGCGGAGCTTGGCCACGGTGGCTCTTACACAGCACTCTCCGACGCAGCAACGTTAGGCGTCGGGAGTTTTAGTGTCCTTCATTTCTCCAAAGACTCCGACACACCACAGATTGTGGCAATAGAAACCCACCAACCGCCCTTGTGGAGTAAAGACTGAGCTAGGCCGCAGAACGCCTCTCGGCGCGTGGCCGCTCGAAGCGGCTAATGATGGAGCCCGGGGTTACTACGACCTAGCCCTCCCATTCTACCAAGCTGCCGATAAGCCCCTAGCTCAGCTTTCCCTCGCGGGCTGTTGTGGCACTGGTCGAGAGCTCCCGGGCAATAATGCTCCAGTTGAGCGACCTGGTCGCCAAGTCGTGAGCGTCTCGTTCGTTAATCCAGGAATAATGCAAAGAGCCTGCCGAAATTGCGCGTGCAATTGCTGCTGCTCTTTCCAGCGCCTGCGCAAGGTCACCACTGAAAGCTCCCCGAAGGACATCATCAAGTACTTTTTCTAAGCCCTTGGTATCCAGCGGGTCCGGAGCGCCCGCGACGACTTGGTCAATGGTGTTGAGTTGATCTACGCCTTCTTGAAACAACACCCGCGAATTTTCTATGGTGTGACGAAGTGCAGCACGGACCAGATAGAGGCGCCATAACGCACCGGGCAAGCTCGTGGGGTGGGCCTCGGACCACAATGATGCCAAGACATCAAGGCCATGTTCATCAGCAAACACCACCAACCGCTCCACAATGGCTGGGTCGCTGGGCGCCTCGCGATAAATCAGGGCTTCCGCTGTCGCGTGGGCTAGGGCTGACTTGTGCGCCGGGTCAACGCTGTCGCCCACAACCTGATTGTCCACGACCGCTGCCAGACGATCCGCGCTCATCTTGACGGGCTTTGGATACTCAGACATGACGCTTAACGCTAGAGCACACCAGGTAAGAAATCCCCCCACGCCCTCGGACTAACCTAGGCACCATGACGAAAACTAATCCTCATCACGGCAGATTCATCTTCTACCTCATGGTGTCCCTTGCGGGTTTGATTACGGCTTGGGTGTTCAACGGCATCGCCTCTGTTTCCCAGGCGAACTACATTTCTGCGTGGTTTGGCTCCCCGGTCGACTGGGTGCTTTCCCTCGACTTACTCATCGCCGCCATTGCAGGATCCGCCTTCATGATTATGGAAGGGCGAAAGCTAGGGATGAAACGGGTGTGGCTCTATATCGTGCTCTCTGGCGTCACAGCCTTCGCGTTTACTTTCCCGCTTTTCCTTGCCATGCGCGAGCGCAAGCT
>JAFMKX010000015.1:13359-21077 GCA_017852615.1 Pontimonas sp. | reverse complement strand
GCCCCTAGTGAGCGCAATGCCTCCACCATCAAAGCCGTGTCCCGCGAATGTAAGGGTCGCCTGAGCCGGGAGGGCCCCGCGGCAAGGGCAGAGAGAACTAATTCCCGATTGGTCAGAGATTTGGAGCCAGGCAACGTCAAGACGTGGCGCAGCGCAGTTGCACGCTCTGGAGCCACCCATCCTGGGGAATTTTTCACGGTATTCATCCGTTTACCAGAGTAACGCTTGTCGAAGTTCCCGGAAGGAGATGCTGTGGTGATGGCTGTGGATTCTCTACCCACCGTTTCGGTGGGGCACAAGTCGGACTTAGTAGACTCTTCCTCAATGGCTACGCCAACCTCACCTCCCCGCAGCTCTGCCAGTGATTTTGCCGCCCAAGCCCTTCCGTTCGCGGACCAGCTCTATGCGGCCGCCATGCGGTTAGCAAAAAATCCTGCTGATGCGGCTGATCTGGTGCAGGAGACCTATTTGAAGGCCTTCGCTGCCTTTGGTCAGTATGAGCAGGGCACCAATCTCAAAGCGTGGTTGTATCGAATTTTGACCAATACCTACATCAATCTTTATCGCAAGCGCTCGAGAGAAGGTTTCCAGTCTGCTCTGGATGATCTAGAAGAATGGCAAGTTGGTGAAGCAACCTCTGTGACTCAAACAGCGACTCGGTCCGCGGAGGCAGAGGCCCTAGACCGCATGCCTGCCAGCGTGGTCAAAAACGCCCTTCAGGAACTTGCCGAAGATTTTAGGATGGCCGTGTTTTTCGCCGATGTAGAGGGTTTGAGCTATCAGGAAATAGCGGAAATCATGGAAACACCGGTCGGAACTGTCATGAGCCGGTTGTATCGGGGAAGAAAACTGTTGCGGGAAAAGCTTGCGGAATACGCACAATCACAAGGTTATGACACTGAGTTACCCACGAAGGGGGGAAAGAAGTGACGGATTGCGGATGCGACACAGCTAGGGCGAAATTGGAGGACTATCTCCATGGTGAATTGGCGACTCAGGACTGTTGCGATATCGAAGACCACGTGAAATCGTGTTCACCCTGTGGGGAAGAACTCACCATTGGTCAAAAACTGAGCGACAAAGTTAAAAGTGCCTGTTGCGAAACCGCACCGGAGACTCTCAAGGTGCAGATTATGCAGTCCTTGGAGCAGTCCTAGCTCAACGCTTGATCGAGAATCAGCTGGGCTTCACTCTGGCTGCGCTTGGATGAACCAGTAGCGGGCGAGGCGGATCGTGGACGAGAAACCACGGACATCGCGGGTAAACCGGCGGTGTGAGCTTCCACCATCATGAACGGCCATGCACCCTGGTTTTCGGGCTCGTCTTGAACCCACACGAATTCTGCACCGGCATAGCGAGCGGCAATTGCGCCTAGGTTGGCCGCGGGGAACGGGTAGTACTGCTCGATGCGAACAATCGCAATGTTGCTCAGCCCTCGCTTCTCAATTTCGGCAGCGAGGTCGTAATAAATCTTTCCTGCAACCACGAGGACTTTCGTAATGTCCGAGGGGTTGACCACCTTGGGGTCATCCAACACTGGTTCAAATTTGCCCGAGGTGAAGTCTTCGACGTGGCTTGTTGCTCCACGCAGACGCAACATCGCCTTAGGGGTGAAGACCACCAGGGGTTTGCGTGGTCGCAGATAAGCCTGGCGGCGAAGAAGGTGGAAGTAGGAAGCCGGCGTTGAGGGCCTGGCGATGATCATGTTGTCTTCCGCGGCAAGCTGGAGGAATCGTTCAATCCGCGCGGAGGAATGGTCTGGTCCCTGTCCCTCGAACCCGTGGGGCAAGAGCAGCACAACGCCGGATCGCTGGCCCCATTTTTGTTCAGCCGAGGAAATGAATTCATCAATAATGGTTTGGGCTCCGTTGACGAAGTCACCAAATTGCGCTTCCCAGAGCACGAGGGCATCGGGGCGTTCGACGGAATAGCCATACTCGAAACCCAGGGCTGCGTACTCGCTGAGCAAACTGTCATAGATCCACAACCGGGCCTGATTCTCGGTCATGTTCATCAAAGGCAGCCACTCTTGACCATTGACTCGGTCGTGGAGGACAGCGTGGCGCTGAACAAACGTTCCCCGGCGGGCATCTTGGCCTACCAAGCGAACGGGGGTGCCCTCCACCAGGAGGGAGCCCAGGGCGAGGAGTTCGCCAAAGCCCCAGTCAATGTCACCGCTGCGAGACATTTCGCGACGCTTTTCCAGCAAAGGTTGGAGTTTGGGGTGCACGGTAAAGCCCGGGGGATAGTTGGCGTGGGCTTCCCCAATAAGAGAAAGAACCGACGTGTCCACTCCTGTGGTGTCGGGTTCGCCGGCTGCTTCATCGCCACGTTGGGACTCGGGGCGCTCCACATCAGATATCGCTCCGGCGTCGTCAGATACCACCGAGATAGCGCCGGTGTGAACAGCATGGGTCTCTTGGAAAGCATCTTCCAACAGGCTCTGGAAATCGCGCTGGGCAGCCTCTAGTTCCTCTTGAGTGAGATCGCCACGGCCCATGAGCGCCTCGGTGTAGAGGGTTCGAACGCTCCGCTTCGCTTCCACGAGGTTATACATCAATGGTTGCGTCATCGAAGGGTCATCGCCTTCGTTGTGACCACGACGGCGGTAACAGACCAAATCAATGACCACATCAGCCTTGAACTTTTGGCGGTAGGCAAAGGCGACTTCTGCCACGTGCAATACCGCTTCGGGGTCATCCCCGTTGACGTGGAATATCGGAGCTTGAATAGTTTTAGCGACGTCAGAGGCGTAGACCGAGGTCCTGGCATCGTGAGGCAACGTAGTAAAGCCCACCTGATTGTTCACGATCACGTGCATGGTGCCGCCCGTGCGATACGCACGAAGCTGCGACATTTGCAAAGTTTCGAGCACGACACCCTGGCCAGCCATGGCGGCATCACCGTGGATGAGAACAGGCAGAACTCCAAAACGACCAATTTCTTTGCGGTCTTGTTTCGCGCGAACAATCCCTTCAAGAACGCCATTCACGGCTTCGAGGTGGGAGGGGTTGGCAGCTAAGTAGACCGGAATCTGAACACCGCTAGGGCTGGTGTAGGTGCCCTCGGTTCCCAGGTGATACTTCACATCGCCAGAGCCTTGAACGCTTTTCGCGTCCTGGGTTCCTTCAAATTCGCGGAAAATTTGACCATAAGTCTTTCCGGCGATGTTGGCCAGAACATTAAGGCGTCCACGGTGGGCCATCGCAATGGCAACCTCGTCGAGCCCATCTTCGGTCGCGGCTTGCAGAATTTCATCCACAAAGCTCACCGTCGATTCGGCACCTTCCAAACTAAAGCGCTTTTGTCCCACATATTTGGTTTGCAAGAACGTTTCGAATGCTTCGGCTTGGTTGAGCTTGGACAAAATACGCAATTGAGCGTCATGGTCAGGTTTTTCATACGGCTTTTCGAGTTTTTCCTGGAACCAACTGCGAATTTCTGGGTCTTGAATGTGCATGTACTCAATGCCGATGGTGCGGCAATAGGAGTCCCGCAACACCCCCAAGATTTCGCGCAGCAACATCGTGCGTTTTCCGCCAAAGCCACCGGTGACAAATTCGCGGTCAAGATCCCAGAAGGTCAGACCGTGGCTTTCGATTTCCAGGTCGGGGTGTGAACGCTGACGGTATTCCAGCGGGTCAATGTCGGCCATGAGGTGGCCGCGCACGCGGAACGCGTTGATGAGTTCTTGAACTCGAGAAATCTTGTTGACGTTATCGGCGGTGTTGACCGCGATGTCTTCTGCCCAGTGAATCGGCATGTAGGGGATGCGCAAGGAGGCAAAGATTTCTTCATAGAAATCTCCGCCACCGATAAGTAGTTCGTGAACCTTTTTGAGGTATTCCCCGGACCCAGCCCCTTGAATGACCCGGTGGTCATAGGTTGAGGTCAAGGTGATGGTCTTACCGATACCCAAATCAGCGAGGGTTCGCTTAGAGGATCCCTGGAACTCCGCTGGGTAGTCCAAAGCACCCGCACCGATGATGCAGGCTTGGCCTTTCATCAATCGGGGTACCGAGTGCTCAGTTCCAATACCGCCCGGGTTGGTCAGTGAAATTGTGTTCCCTGCGAAGTCATCAGCACTCAGCGCGCCCTCGCGGGCCCGCGAAACCACGTCTTCATACGCCAGAAGAAAATCACCAAAACCCATGTTTTGAGCTCGCTTGATTCCTGGGACTACCAGACCTCTGGTGCCATCAGGCTTGGGCATATCAATGGCGATACCGAGATTAATGTTGGCCGGGTGAACAGCCACTGGTTTGCCGTCTACTTCGTTGTAGTACACGTTTTGGCTGGGCAGTTCGCGAAGGGCCTTAATCATGGCCCAGGCAATCAGGTGGGTGAAGGAAACTTTTCCACCCCGGGTTCTACGCAGATGATTGTTGATGACGATTCGGTTATCAATCATCAATTTGGCTGGCACGGTGCGGACACTGGTGGCAGTGGGCACCTGGATGCTTTGATCCATGTTGGTCGCCAGAGCTTTGGCCATCCCACGAAGGGGATTCACGATGTCGGTCGGCTCTTCCGCTTCGTCGGTGTCGGGAAGATTTATTACCGCAGTGGGCGAGGTGGGTGCCTCGGCGGGAATGGGAGCTTCTTTAGGCTTAATCGAGGTGGTTTTTGCGATCGGGGCGGTCACCGGGGAGGGGTCATCGGCGGGTGACACGTCTGCTGGAGCGGTTGCCGGTGACGCTGGAGGACTCAGAGGTGTGCCAGCCTGGGCAGCGCGCGATTCAAAAAGTGGCCACCAACTGGGTTCGACTAAACCGGGGTCTTGTTGGTAGAGGGTCCATAATTCGTCAACGAGCCATTCATTGGCCCCAAATGCGACGGATGCCTCCGTCGTTGCCCCTACGGTGTCGTTATCTGACACGCTTTGTCGCTCACTCTCGCTTCGCATGGCCTGCTTAGTGATTAAGCCTAGTGGGTTTGCTGAGAAGTTCCCCTCAAGGCCTGCCATGGCGGGTACCATCCTGCTACTCTTTCAGGTCATGGATGACACGTCGTCTGACAATTCCGAACCCGGTCATAAACGCGGGGGCACTCTCGTTGTGGGTGCCCGATGACTTCTGATCTTCTGCTCTTTGGCGTGGGGGTTCTCCTCGCTCTGGGCACCGGTGTCTTTGTGGGGAGCGAGTTTGCTCTGCTCAATCTCGATCGAGCCGACCTTGAAGCACGTGCGGCTAAGGGCGAGAAGGGTTTTGGAATTACCATTAGGGCACTCAAGCGCACCTCGACGCACCTTTCTAGTGCCCAATTGGGTATCACGCTGACAACGCTGCTCACCGGATACACCATGGAACCCGCGTTGAGCTCGATGCTCTCGGGACCCTTAGCCAATGCCGGCGTTCCCGAGGACTTTATCCGTCCGGTGGGTGGGGTACTTGGCATTGTGCTGGCGACGACAATTTCGATGATTTTTGGTGAGTTAGTCCCGAAAAATTATGCGCTGGCGGTTCCTCGGATCACGGCTCGCGTCTTGCTTCCGCTTCAAGTGGCTTTCACCTGGACGTTTAGACCCTTCATTGCCGTGCTCAATGGCAGCGCCAATCGAATCCTTCGAGCCATGGGTATTGAGCCCAAAGAGGAGCTCTCAGCCGCAAGAACTGCGGATGAATTGGCGAGCTTGGTTCAACGCTCTGCCTTGCAGGGACTGCTGGAGGATGACACGGCGACCCTGCTCTCGCGCACGATTGAGTTTTCTCGACGCAACGCTGTGGATGTGATGACACCGCGAACTCAAGTAGAAAGCGTGCATCGCTCGGATACAGCGTGGGATGTGATTGCTCTGGCTAGGAAAACCGGCTATTCCCGTTTTCCGGTGATTGATGAATCCAGTGACGATATCCGCGGGGTGGTCCATGTGAAGCAGGCCATTGCGGTGCCGCCGGATAAGCGAGATGGCGTGCCCGCATCGGCGTTGCAATCCGAGGTAATTCGGGTGCCCGAGACCATGACCCTCGATGTGTTGCTGACCGAATTACGAGGTCGCGGCTACCAAGTGGCCATCGTGGTGGATGAGTATGGCGGAACGTCGGGAATTGCCACCCTGGAGGATTTAGTGGAAGAGCTCATCGGCGAGGTGGCCGATGAACACGATCGTGCTTCGCTCGATGTGGTGCGTGCACGGGATTGGTTTACCTTTCCTGCTCAGTTGCGACCCGATGAGTTACGCGAGCGCACCGGAGTGGAGGTCCCCGATGATGGACACTTCGAAACGATTGCTGGTTTTATCCTCGAGCAGTTAGGCCGGATGGCCGACGTGGGCGATGTGGTGGAGATCACTAATGGTCAGTTCCGGGTCGAGCGTATGGAAGGTCGGCGTATTGACCGGGTTCGCTTTACCCCCACCGTCAATGCCAATGAGGTGACCCTGTTATGAGTGATTGGGCAGGCTTAGCGTGGCTGGTAGTTCTCTTGGCTGCCAACGCTTTCTTCGTGGCAGCAGAATTTGCCGTGATTGCGGCCAAGCGGTCCCAAATTGAGCCGCTGGCAAATGAGGGAAGCAAACGGGCGAAGACGTCGCTCTATGCGATGGAGCACGCCACGTTGATGCTGGCGACCTCGCAATTGGGTATTACCGTGTGTTCGCTCCTCATTCTCTTGGTCTCAGAACCCGCGGTTCATCATTTGCTCGAGGGCCCGCTCACAGCGCTGGGGTTACCCGAGGCTGCCGTGGGCACGGTGGCGTTTCTGTTGGCATTGCTGATCGTGAGTTACTTGCATGTGGTGCTCGGAGAAATGGTTCCGAAAAACATGTCGTTTTCGATACCGGACAAAGCGGTTCTCCTCTTGGCCCCGCCGCTGGTATTCGTCTCCAAGGTGCTCTCTCCCATCATTCGCAGCATGAATGCGGTGGCGAATGGAATTTTGCGCCTCACGAGAGTCGAACCCAAAGCGGAGGCCACCAGCGCGTTCACGTTGGATGAAGTGGCCACCATTGTGGCGGAATCCACCAAGACTGGGATGTTGCAAGATCACTCGGGTGCCTTGAGCGCTGCGTTTGATTTCACCACCAAAAAGGTGGCTGATGTGACTATCGCCCTGGAGGATTTGGTCACCCTGCCGGAGGATGCAACACCTCGAGATGTTCACCACGCTGTCGCCCAGCGAGGGTTTAGTCGCTACGTCCTAGTCGATGACCAGGGCGATCCCACCGGGTATGTTCACATCAAGGACCTCTTGGATGCCGATGACTCCGAGAATGACTATCCGGTTCCCCCGAGGCGGATTAGGCGCCTGGTGGCGATGCAAGAGGGGGTGGATTTGGAAGATGCCTTAGCGAGCTTGCGCAATACCGGAAGCCACGTGGCAAAAGTCACCAGCGAATCAGGCGATACCCGCGGGGTGCTGTTCCTCGAAGATATTATTGAAGAGCTGGTGGGAGAGGTTCGAGACGCCACCACTCGTCACTAAAGTTCACACACAACGATGCACGCAACCCACGGGGGAGTGATGGATTCACCACACACGTTCCTTGTCCTGGGTGAAGCACTCATTGATTGCGTGAATCGTGAGGGTGAAGTCCTCGAGGTTCCCGGTGGCAGTCCGATGAATGTTGCGATTGGTTTGGGTCGTCTAGACCAGACGGTCGTCTTAGCCACTCGCTTTGGCAGCGATGAGCGCGGAAGCGTGATTGCTGCGCATTTATCCAGCAGCAATGTCGAGACCATAGATGCCGCACCCGGGCTTGCCCACACGTCGAGCGCAAC
>JAFMKX010000015.1:5406-13101 GCA_017852615.1 Pontimonas sp. | reverse complement strand
TGTTGCGTGCAGTGATCTGGTCAAAGCAAGTGATGAAGATGTGGAGTGGCTCTATCCAGACCTATCGCACGAGCAGGTCGTGGAACACTGGCACGAATTGGGCGCTGGCGTGGTCATGATCACTCGTGGTGCCAGTGGCGCAAGCGCCTATGCCCGAGGCATCGAGGTCACGCTTCCCACCAGGGCAACTGTGGTGGTAGACACCATTGGCGCGGGTGATTCCTTCATGTCTGGGGCTCTTGTTGCCCTGGCTCAGAGGGGATATTTGGGGTCAACGGGTCAGGAGCGGTGGGACACTATCTCGGCATCAGATCTTGAAGCGGTAGTGAGCTTCGCCCTGGATTGCGCGGCGATCACCGTGTCGCGCTCGGGTGCTCAACCGCCGACTACCAGCGATGTTCGCGGATTTTCCCCTAGCTAATGTCATCACCAGTGCGCGTCGAGCCAGATTTCTTGACCGATTGGGTTCGTGCGCCGGGTGCTAAGGATCATAAGTACAGCCGCGGCGTAGTGGGTTTCGCCACCGGATCGGCAACCTATCCCGGTGCTGCCCTGATCGGTATTGAAGCGGCGTTACGCACCGGGGTGGGAATGGTGCGCTACTTCGGCCCTGCTGAGGTGGCCTCGATGGTGGTGATGTCCCACCCGGAGGTGGTAGTTGCGCCAGGCGCTGTGGATGCCTGTGTTGTGGGAAGCGGCGTTCCTACTCCCCTGGAAACTCCTGATCGAGACAGGATGAGTGAACTACTCGCCCTGTCTCCGCTGGCCATTGTCGACGCGGGTGGGCTCGATTTATTCTCAAGCCTGGACTCTTTCCCACCCTCGATTCTCACACCCCACACGAAAGAGTTAGAGAAGCTCTACACCCAGGTTTGTGGAGGTGTGGCACGCGATGATGCGACTCGCTCCGCGGAAGTGGCGGCAACCTTGGGAGTGACCGTCGTGGCCAAAGGCTCCCTCACCACCATCACCTCACCGGGCGGTGCGGTCTGGGAGCTTCCTGTCGCAACACCCTGGTTGGCCACCGCGGGAACCGGTGATGCTCTGGCAGGAATTCTGGGAGCTCTCGCTGCGGCGAATCGAGACACCGTGAGTGCGACACCAGAGGCGGTACCCGAGCTTGCGGTGGCCGGTGCTCTCCTGCATAACCTCGCAGCGCAGAAAGCGTCACAGCGCAATGGTGGTGGACCGATTACGGTCGGTGATCTGTGTTCAGCGCTGCCCGGGGTGGTCGGGCGCTACCTGGGCTAAGCCGGAGTGGCCATCAGAGTGTGGAGCGCTGAACCCACGCGCTCGGTCTCGATGAGGAACCCATCATGACCGTAGGGGGAAGCAATGATCTCTGCCACTGAACCCGAAAGAACATGGGGGAGGTGGGCTGCCAACTCCTGTTGTTGAGCAATCGGGAAGAGTCGGTCGCTATCGATGCCCAGCACCAAACTCGGTTGCCTAATCTCTCGCAAAACCTCTTCGAGCGAGCCTCGATCCCGGGAAACATCGTGGGAATTCATGGCTGCCACCAGCGATATATAGCTATTGGCATCAAAGCGCCTGGTGAATTTGTTGCCGTGGAAATCCAGATAGCTCTCCACAGCAAATCTGCCATCATCACCCATTGGTGAGACACTGCTCTGCCAGGTTCGCTCGAATCGATCGTTGAGTTCATCAGGGGAGCGATAGTTGACCAGGGCCATTCGCCTAGCCAGTGCGAGGCCACGGTAGGGGCCTTCCTCGTGGTCGTAATAATCGCCACTAGCAAAAAACGGATCAACGGTGATGGCTTCAATCTGCAAAGAGTTGCCAGCAAGCTGATCAGCACTGGTGCTGGCACTGGTGGCAATGAGCCCCAAGCGCGCAAGAGTGTTTGGGTATTCGATAGCCCATTCCAGAGCGTGCATGCCCCCCATGGACCCACCGATGACCGCGGCGAATCTCTCAATGCCTAAGTTATCGGCGAGCATTTTGGTGGCCCTAGTTTGATCGCGAATCGTCAGATAGGGAAAGCGAGAGCCCCACTCTCGCCCAGTGGGGCTAAAACTTGCAGGACCAGTAGACCCTTGGCAGCCGCCCATCACGTTAGGGGTGATCACACACCAGGTGTTGGTGTCTAGCGCGAGGCCTGGACCGACAATTCCTGACCACCACCCCGTGGTGGGGTGACCGGGGCCAGCGCTTCCGGTGACGTGAGAATCACCAGTGAGCGCGTGAAAGACCAAGATCGCATTGGACTTATCGGAGTTCAGCTCGCCAAAACTCTCGTAGGCGAGACGAACATGGGGTAGGGCATCGCCGTGTTCGGTCTCAAAAGGACCCAGTTGCGAAAAGGCGCGATCGCCCGGATGGTCTCCATCGCGCCACGCTCCACTCACGGGCGGTGTGCCTCGCAGCGTTGCGTGCATTGCCTCGGGCACAAATGCCGAGGGCAATGATTCCGCGGGTGATTGCCAATCCATGGGCCCTATTCTCCCCTAACTGAGTGTGACCGGGGGATACCCCGGCCACACAGCAGATTGAGCGGTACGGCCGCTTGGTAGCGGACGCTACTTTTTAGCTTTCTTGGCAGCGTCAAAGCCCGACGCCAAATCAGCCAAGATGTCATCGATGTGCTCGAGACCAATCGAGAGTCGAACGAGCCCCGGGGTGACACCGCCACTGAGTTGTTGCTCAGGTGTGAGTTGCGAGTGGGTGGTGGAGGCGGGGTGGATGATGAGGCTTCGCACATCGCCAATATTGGCCACGTGACTAAAAAGACTCACGTTATCTACCAAAGCTCGACCAGCGTCGATTCCGCCTTTGATTTCAAAGGACAACACGGCGCCAACACCGTGGGGCAGGTATTTAGTCGCCGCACCGTGCCACGGGCTTGATTCCAGACCCGCGTAGTTGACACTGGCGACTTGATCGTGTGCTTCAAGCCATGTGGCGACGGCCAGGGCGTTGTCGCAGTGGCGCTCCATACGCAAACTCAACGTTTCGATTCCTTGAATCAGCGCAAAGGCGTTATCCGGGGCAACAGCGGCGCCGATATCGCGCAGCAATTGAACTCGTGCCTTGATGATGTAGGCGATGGGGTCTCCCAAGACTCCGGTGTAGCTGGCCCCGTGATACGAGGGGTCAGGCTCGGTCAAGCCGGGGAACTTGTCGACATGCTGTGACCAGGGGAACTTCCCGCCATCCACGATGGCGCCGGCTACCACGGTGCCGTGTCCACCGAGGAACTTCGTTGCGGAGTGCACCACGATGTCAGCGCCATGTTCGAGGGGGCGCAAGAGATACGGGGTAGCAATGGTGTTATCCACGATGAGGGGAAGACCATTGCGATGTGCCACCTCGGAGACCGAAGCAATATCCAAGATGTTAATCCGCGGGTTGGCCACTGTTTCGCCAAAAAGCGCCTTCGTGTTGGGCTGGATGGCTGCTTGCCACGCATCAGGGTCGTCCTGGTCATCGACGAAGGTGACCTCGATGCCGAGTTTGGGAAGGGTGTACTTGAACAAGTTGTAGGTGCCGCCATAGACGGATGATGAGCTGACAATGTGATCACCGGAATGGGCGATGTTCAAAATGGCGTTGGTCGTAGCTGCTTGACCCGAGGCCAACAGCAGGGCTGCTGTGCCGCCCTCTAGCGCTGCGATGCGCTGCTCGGCAACATCCTGCGTGGGGTTCATGATGCGCGTGTAGATATTTCCAAACTCTGCCAAGGCGAAAAGATTGGCCGCGTGCTCCGCATTGTCAAAGACATACGCAGTGGTGCGATAAATCGGTGTCGCCCGTGACTTGGTGGTTGGATCGGCGCTAGCTCCAGCGTGGATCTGCTGGGTCTCAAATTTCCAATTGTCGGTCATGTTGTCTGTTCCCTACACGTGATGAGGTGTCACACCCAGTCGGGTGCTGTTTCACACAGTAAACGCGTCGAGTAAAAACCTCACCTGGGGCTGTAACGCTGTGTAATAAAGCGCTCGAGTTAGCTCAAAGACTTTTGCATCATGATGATGCCGATCCAGCGCTCAAACTTGAATCCCACTTTGCCCATCCGCCCCGTTTCAACAAAGCCAAATTTGGTATGGAGGGCCAGTGAGGCTTCGGCTCCCTGGTCAGCAATGACGGCGATCATCTCTTTGAGACCTGCCTCTGTACACCGCTCGATGAGATCTGCCAACAGTGCGCCGCCTAGTCCTCGGCCTGTCGCAGCGGGCCCTAAATAGATCGAGCTCTCCACCGTTTTACGGAAAGCAGATTTTTCTCGAAAGGGGAATACCCAGGCGAAACCCAAGATGGTTCCCGCGGGAGAGATCGCGATCCGAAAAGGGTAGCCAAGCTTGCGAACATGACGAAAGCGCGAGCGATACTGCGCAAGCGTCGGAGGCTTTTCATCGAAGGTGACTACAGAATTGCGGACGTAGTGGCGATACAGCGCCAAAACATCCGGCAGGTGTTCTTCGGTGGCATCGACAATGTCGTAACTAAATTCTGCAGGGGCAGGAGCGGGTGGTTGAAGAGTTCTGGGCAACTTTCTGCGGGGTTGATATTCCTCGGTTAGCACTAGTCCTCGACCTCCAATCTCCAGTCCACGGGCGTATGACCCGCCTCTTCACGGTAGCGGTTGATGCGAGAAAATGGCGTCGATCCAAAAAATCCGCGCCTGGCAGATAAGGGACTGGGGTGTGCAGATTCGATCACCGGGTTATTCCCCAGAAGCCCTCGAAGCTCCTGAGCCTCCCTTCCCCACAGGACGCTCACGAAGAATTGCTGGGATTCATTCAGCTTGGTCACGACCAGATCGGTAAACCTGGCCCAGCCGAGGCTTCGATGGGCGCCGGGGGAGCCGATCAGCGTCGTGAGATGTCGGTTCAGCAGAAGTACTCCGGATTCAGCCCAGGGCGATAGGTCTCCCTGGGTGGGGTGGGGAAACCCGAGGTCCGCGGTGTATTCGCTGAGGATATTTTTGAGGCTTGGTGGCAACGGGTGGATATTTTTTTCTACCGAAAAAGCCAACCCACTGGCATGGGAGGGTCCTGGGTAGGGATCTTGGCCCACGATGAGAGCTCGCACGGATTCGGGAGGTTGAGAAAAGGCACGAAGAATCTTCTGCGGCTCAGGGGTGAGGAGAACCTTGGTTGCCGGGGCGGCGTCAAGTTTTCTGCCAAGCTCGGCCAAGATATCGAGCGTTTCGGGTCCGAGAAGTTTTGCCCAGCGCGCAGGGAGTTGCTCAGGAAGGAAATCCTCTAGCTTTTCGCCACTCATTACCCAGAAGTATTGGATCTCATAGCTACCACGAGCGAGACGCCCAAGTCATAGGCGCTTCGACCGCCGGGTTGGATCAAAGCGGAATACCAAGAATCTTCATAGAGCGCATTATGAAGAGCTGGCACGATGACATCGTCGCCCCAGATCCAATAGGTCAGGGCGCCATCGGTGGTCTGGCCCACGTTGAGATTCTGAGCCAAGAGGTCGTTGATGATTCCTGGCCGCATATCAACGTTGACGGGGGCGACGCTGACAATGATGGAGAGGCCACTTTCGGTTTCAGCGTCTGCTTGCTCGGGCAGCCCATAGAGGCACGAAAGACCACCGACTAACTCTTCGGGGGTTTGGCCTTCGACGAAAATTGGCTCTGAGCTGGGACTGCCGGGACCTCGAAGCAACACAATTCCCTCGGCTTCCAGCGAGGCAACACTGTCAGCGGGAAGTAATTCGGTGCAGTTAGTGGGCGCAAGGAACGAGATTGTCTCTGGTGCGGCTTCTTCTACCACGGGGTCTTCACTGGAGCTTGTGGTGGTTTCGAGAGTGAGCTCTGTGGACGCAGCACACCCTGAGATGCCCAGAAGCAGGCTTGCACCAAGAATTGGTGCAATAAGGCCTATGTTGCTGTGCCTCATGGCAACCCCCTAGCTCAAAAGTATAAGACTCTGATCGTGGAGAATCGGGCTAGCCGGGTAGTCTGCCATCGTGTCGCTTCACCACACCATGAGTGCTCTCGAGCTTGTTGCTGCCAGAAAATCGGGGCAGCTCACCGCACGAGAACTCGTCGAATATTTCCTAGGCCGCATTGAGCAGCACAACACAACCCTTCACGCACTGGTGACCGTGACCGCTGATGAAGCGTTGCGTCGTGCAGAGTTGATGGATCAGGGTCACGTGGACCCAGGAATTCTGTGGGGGTTACCCTTCGCGGATAAGGATCTGTCCCATCGAGCAGGGGTTCCCACGGGCTGGGGAAGTCGCGTGGGCACTGTAGCGCCGATTCCTGAAGTATCGGACCCCGTTGTGGTGGCTATGGATGTCGCGGGGGGTATCAGCCTGGGCAAATCTGCCGTGTGTGAATTTGGGCTCTCCTCGTACACCGAATCGGAAGTGTTTCCCCCGACCAAGAACCCGTTTTCTCTTCTCCATGGCAGCGGTGGTTCCAGCGGCGGAGCTGCTGCTGCCGTTGCGGGTGGATTATTGCCCCTTTCGCCAGGTAGCGATGGTGGTGGAAGCATTCGCATCCCCGCGTGGACCTGCGGTCTCGTGGGGATGAAACCGTCGCGGGGGCTAATACCTGCTGGTACCGGGTTTGATTCTCTGGGTGGGCTTGTGGTGCCGGGGGCTCTGGCCCATACCCTCGGCGATGCTGCCTTATTGATGGATGCGCTGCGCGGACATCGACCTACCTATCGCGCCACAGGGGTGAGCGCTTCACCGGCGTCCTTCGTGGACGCTCTCGAGCAACCGATGCGAAAGCTCAGTATCGGGGTATCGCTTGCCCATCCCTGGGGTGATGGCATGGGTATCGACATCAATCCTGAGGCGCTCGCTGCTCTAGACCAGGTCACGCAGCTCGCCCGAGATCTTGGCCACACTGTGGCTGACCTGGAGTGGACGCCGCGACACGGTTATGCCGATGCTTTCGCCACGCTCTGGCGAGCATCAGCGGCAACCTTGGATATCCCTGCCGGTGGTCACGATGTGTTGGAAAATCTCACCCGATACCTCGTGGAGGAGGGGGCAAAGCTTTCCGCGCGAGAGCTTGCGTTGGCCTTGCGTGAACTTGCCCAATTTGAGACCCACACCATCGAAGCGTTTTCTCCCTACGACATCGTGCTCACCCCCGGTCTTGCCACTGCTGCCCCTGAGCTGGGTTGGTATGACAAGGAGGATGCGGAGAGAAACTTCCGCCAACAAATCCAGGTCACACCGTTTAGCAGTTTTGTTAATGTCTCGGGATTGCCTGCGCTTGCGTTACCGGTATCGCTATCGGGACAGGGCCTGCCGGTGGGGGTCCAGCTGATTGGTAGCCCCGGCGGGGACGCTACCGTGCTTGCGCTTGGCCATCAGCTTTCTTCGCAGCTGAGCTGGGGTCACCAGCGACCAGCCATCTGGTAGCTAGTTGCTGTAGACGCCGAGCTGGGCAGCCGCATCCACCGTGAGTGGGGTGGCTTTGCCAAACGCATAGTTACTCGTCACCCACGCGGCACACGAAGACTCGGCCAGTGTGGAAGGGCAGACAATGTCGGTGAGGAAATGGGTTTCCGTGGCGATGTAGTCCGGGGAAATATCTGAGGTGGTCGAAGCGATAGAGAATAATGTCCCTCCGCCGGATTCCTGCTTACTGGCGCCCGTTGCGATCAGTGTTGCTTCGATGGTTGCTCGCGTATCGGAGCTAATGAGAGCCACCGAGGTGACCGACACGCTCTCGCTGGCAGGCAAATACCA
>JAFMKX010000015.1:0-5105 GCA_017852615.1 Pontimonas sp. | reverse complement strand
AGGGCTGCGCAACTTGATCCGCCCACAGCCAAGAGAAGGGCTAGTACTGCCGTGGCGGGGGTGCGAATACTTCTGCGCATGAGAACTCCTTGACTACGTTGCGTGATGGTGTTCCACTGGCGTGCCAACCAACTCCGCGATCTTTCGCCAGTATGCCGTAACGAAGTCTCGATCGGCGGCAGCCGGATGGGTGGGCCCGTCGGGTGTTAAGCCATCAAAGTAGGTCCCGTTTTCCACGCCGAGCTCAGGAGTGTCGACCAGGTGGACCAGGGGAGCTGCGCCCGCCTCAGGGCTAATTTGCATCCAACCGGTGAGAGAGAGAATCGCTTTTCCGCTTCGCGATTCAGCACCAAAACCGCTTCGCACGTAACCGGGGTGTACTGGATAACTTTCCAATCCGGTGCGCATGGCCAAGGACCGGGCATACAAAATGACGCCCAATTTGGCCGAGGCATAGGGCCACCAGCCAGCACCGAAGCGACGATAAGAAAAACCTAAATCATCGAGTTCAATTTTGCCCAGCCTCGAGACCATCGACGAGGTATGAATCACGCGCCCTCGAGTGTGCAGCAATTTTGGCACGAGGCGTTCGGTGAGTACGACGGAGCCCAGCACATTGCGTTGCAGGGTGAGTTCGTGGGAGTCGATGCTTTCCTGGCGTTTCGCCACAATGCCACCGGCGTTGTTAACCACAGCGTCAATGCGATCAAAGCGTTGGGTGAGTTCCTCTGCGAGATTTCGCACGTTGTCGAGGGAATCAAAATCACAGACAAACGCCGTGGCGTTGATGCTCTTGGCGACTGCTTCGGTGCGCTCGGGGTTACGGCCCACCACCGCTACTCGCCAGGAACGGCGCGCCAGTTCCCTGGCTACTTCAGCACCGATTCCGCTGCTTGCTCCGGTGACAATGGCCGTACGGTCCACGGGACCCTTTCGTTGATGCCACCAGTTTAGCGGCTTTGCTGCTTAGTCGCCCTGGAATTCGGCGGGGGACTTCGTCATAAACGCCTGCATTCCGCGCTGAACATCCTGGGTGCGCATCAACGCCGCTAGCCGGCCAGCCAAAGCACTGTGTTCACTGGCCATACTTTCCTGGGCTGCGCGGGCAGATGCCAGAGTGGCTTGCACGGCAAGCGGAGCTTGGGCGGCAATCATGCGGGCTATCTCACCGGCGCGCTCGAGCGGGTCTGCCTCGACAACTTCGGTCACAATGCCCAGGCGGTGTGCTTCTGAGGCGTCAAAGGTTTCTGCGGTGAGTAACCACCTCATGGCGTTAGACCACCCAGCAGCGCGCGGCATGCGCGTGGTCGCTCCGCCAAAGGGCAGGATGCCTCGGGCCACTTCTAACTGGGCGAAGGACGCGTTATGCCTAGCGATGACCACGTCACTGGCCAGGGCGAGTTCCACACCTAAGGTGAAACAGATTCCTTGGATTGCCATCACGACTGGTTTCCGCACGGGGGCACTCGAAACACCCCACGGGTCTAGACCGCCTTCGGGAAGCGAAATCGCACCTTCTTGTGCGAGGGCTGGGCCGATATCGCTGAGATCTAGCCCAGCGCTGAAATGCTCCCCATGGGCGTGCACCACTGCGACACGAAGCTCCGGGTTTCGATCCAATTCGCCATAGGCCAGGGAGAGTTGATCCAACATCGCCTTGTCAGCGGCGTTTCGTTTGTCCACACGATTGAGGCCGATAAAAAGAACATGGCCTTGGGTCTCTAAGGTGACCCGGATTGTCTCTGATTCACTCATACCTCGAGCCTAATCATTCACGAGCGAAGGCGAATCCTGGTGGCGGCGAGCTCTTCGGTGATGGCAACGGGTAAGCGGTCTTCGCATCGAGCGAGGAACTCTTCAGCATCATCCAGGTCCGCTTCTACTGCCGCGGTGTCCACACTGGTCAAGGCGTCGATGCTGGAGGAATCCAAATCCAGGCCCTCGGTGTTGAGACTCTTGGGCAGCAGACCGATGGGGGAGTCCTGGGCGGCGACGCGGCCTTCGAGGCGGTCCACCATCCATTCCAAGACCCGGGAGTTCTCTCCAAAACCTGGCCAAAGGAAGGAGCCGTCTTCTCCCTTTTGGAACCAGTTCACCTGGAAAATCCGGGGTAAGCGGCCTGTCACCCTGAGGGTGTCTCCCATCGAGAGCCAGTGCTGCAAGTAGTCACCGAGGTTGTATCCAAGGAAGGGCAACATGGCGAAGGGATCGCGTCGCACTTCTCCGACTTCTCCCTCCGCAGCCGCGGTGCGCTCCGAGGCAATGGTGGCTCCTAAGAACACGCCGTGATTCCAGTTCCTGGATTCCAATACCAATGGAACGGTGCTGGAGCGTCGGCCACCAAAAATAATCGCATCCACCACGACGCCCTCTGGGTCATCCCATTCGCTGGCCAAACTCGGGCACGCCTCGAGTCCCACGGTGAAGCGCGAGTTGGGGTGAGCTGCCGCTTCTCCGCTGTCGGGGTCATGGGATTCGCCAAGCCAGTTAGTAAGGCCTTCAGGGGTCGGTTTCGACATACCTTCCCACCACACATCACCATCGCTGGTGAGCGCAACATTGGTAAACACGGTGTTCTTCTCAAGCATGGTCATGGCCACGGGATTAGTCGACGTGCTGGTCCCGGGTGCTACCCCAAAGAATCCCGCCTCGGGATTGATGGCTCGCAAGCGACCATCCGTGCCAGGGGCAAGCCAGGCGATGTCATCGCCGAGGGTTTCGATCTTCCAGCCGGGGAGGCTTGGTTGCATCATGGCGAAATTGGTTTTGCCGCAGGCGCTGGGGAAAGCGGCGACCATTGTGTAGGACTTGCCTTCCGGGCTTGTGACCTTCACCAACAACATGTGCTCGGCCAGCCAACCCTCGTTCTTGGCCAGTACCGACGCCATGCGCAGTGCGAAAGCTTTTTTGGGGAGCAAAGCGTTGCCGCCGTAGGCGGAACCGAAGGAGATAATTTCGTTGGATTCTGGGAAGTGAGAGATGTACTTCGTGTCATTACACGGCCACGCACTATCAATCTCGCCCTCGGCCAGTGGTGCTCCAACCGTGTGGGTGCAGCGGGTCCAGGAAGCACCCTCGGCAATGCGAACTAACACGGTGGTGCTCACGCGCACCATGGTGTGCAGACTCAGCGCCACATAGGCCGAATCGGTGATTTGGACTCCAGGACGCGAAAGGGGTGAATCCAGAGGCCCCATGGAGAAGGGCACAACATAGAGCGTGCGGCCTGCCATGCTGCCGCGAGCGACCTCACGCAGGGTGTCCTTCATCTCCTGGGGGTCCACCCAATTGTTGGTCGGCCCGGCATCGAGGGGGTCTGTGGTGCAGACAAACGTGCGAGATTCCACTCGGGCTACGTCACTGGGTTCACTTCGTGCCAAGTAGCTGCCAGGGCGTTTCTCGGGGTTGAGGGGTGTGAAGGTTCCTGATTCGACCAGTGTTGCGGTCAGCCGTTGAGCCTCCGCGGGGGACCCATCGCACCACACGACCTCGCGAGGTGTGAGCCACGCTGCTGCCTCATGAACCCACTCAAGCACTTCTACCGGGGCACTCACAGCACTAGATGTCTGGGTGGTGCGGGTGGGGGCATCAATGGTGGGGGTCATGACAGTGCTCCTTTGCCTGGTGGATACCTCCACTATTGTCAAGAAGTCGGTACGAACATGACCAAATAGCTTGTCAAAAAACGGTGTTTTTGCGATATTGTCAGACAATGGTAGAAATATTGGCTTTAGGGCAGCGCGTTCGCCACTTTCGAACCCGTGCTGGATTGACTTTGGATGAGCTCAGCGCCCAGGTAGGAGTAACCGCCAGCCAACTGTCTCTGGTGGAAACCGGGAAGCGCGAAGCCAAAATTGGCTTGCTCTCAGCGCTGGCGGAGACTCTCGGAGTCGAGATGGCTCAGCTTTTGGACCAGGAACCTCCGAGCGAGCGGGCCAAACTTGAGCGAGAGTGGGCGGGGGCACAGTCCAGTTCGATGGTGACAGCGCTGGGTTTGCCGCCGATTCGTCTGTCAAAAAGTGTGAGTGATGACCACCTGCGAGTCCTGGTGGGGCTCTATCAGGAACTTGTTCGAAGGGAAAAAAGAGCTCTCGCCACTCCAGAGGAAGCCCGTCGAGCCAATACTGAATTGCGACTGGCGATGCGCGATTTGGATAACTATCGCCCTGATTTAGAAAAACTTGCCGAAGATCTTGTGAGATCAGTGGGTCACACCTCCACCGGCGCTCTCACACACCGAGAGGTCGCCCTCATGGCGAACTCCTTGGGCCTTGAGATAGTCCACGCGGGGGACCTCCCGCGCAGTGCGAGGAGTGTGACCGATTTAGAAAACGGTCGAATTTATCTCCCACCCGCCTCGATTCCGGGCGGGCACGGGTTGCGCTCCTTGGCGCTGCAAGCCATTGCGCACCAAATACTGGGCCACCCCGTCCCCAAGACCTATGAAGAGTTCTTGCAACAACGCCTCGATATCAACTATTTCGCCGCAGCGTGTCTGATGCCGCTCACGCCCGCGCTGGAGTTTTTGAGGGCAGCGAAGAAATCAAAAAACCTTGCGGTAGAAGACTTTAGGGATGCTTTCGGGGTTACCCACGAGGCTGCTGGGTTGCGTTTTATGAACCTGGCTACGAAACATTTGGAGCTTCCGCTGCACTTCCTCCGCGTTGGCGATGATGGCGCGATCTATAAGGCCTATGAAAACGATGGATTAGCCCTACCCGAGGACGTCACCGGTTCCACCGAAGGACAGATTGTCTGTCGACACTGGAGTGCCAGGGAAGCGTTCGTTCGGAAAAACCGAACGACGGAGTACTACCAATTCACCGACACCCCTGAGGGAACTTTCTGGGAGTCCACTCAAATTGGGACCTCACTCGCTGATGAGTTTTCCATCACCGTTGGGGTGAAATTTGAAGATGCGAAGTGGTTTAGAGGTCGCGATACGACGCAGCGAAAAGTCTCCCGGTGCCCGGATTCGGAGTGTTGCCGTCGTCCAGACCAAGGGCTGCTAAATAAATGGTCGGGCAAGGCCTGGACTAGCGCTCGCCTTCACGCGCACGTTCTCTCGCCTTTGCGCGGAGGGATGTTCCCCGGTGTGGATGACA
>JAFMKX010000080.1 GCA_017852615.1 Pontimonas sp. | reverse complement strand
CAATGAGGCCCATAGCAATCCCACTATCGTGACCGGAATACCCAATCGTGGCCTCCGGATAGCGTTCCCGGAAAGTCTCAATCACACTGAGATTGAGTTCATTAAATTGCGGCGGGTAGCCCGAAGTGCACTGCATCACACACAGTGGGGTGTTGAACGATTGGACGATTTCCACGGCCCGATCGACCGCCTCAATAGTTCCTCCACCGGTGGAAATAATGGTGGGCCTTCCCATACTGGCGATATAGCTCAACAGTGGAGTGTTGGTGAGGTCGCAACTAGCTACTTTGTAGGCAGGAACATCGAGGTCTTCGAGAAAATCCACGCTCGGAAAATCCCACGGAGTAGCAAAAAACTCCACTCCTTGGATTTTGGATTCTTCTATCAGCTCGAGATATTCCTCTTTGCCAAACTCCAGAGCCTCGCGGTGCTCACCATAGGTGGCTCCAAAGGCATTCTCGCTGGCATACGGTGCGTTGTATGCCTCGACCGTAAAGAGCGCTTGGTTGTCGCGCTTTTGAAACTTCACTGCGTCAGCCCCCGCCGTGGCGGCAGCCTGAATCATCTTCTTCGCGGTGTCGAGATCACCCTGATGGTTAGCCCCAATCTCAGCGACGACGTAGGCCTCGGACTCATCGGTAATCTGCTTCGAGCTGATAGTGAAGGACCTGGGCTGGGATGGCGTAGGGGAAGTCATATCGAAAACCTTACACACCTTGGGCCCAGTGGACTCGCCATCACCTCTGCCAACTTTTAGCCAGCTTGTGCCAGAAGAAACGCATCACCCGGGATGCTACGTCAAATGGATGGCGCAAAGGATAGAGAATCCATTCGCGGGCATCCAATTGTGATTCCAGCGCATCGATGCGGGCATCGAGTTGGACTTCTAACGGATGGACAAGAGGAAAGGGCATAGGCTCCGCGGGGACTTGTGCGACGAAGTCTTCAAACTTCGTGTGGGTGGAGAGACTTCCAAAACCAATATTTTCCACCAAGTTATGTCGGGGCACCACACTGAGATATCCCTTCGCCATGCAATGAACGGCAAAAGGCAAAGCCCAGGAGTCCAGCGTCGAGGCTTTATCGAGCATCGTGCCAAAAGCACGACGACGAGGCCCGGACGCTACCGATTCCAGAATGCGCGCCCGCTCGGTTTCGCTCCAGGACGCTTCAAGGTCTCCGCTTCGGGAAAACTCTTTCCACACTCGAGCCCAGGTGGCCCAACCCCAAATCCGGATATCGCTGGAGAAGCCATAGGAGCTCTCTGCATTCCAATGGCCCCGGAGGCGACTAGACCCACCAATGATGCCAACCTCTGGCGAGGTTTCATATCGGCTGAGCAATTCATGACAAAAAGTGAAGAAGCTGGGGTCTGCGACACAGTCGTCTTCCACAATGATGGCCCTATCGCAGAGGTCGAACACTAGATCAAGCCCGGAGGTGATTCGTCGCTTCAATCCCAAATTTTCCGGGGCATACTCCCGGACCACTTCACAAGGCCAATCAATATCTGCAACTACTTCTCGCGTCTCGCTCACCAAGCGAACATCTTCGGAAAATCCGGCCCGAGGGCCATCCATGACGAGAAAGAGTTTCTCTGGCTTTATCCCGCGAATTACCTCAAAAACTTGCTTCGTGAGCTCAGGTCGGTTGAACCCCAAAAGAACTACCGGAGCCATTGACGCTGTCTTCATCAAGCTGCCTCCACCTGCGAGGGGCGGGGTCCTGCTCGACCCGCCCGAGTTCGTTGACTAGCGTAGTACTGTGCCTCGTTCAGTTACCCACGTGAGTTTCTCCCGATCTGGAGGGGCAGGGTCCGTTGCCCAGATTCTTGTCGATCAACAAAACTCCAGCGGGAGGGAATCGCGATTCGCCTACTCCATCGAAAAAAATCTGAGAGCTGAGCCCTTCAGCGCCCCTCGTCACACCATCGCTGCGGGTCTCGATGAGTACCTAGTTAAACAACCCCGCTTCACTGCACCCATTAGCGTGCTGCGAGATGAAGTCTCAAGCAGGCTTACTGCCGACCCATCCCAGTCAGACATTGTCCACCTGCATAACATCAACGGGGTGCTACCGGTTGAGAAGATGGGCAAGCTCTGGGGACACAAGAAAATAATCTGGACTCTCCACGATATGAATCCGTTCACTGGAGCTTGTCATTACTCCCTGGATTGTCAGGGGTTCAGGGGCAATTGCAGCAATTGTCCTGCGGTGCGGACGCTCTTCACCGATACTGTCACGTCAGCTTTGGCCCACAAAGTTGGCGCTTTCCAGGAGATAAAAGACCTCAGTATTGTTGCCCCCAGCACATGGCTTGCCGAACTTGCAGCCGACAGCGCCGTGTTCCAAGGCAGAGAGATATCGGTCATTGCCAATCCTTGTGGAGTGGAGTTTTTCCCGACCAACCCAACTGCGGAACCTGGCGAAATAGGCCATAGGGAGGCCTACACATTTTGTGTCGTTGCGCAGAACCTCTCGGATGGAGTCAAGCAAGTCAACGACGCGGTTTCAGCTTTCGCCAAAATTCACCACAAACACCCGCAGGCAACGATGGCATTGGTGGGGGGAGGTGGGGAAGAATTTGCTGGCCCCGGGATTAGCCTCGTAGGCAGAGTCAATCGAAGCGAACTTTCGACACTTCTTTCACGAACCCGTTGCCTGATCTCACCCTCTCGGGCGGAAAACGCTCCGCTGGTCATTGTCGAGGCCGCGGCGCGTGGCTGTCGATCAGTGGTGAGAGAGGTAGGAGGGATGCCCGAGCTGATTACTCGTTTGGGAGCGGGCATGACGTTCCGCGACTCTCAAGAACTGCTCCAGCAAATGACCCACATCGCTGACGAAGCACCCTCGGCCACAACCCAACGCAGGTCACCATTAATGGCGGCTGCCCAGGCCCACTTTTCCCCGGCAGTGATTACTTCGCAATACGATGAGCTTTACGATTCCTAATAATTGATTCGACTTTTCGGTGAAATCGATGGGCGACGAAAGGCCTGCATAACGTGTTGAGTAAAGTCTTGGTCACCGGAGCAGCCGGTTTTATCGGTTCAGCAGTTGTCAGAGCGCTGAACGCTCAGGGGACTCCTGTGGTCGCCCTCGATGCGCTGTTGGATGGTCTCTATCCAGCCAAAGAAAAAATCGCTCGATTTGATTTCTTGACAACTTTGGATGGTGTCGACACGTTCCAGTTAGATCTTCGAAGCGATGATTTGAGCGTGTTACCCCGTGACATTGAATATGTGATCAATGAAGCCGCTATGCCCGGGCTTGGATTGAGCTGGACAGCGTTTGACCTGTATTCCAGTTGCAATCTATCCGCTCTGTCTCGTCTCATTGAGGCATCCAGTGCGTGGGATCTCACCAAATTCATTCAGATCTCAACGTCTTCTGTGTATGGCAAAAGCGCCGTCGGAGATGAAAACCAGGAAATCAGGCCTGTTTCTCCCTATGGCGTGACCAAGCTGGCCGCAGAACAACTCGTGTTGGCTCACCTTAGAGATTCCGGTTTCCCAGGAATGATTCTTCGATACTTTTCTGTCTATGGACCCGGCCAGCGGCCTGACATGGCGTATCGGAAATTCATCGCCAAGGCCTTGGCCGGCGAGGAAATCACCCTTTTTGGTTCCGGGGAACAATCTCGCTCCAACACCTACATTGATGACTGTGTTGCGGGAACAATCCAGGCACTCAGTGCTGGAGATCCCGGTGAGGTATTCAACATCGCTGGCGGGGAAGAGCGCACAATCAATGAGGCTTTAGCGATTATCGAAGCAGAGGTGGGGAAACCACTAAACATTTCTCGGCACCCCGCTGCTCGAGGTGACCAAGAAC